>JAOADB010000034.1 GCA_026417535.1 Caldilineales bacterium
GTGGATATTGGATACTGGATATTGGATACTGGATATTGGGTACTGGGTACTAGTTACCAGTATCCAGTATCCAGTACCCAGTACCCAGTAACCCTTTACCCGTTACTTTTCGCCTTACGGTCATGAATTCGCCGTCCCCGGCCGCGCGTGGTTCGGCGCGAAGAGGGCGTCGGCGGAGTCTCTCGGACGGGCTCGAGATACTCGGGGGGCACCTCGAGCGTCTGCAGACGGCCGAGGAACTCCAACAGAATTTTGACCCGCTGCGAGGGTCGCATCGGCCCCTGGAAGACGGCCTCTAAGCCTGCCAGCGGCCCATCGGTCAGGCGCACGCGGTCGCCGGGGTTGAAGCCGTGGCTTGGCAGCCCACCGGCGGCGTTGATGGCGGCCAGGCGTTCGCGAATCCCCTCGATGACGGCGAGTGGAAGCGGCTGAGGGACCCCACCGAACGAGACGAGATGGATGATCCCCGGCAGGGCGTTGATGGCCGAAACTTCGATCTGCGCCAGATCGGCCTCGACGAAGAGGTAGCGAGGGAAAAACGGCCGCATCTCCATGCGACCGCGGTAGCGTTGTAACGCTTCGGGCAAAAAGACCTGCAGCGTCAGGCGTTCTTCCAGCAGAGCCGCCACGAGCACCTCTTTGAACGGCTTCGTATGCACGGCGTACCAGCATGGTCCGACAGGCGGACGGCTCATAAACGCTCAGACCCTTCAATAGGCCGGCACGTCGGGTTGAGCTTGCATCCAGGCGGCGACGCGGGCCAGAATCGTGTCCAGTGGCACCTGAGGATGCCAGCCCAACAGCGCTTCAATGCGACTCGTATCGGGCACGCGCCGGGCCATATCCTCGAAACCCGGCGCGTAGGCCCGGTCGTAAGGGACGAACTCGATGGGAGAACGGCTGCCGGTCACGGCCAGCACCCGCTCCGCCAGCTCGCGGATGGTGATTTCCTCCCGCGAACCGACGTTGAAGACCCGGCCGACGGCGTCGGGATGCCTAGCCAGGCCCATCAGGGCGCGCACCGTATCGGAGACATCGCAAAAACAGCGGCTTTGCTTGCCATCGCCGTACACCGTGATGGGTAATCCCCGTAGGGCCTGGGAGACAAAGCGGGGGACGACCATGCCATAGCGACCGGTTTGCCGGGGACCCACCGTGTTGAACAGCCGGGCAATCACGACGGGCAACCCCTTTTCCCGGTAGTAGGCCAGGGCCAGGAACTCGTCCACCATCTTCGAGGCGGCATAGGCCCAGCGGCTTTTGTCGGTGGGGCCGAGGACGACATCGTCATCCTCTCGGAAGGGGACGCGCACCCCCTTGCCGTACACCTCCGAAGTCGAAGCCAGGACGACCTTGGCCCGATAGCGGGCCGCCGCCTGCAACACGGCCTCGGTGCCCATGATGTTCGTCTCGATGGTGTGGACGGGTCGCTCGACGATGAGCTGGACCCCCACGGCCGCAGCCAAATGGACGATGACATCGGCCTCGCTGGCCAACCGGTCGAGCACGATGGCGTTTTGGATGCTGGCCAGCGCGAAGCGAAAACCGGGTTGGCCGACGAGATGGGCGATGTTCTCGAAACGGCCGGTGGAGAGATTGTCGAGAATGGTCACTTCATAGCCGGCCGCCAGAAAGGCCTCGGCCAGGTGGCTGCCGATGAAACCGGCGCCTCCGGTTATAAGCACGCGCGGGGACATATCTTCGCCTGGAGGAAAGATGACAACAGCGGCCCCATCTTGCCACAACCCGATAGGGAGCGCCAAAAACCTCGTTACGCCGTAGCGCAGGCTTCGAAGCGCGCCGTCCATCGGGCTTTGGCGACCCGAAAAAATACCTGTTCAGCCCACTGCCCTATGCCACGGAGGAGTCTTCCCTTCCCGCCATGGGCCGCTCGCGCGGACGACGGACGAAAGACGCCGCACAAGATGCCATCTTGCGCTACATCCATCGTCATCGGCCTGAACGGTTACCCGAAAAAACAAAAACGCCTGCTTCGCAAACGGCAAGCGAAGCAGGCGAATGGAGACGAAGGGGTATGCGATTGAAGCTCAAGCGGATACGCTTATCCGCGCGCCGGAGAAACCATCCGGGCAGGTTACGATTCCGAGAAGCTTAACGCCGATAGAAGGGCAGATACAGCTGCCGTGTATTGGGGTTGGGCGTCGGTTCAGGCTGAGATGCCGTGCGGCGATACCGATACAAGGGCAGGAAATGTTGTTGGAGAACCGTCGCGGGCGTGGCCGTCAGACTGCCGGTGGGCGTCACGGTCGGCGTCGGCGTGCGCGTGGGTCGGCGTGTCGGCGTGCGCGTGGGGGTGAGGGTCGGTGTAGGGGTCGGCGTAGGGGTCGGCGTCACGGTCGGTGTGGCCGTGGCCGTTGGGGTGAGCGTCGGCGTTGGCGTACGCGTGGCCGTTGGCGTCACCGTGGGCGTGTGCGTCGGCATCGTCATGTCCTCCAGAAACCGCGGGCTTTGGTCAATGAACACGCCGACAAAACGGTTGGCCACACCGTCGGGGTCGCCGGAGCTGCCGTCGGTGACGTACGATTCGTTGCCGAACTTATCCACCACCCGCAACACGCCGCCGACCCTGCTGATCCCCACCGTCAGGATGCCGCCGTTACCTTCCGTCTGCCAGACGACCGTCTTGCGCCGGCCACGCACCAGGAAATCGTAGCCCTCGACGCTGGGCGCGAAGTTGAGCCGCGGCCCCTCGAAGCGCGCATCGGCCATCTCGCGGGTGAAGACGCGATAGACGCTGTACCCCGGTTTGGGGCGCAGATTGCTGTCGAGCAGGCCGTACTTGTAATCCCAGGCCGGCTCGTCCACGCCGGCAAACCAGATGATGATGGGCAGACCGGCGGCCATGGAGCGCGTCATCTCCCTGATCACATCGCGGGCCTGGCGCTCTTCGCTGTAGTTCTGGCCGTCAGGTGGACCGGACGTCGGGCTACCGATCTCGGTCAGGATGACGGGTTTCGGTGGCTGTGCCGTGAAATTGGCGTATTCCTGACGTAAATACATCGCTTTACCGATAACGCCGTCATTGTAGCGTCCCGGAAAAGCATCATCCCAACGCTGCGCAAAGGCGTAGTAATAGTGAAAATTGATCAGATCGAAATAGGCCCAGGCATTGGCGCCGCCACGACGGATGATGTCTTCAAAAAAGAGGGGATCGAAATACCCTCCTTCGTGAGTGAAATAGTCGTAGGCCAGCGCACCGAGAACGAGCTTCACCTCGGGATTGACCGCTTTGACCGCCGGATAGACCTGTCTCAGCATCCGCCCGTAGGCCACACCGCCGAAACCGGGTCGTTCCCGCGGGTAAGGATTCCCCCAACAACCGCCCAGGTCCATGGTGATATCGGAGTTGTCGGGCTCGTTGTACATGGCCCAATGGAGGACGTTGTACGGCGGCACGCTGTAGCGGGCTACGGCACGACGCATGAACTCCACCAGCGCATCGAGATGGCGCACCGGTCCGCAGGTGGTGTCGGCGGCCCAGGAAGGATTGCCCGTCACCGTGACCAGCACCTGATAGCCGAGTTCGGCGGCGCGGGCCAGGGTGGCATCAGTCTGCGCCCAATTGTACTGCCCGCGACGAGGCTCGATATCTCGCCAAATCAGGTTGATGGAGAGCCAACGTGCGCCCGCGGCGGCCATTTCGGCGCCCCCGCGCAGATTGCGATGGTCGTGGAGGTAGATGCCAAAGGGATCGGTGGGCACGGCCTGGGGCGCGGTCGGCTCGGCGCGGCCGCGCATCAGGGGGATAACGAGCAAAGCCAGGAGCAGGATGAGGGGGAGGATGAGAACGCGATGCCAATGGAACATGGGCAGGAGGCGAGAGTGATGAGCGGACGTTTCCGGGGATAGGACGCCGGCCGTCGCCGTTTCAGTACGGCGGCATCTCACCCGCGTCGGCTCAACCACCACAAACTGCTGAGCACAGGAATTCCCATCACGATGATGTGCAACCAGATGCCAAAGGCCAAGCCGGCTTCGGCCGGGATACCGGTCAAGGACAGCGCCAACACAGCCAGGGCCTCGAAGACGCCGATCTGACCCGGCGCCAGGGGCACACTGACCCCACCCTGGATGATGAGAATGACGAGCAGGCTGCTCAACCAGGTCGCCGGCAGGCCCAGCGCCCGCAAGAGCATGTAGTTGGCCAGAATCCCACATCCCCAGGCCAATGCCGACCACGCCATCACATAGGGGACACGGCGGGTATGGCGCAACGCCGTCAGACCGTCGAGGAAGCGCGACACCAACCGGCTGAGCAAACGCAGCGCCTGAAAACGCCGCCCCAGACCCTCCAGAATCCGTTGCAGCCAGGGCAGGGCCAGCAAAATCCCGATCCAGAAGCTTGCCCCCACCAGCGCGCCGACGGTGACCCCACGGTCGGCCGTGTCCATCCAGGCCGGCAGAATGACCGAGGGCAACACGAGGGCCACCAACAGCCCCATGATGGACAGGTCAATGACCTTCTCCGCGCCGATGGTGCCGACAGCGGCAGCCGTGCTGGCCTGGCGATAACGACCCATGAGCAGGGCGCGCGAGAGGTCGCCGGCACGCAGCGGCAACATGAAGTTGAGCATCTGGCCGACCATGAGCGCGCCAAAGGCATCGCGGCGGGAAGGCGGCTCGCGGTCGGTCGGGAAGAGCCAGCGCCAGCGCATGGCCTTGGCGATGTTCGTCGTCAGCACACAGCCCACCGTCGCCAACAACCAACCGGGGCGGACCTCGCGCAGGTGGGCCAGCGCCACCTCCCATTGGACCTGACGCGCCAGTACGACGATGGCTGTCGCGGCCACCGCCACGCCCAGAAGCAGCCGCCAAACCCAGCGCCGCCCTGTGTGCAATTGCCGCAACGTGCTCAAAAAGGCCACAGGACCACCGGCTCCGCGTCGATAAGCAGGGTCAAATGTCCGTCGCGCATCCCGTCGCCGTCGGTCGGGCTGCCTTCGAGCAAACGATGGGCCACCCCGCGCGGGTTCACGACCCAAGCGCCTGTGGCCTCAAGTCGTAGCCAGGCCAGCCCCTCGGTCCCCAGATCGGGTTGTCCGGACCAGGCCACCACGACATCGCGCTCGCCCTGTCGAAAACGGAGGGCCTGTCCCTCCCCGGTGAGGGGGAGCGGACCGACGTAAGCCGCCCCTTGCAGCGCGGCCAGGGCCACGGCATAGGCTGCCAACCCCGGTTCGGGCGCCAGGTCGGCATCGAACAGACCGTAATCGTAAGGCTCGGCGGGTTTGTCCACGGCGCTAAACCAGATGATAGGCGCCAGATCGGCCGCCCGCGCCAGGGCCAAGGCCGGCAGCACGAAGCGGGCGGTCGTCTCCTCGTCGTAGGTCAGGGGATCGGTGTCCGGCCCACGCGTGGGCCGGCCGATTTCGGTCAGGGCTAGGGGTTTTTCCAACCCGTAGCGGGCCAATTCGCTGCGCAGATAGGCCGCCTTACCGGCCACACCCGGCCCGAACGCCTGCCAGCGTTCGGCAAAGGCCGGGTAGTAGTGGAAGGCCAGGATGTCGAAATACGGCCCGGCGCCGGCGGCCAGGGCATCGTCGAGGAAAGCCGGGTCGAACCGACCACCCTCGTTGACGAAGAAATCGTAGGAGAGACCGCCGAAGAGCACCAGCGCCTGCGGGTCGGCCGTTTTGATGGCCTCGTAGGCCAGGCGCAAGGTCTCCGGGTACCGATGTCCGCGCGTGCCGAAGCAAAAGCCCTGAGGCCCGAACACGCTATCGGGCTCGTTGTAGATTTCCCACAGCCGCACGGCGTAGGGCGGCTCCTTGTAGCGGGCCACAGCCGCCTGCAGGAACTGCACAAACGCCTCCCGCGCGTCGGGATGCAAGGGACCGCAGAAACTGTCCGCCGCCCACGAGGCATTCCCGCCGAGCAGGAAAATCGGCTCCAGGCCCGCCCGTCGCGCGGCCCCCAGGATGGCGTCCAGGGGCTCCCAGCGATAGGTGGGCGGGTCGGTGCGCACGGGTTCGACCCAATCCCAGCTCAGCCAGGAACGCGACCAGCGGGCGCCCAACGCCCCCAGCCGGGGCGCGACCGGACCGTGGACATCGTCTTCGGGATACAGGTAAACGCCGATGGTATGGTGGGTCAGGTCGGCGGGACCGGCGGCATGGGCCAGCAACCGGGGCGCTGGCCAGGCACTCTCGGCCGGCCCGGCGCAGGCGGTCAACACCACGAGCAGAACCGTCCCGCCGATCCACCGCTTCATCCTTCGCCTGCCTTGGCGACGGCTGTCGGTGTCGGCGCCGTCTCGGCGTTCAGATAGAGCACCGTCGTCAGCGCCAGCACCAACCAGGTGAAGACCGCCGGTTTGGTGCCCCAGCTCACGGCATCCACCAGCCCGTGGCTCAGGATGATCAGGAAACTGGCCAGCAAGGCCAGGGCCAGCGCCGCCCGGCTGCGGTTTTCGGGTTCAGTCCCATCGCGGTAACGCCTGTAGCTCTGCCAGGCCATCCAAACGCCCAAGCCTATCGTGGCCAGAAACAGGGTCAGACCGGGCACACCCAGGTCGAGACCCACCTGCAAAAAGAGCTGATGGGCGTGAGGCACGGTCGTGTTGGCCCCGATGTGGAGATAGGGGTAGAGCACCGGGGCCACCTGCGCCCAGGCGCCCATACCCATGCCGGTGAGGGCAAAATCGCCGAGGGCAAAGGCCGCCCGCTGCCAGATTTCGGTTCGCACGGTCCAACCGCCCAACGCGCCCGTATCGAGGGTGACGGCGGCCAGACGCTCAGGGAGGCGCTGGGCAATCACCAACCAGATCAGCGCGACCGCCAGCGGCCAACCGCGGCGCAAACCCGGCCAGCGCAGGGGCAGCAACAGCAGACCGGTCAGCCCCAGGGCCAGCCATATCCCCCGTGAGGCCAGCCCCAAGAGCACAAGGCCCAACACCAGGGTCACCCCGCCAGCCAGCCCTCGCCACCACCAACCTCGCTCACCCGGCGGACGCCAAGCCAGAGCCAGGGTCAGGGGCCACAAGGGCGCCAGATTCCCCGCCAGCACATTCGGGTTGATGCGTTCCGGCAGACGGCGAGCCAGGGCCATCCACCCGGCCGGCAACCAGCGAAACCCTTCGTGGCTTTCGATGAGCAACGGGCTGAAGAGAGCCAAGCCCAACGCCACGACCATCACACCGCCGAGCAGCGTTTGCAGCCGCCGGGCGTCCACAGCCCAGTTGAGCACGGCGAAATAGAGGGCCAGTCCCGCCAGCAGATAGCCGGCCTGCACCCGTGTGGCGGCCGGGGTCGGCGTGATGGCCAGCGAGACGGGGATGAGGGCGCCAAGGAGCAAAAGGGGCAGATTGGGCGGCGCCGGGCGGGTGAGGCGACCCCAGGCCATCCAGCGACACAGCCACAACACCGCCACCGCTGCGGCGCTCACCCACATCGGCCGCAGGATCAGACCGGGCAGAACGAGCAAGACCAAGGGCAATTCCCAGGCGGCCACCCGGCGAGCCAGCCCGCCGACCCGGTCCCAACGAACCATTGCGGAGGATGCCTTCACGACTTGGCGCCGGTGGCCAGCCGCTCGGCCGGCACCGGTGTCAACGTCTTCTGCCCGTTGGCGCTGCGGGCCGCGCGCAAGCGCCGACCCGCAGGCACCCGGTTGAGCACCACGCCGAGCAGACGGGCCTGGATGGCCGCCAACGCCTGACGGAAATGCTCGATCTCGGGCACGGTCGCCTTGCCGGGCTGTATGACGAGGACGACGCCTTCGACCAACCCGGCCAGGGCCAGGGGTTCGGTGAAATCGCGGGCCGCAGCCGTGTCGAGAATGACGAGATCGGCCATGGCCGTCGCCGCCGCCACGATGTCCCTCATCACCGGCCGCGCCAGCCAGTCCGGGGCCATCCCATCAACGGCGCCGGCTGCCAACACCCGCAGGCCGGGCACGGCCGTGGCCTGGAGGTTCGCCTCCAGGTTGGTGCCGTTGGCCATCAGGAGCGGCATCAGCCCACGCTGCTCGGAAAGACCGAACAGGGTGTGCAGCTGCGGGTGGCGGAAATTGGCGTCTATCAGGATGACCGAGAGACCGGCAGCGGCGCTGAGCACGGCCAGATTGGCCGCCACGGTGGTCTTGCCTTCACCCTCGTTCATGCTCGTGATGTGCAGCGAGCGGGCCGGCGCCGGCGCAGCCTCCAGGGCCGTGCGCAGGAAGCGCACCCCTTCGGCCACAGGCGCCTGGGGCCGGGTCAGGGCAATGGGCCGGGTGCCGTCCCCGGTTTCGCCCTTGGGCACGACCCCCAGCACGGGTAGCTCGAGCACCGTCTCCACGTCCTCACGGGTGCGTACCCGGTTATCGGTCAGCTCAAAGGCAAAGACGAAGACCGTCGCCGCGATCAGACCCAAAAAGGCGCCGACGACGATGGCCTGGGTAGGCGGCGGTTGCAAGGGCCGCCGGGGCACCGTGGCCGGGATGGCAAAACGGAGCACCGTGCCGTCGCTGGTGGAGGTGGTCAGCAAGAGCTCCTGCGAGGCATTGGCCACCAGGTTGTAGCTCTCCCACAGACGATTACGCTCGTTTTCGAGCTGTTCGCGACGGCTCTTGAGCTCGGCGATCTGGGCCTGAAGGGAGGCGATCTCGGCGAAAAGCACCTGCAACTCCGGGTCCAGCGTCGAGGTCTCGCTGCTGACGGCGGCGCGGGTCAGATCGGCGATTTGAGTGTCGTAATCGGCCACGCGCTTTTGCAGGACGGCGATGAGATTATCGAGATCGGCCCGTAACGCTTCGGCCGAAACGGCCACATCGCTGAGCAAACGCGGGTTGAAGTTGAATTGCAGGGCCGTTCCTCTCTCACCAGAGCCTGCCTTTTCGTCCCCGGGGAGGTTCACGGTCTCACTGACCCCGCTTTCGATGGCGTTGAATTGCAGGCTGAGCAAGGCCAAAGCATTGGCCGCATCGGCCGCCGACGACTGCGAAGCGTTCAACAGGTCGCGCAGGACGAGGGCATCCCCCAGCACGTTTTGCGCTCGTTGCCGACGTTCGTACAGGCGCTGCAGGTTGCCGGCCTGCTCCTCGGCCCGCAATTGCAGGAGCCGTTGCAGGGTGGCCTGGCGCTCCTGGAGACGGCTTTGCAGCGTAGCCGTCGGGTCGTCTTTGAGGAAGGCCACCAGGGCGGCCTGCGCTTCCTGATAGCGTTGCTGGGCCTCCTCGACCTGTGGCGTCAGATCGGTGGTTAGGGTCTGGCCGGCGTAGAGGCGGTTGACATAACGGGCGTACTGCTCGGCCCAGGCGTTGGCCAGGTCGGCGGCAAATTGGGGATTGTCGGCCCGCACCTTGACCCGGATGATGCCGTTGCGGACCTCGCTCGAGATGAACCGCAAGAGGTCTTGGGGTGTCTCCACCCGCGCGGGCAGCGAGCCTTGCAGATCCCGGAACACGGCGCGAGCAATGGCCTCGTTGGTCACCAGCGAGGCCAGGGTGATCAGACCGCTGTTCGTGCGGTCGGTCGTGTTCAGTTCATCGGTGATCGAGGTCTCGAAGCGCGGCTCCAGTTTGACCTCGGTCGAACGCCGGACGAGGACGACGCCGGCATCGGCCTCGTACAGGAGGGGTGAGCGTGCCGCCCGCCCGTAGGCAATCAGGCCGCCAACGATGGCGCCTAGCACGAGCAGCCAGACCCATCGCCAGACGATCAGGAGGATTTCACGTAACAGCATGGCCACAAACTCCTCGAAAAGATAGGACTCCCCATCCTACTCCCAGTTGCGCTCAGGTGCAAATTGGCTGGCCGAAGACGCCAAACGGAGTAGGAAAGAGTTCGAGAGCGAGAAAAGCGCCCCCAAAGCCCTCCTTTTTTTTGAGTTCCTCCCCATTTCACGGCGTCATCGCCAACAGCGCCGTGCACACCCGATCCACCTGGTCTTCGCTCATGACGCCCGCGAAAGGCAATGCCAGCGAAACCTCGCCCAGGTGTTCGGTGACGGGGAACGCGCCGGGCGCATAGCCGAAACGTTGCCGGTAAAACGGTTGCAGGTGGATCGGGGTGAAATAGGGCCGGCTGGGGATGCCGGCCGCGGCCAGCCGGCGTATGACCTCGTCGCGGCGGAGGGGCGGTCGCACCCGCACCACATAGACGAACCACGACATGCGCGTCGTGTCGGCCGTCACGGTGGGTGGCCGGAAAAACTCGGAATCGGCCAGCCGTTCGGTATACCAGGCGGCCACGCGGGCGCGCTTGGACAGAAGCTCCTCGATCCGTTGCAACTGCGCCAAGCCCAGCGCCGCGCTCATCTCATCGAGGCGGTAGTTGTAACCCAACCGGGTGTGGTTGAGCCAGGCGTCGAACACATCTCGGCCCTGGTTGCGCAAGGAACGGAACAGGTCGGCCCAGTCATCGCGTTCGGTCACGATCATCCCGCCTTCGCCGGTGGTCATCTGCTTGTTGGGATAAAAGGCAAAAACGGCGGCATCGCCCAGGGTGCCGGCGCGACGGTGACGGTATTCGGCACCGATGGCCTCACAGGCATCCTCGATGACGGCCAAACCGTAGTGCCGGGCGACCGTTAGCAGGGGATCCATGTCGGCTGGTTGGCCGTAGGCATGCACCGGCAGGATGGCCTTTAGCTTCCCTGGGCGGGCGTTGCTCTCGCGCAGGGCCGGGGGCAGCCAGCGCCGTGCGGCAGCCGAACCTGTCATCAGGTCCTCGGCCGCCGCTATGGCCTGTTCCGGGTCGAGATTACCCGTCACGGGGTCCACGTCCACGAACACGGGGATGCCCCGTTCGTAGAGGATGCAATTGGCCGAAGCGATGAACGAAAACGGCGTCGTGATGACCAGGTCGCCCTCGCCGACTCCGGCCGCGATCACGGCTAGGTGCAGGCCGCTGGTACCGCTGTTGACGCCGACGGCATGCCGCGTGCCCACATAGGCGGCGAAGGCCCGTTCAAAAGCCTCGATCTGCGGCCCGATGCTGAGGAACGGCGTAGTCAGCACGGCCGCTACTGCCGCCCGCTCGGCGTCCGTCAGATCGGGCGAGGACATGGGGATAGAGGGCATGGTGATACTTGGTACGGGTGATTGGGGAATGGAGATTGGAGACTGGAGACTGGGGACTGGGAACTGGGGACTGGGGACTGGGGACTGGGTTTGGCGTGTGGGCCGATGGTGAGGACGAAGGTTTTTTCTATCGTCCATCGTCCATCGTCCATCGTCCATCATCCCGCCTGTCCCCCCACCGCGCCGGGACGCCCAGGGCCATGACGCCGGGGGGGATGTCGTGAACGGCGACGGCGCCAGCGCCCAACACGCTCCAGGCGCCGACGGTGCGGCCGGGCAAAACGGTGGCCCCGATCCCCAGCAGCGCGCCTTCGCCGATGGACACGTCGCCGCCCGTATGGACTCCCGGCGCCACATGGACGTGGTCGCCGATGCGGTTGTGGTGGTCGAGGGAGCAGGCCGTGTTGAGGATGACATTGGCGCCGATGACGGAACCCATATTGACCACAACCCCGGCCAGGATCATGCTGCCGGGCCCGATGACCACATCGGGCGCTACCACGGCGCGGGGATGGACGACCGTGGCAAAACGGGCGCCGGCCTCTCGCAAGGCCAGGTAAAGCCGTCGCCGGGTGGCGTTGTCGCCGACGGCCACGATCAGGGCATCGGCGCCCACCTCGCGCCAAAGCGCAATCGGACCCAGGACCGGTAATCCCAGAAAGGAACAACCCTGCAAGGTCGGCTCGTCGTCCACGAATCCCAGGGGTTCCCAACCCGAGCCGGCCTCGGCCATCCGCCACAACGCCTCGGCCACGACTTGGGCGTGTCCGCCTGCGCCGATGAGCAACACCCTCCCGCTCATAATCCTCATAATCCCTCGCCCATGAACTCTCGCATCGTCGCCTGACCCGGTTCAGCGATGCCCTCGCGGCGCAGGATCTTCACCACGGTGATGAGGATGATGCGCAAATCGAGCGCCAACGAGAGATGGTCCACGTACCACACATCGAGGGCCAAGCGCTGCGGCCAATCCAGGGCGTTGCGGCCGTTCACCTGCGCCCACCCGGTGATGCCCGGTCGCACCTCGTGACGACGCCGTTGCGTGGGCGTGTAACGCTCCAGGTACTGCATGAGGAGCGGCCGCGGCCCCACCAGGCTCATGTCCCCGCGCACGACGTTCCACAGCTCCGGCAATTCGTCCAGGCTGGTGGAACGCAGGAAACGGCCGAAGGGGGTCAGCCGTTCGGCATCGGGCAACAGACGCCCTTCGGCATCGCGGGCCTCGGTCATCGTCCGGAACTTGTACAGGGTAAAAGGTCGGCCGTGGAGTCCGGGCCGTTGCTGGCGAAAGAGCACCGGCGTGCCCAATTGCCAACGCACAAGGAGCGCCAATGCCGCCAGCACCGGACTGAGCACGACCAACGCCGGGACGGCGACCATCAGGTCGAACAGGCGCTTGCCCCAACGCCGATAGCAACCGTTCATCGTCCTCTCTCGGCCAGTTGCGCCAACAGCCGGCAAAACGCCTCGGCCTGATCGCGGCGATCGAAATGGGCGACGACATGACGGCGCGCGGCCTCGCCCATCGCCCGGGCGGCCTGCCGGTCAGCGGCCAGCTGCACGACGGCCGCAGCCAGCGCCGCATCGTCGCCCGGCGGCACGCACACACCCGCCCCTGCCGTCTCGACCACCTGCCGGATAACCCCGTCAATGGCCAAGATGGTCGGACGGCCGGCGGCCATGTAGTCGAACACCTTGTTGGGATAGGTCGTGCGAAAGGAGGGAATGTCTCGGAGGATGGCGACACAGGCATCGCTGGCCGCGAGCACCGTCGGCATCTGCTCCTTGGGCACGGCGCCCGTGAAGGTCACGTTCGTCAGCCCTTCGGCAGCGGCCCAGGCCTCCAACTGAGGCCGTTCCTTGCCGTCACCCACGAGCAGGAAGTGGATATCGGACCGTGCGCGTAGCCGCGCCGCCGCCCGCAACAGTGTGGGGATGTCGTTGGCCGGCCCCAAGGCGCCGGCATAGGTCACGACGAACCGGTCACCCAGCCCCCACCACTGTCGCCACCCTTCGCCCCGGTCAGCGGGGTCGAACATCGTCGGGTCCACACCGTTGGGGATGAGCGAGACCTTGGCCGGGGGCACTCCCCGTGCCAGCAAATAGTCGCGATAGGCCGGCGAATTGACCAGCAGATGGTCGGCGCGGTCGTACAGAAAACCCTCCAGGCGACGAGCCAGAGCGATGAGCAGGGGTTGGGTCAACAGGCCCATGTCCACGGCAAACTGGGGCCAAAGGTCGCGCACCTCGAGCAGAAAAAGCCGGCGGCGCAACCGGGCCACAGCCCAGGCCGACAACGCCTGGAACAGCGGTGGCGTAGTGCCCATGACCAGGTCCACCCGGCCGGCCCGCAGCGCCGTTGCCGTGGCCGAGACCATGAAACTGAGGAAACTGAGGATACGCCAAAAAAAGCTCCGATGCAACGTCGGCAGGGTATGCGTACGTTTCACCGCCACACCGGGCGCCACCTCGCCTTCTCCGGCTCCTGTCGGCCGACCGGAGAGATAGCTGACCGGGCTGGCGACGATGGTGAACCGATGCCCTGCCGCCGCGCAATGTCGCGCCAGCTCGTAGTGGCGGGTGCCGCCGGCCTCGCCGGGGCCGACAAAAGCCTGGTGGATGAGGAGATAGTGGTAGCCGTGGGGCATCGGTCAATTCGCTCAGGTAGCTTCGGCTGTCATCCGGTATCCATCGTCCTAAACCTGGGGGATCACAGTCAGCGTCTCGGCCTGTGACCCGAACAGCTCGATATGGGAGACCAAGGCGCCACAAGCGCCGGATAACGTGGTCAGCACGGCCTGAGCATCGTCCGTCTCGACGTGGATCAGCCCGTTGCGCAGGCTTACGGTTGCCGGCGGCGGCGCCAGCAACGTGACGAAACGGGTCCGGGCACCCCTGACGACCACGGCCAGCGACAGCGCCGGCGCCCGCACACCGTAACAGAGGGCCTGCCAGCCGCGTGGCGAAGCGGGATCGGCCCGCATCAGGCTCGCCTCGTCCGCTGTTTCGGTCTGCGTCCACGCCACGAGATAGTCCCCGGCCGGGGTATGAAGCAGGAGCCGACGGGCGGCCGGGTCCCATTCGTAGGGCACATCGGCCAGCAACCAGTGCAGACGATACACGTGCACGGCGCCCGACTCGTCATCGAGGGCATCGAGCACGACCCAGACATCACCGCCCAACCGCGCCACCCCTCGGCGATAGCTCACCCCCAACCGACGATAGCCGTCGTGCTCGCCCTGCCACCAGGCCGGCGCGCCGGTAGGTCGATAGCGAAAATGGGTAAAACGGCCTTGTAGCCACGGCAACCACAGGAAACGGCCGACCCGCCGCATTTGGTCGCAGCCATCCACCGTCACCGTGTTGTGGAAGCCCGTGCGCGCCAGGGGAATGTCATCCCACGGCGGCCCGGCGTGATAACCGAACGTGCCCGGGTCGAGAGCGATGTTTTGACCCTGCCACCACAGGTCGAGGTGGAGCATATCGGCCTGCCCGGGACGATGCCGATAGGCACCGCAACGCAGGAAAACGAAGCTGTGGCGATCGCGCAGAACATGATAGCCGGACGCGCTGAGCCGGTCCCCACGCGGAAAGGGTTGCCGAAACGCCTGAAGGGCTTCGGGTCCGGCCAGCCACAACAGCTCCTCATCCCATGGCCCCGGCGGGCAGCACAGCGTCCCTAGGCCCAAGTAGTGGGCTGTTTGCACAACGGGTCGGAAATCGCGCGGGTCTGTATTGCTCAGGGGCAACAACAGAGCGCCGTCGTTCTGGCCGTAATTGGGCAGACGGCCGGTGTCCTCATCCTGCATGGCATAGAGCAGCAGCGCCGCCTGCGCCAACATCTCCCGCAGGTCCGTGGCGAGAGGACGGCCGCACACGTCTCCCAACCGCACCGCCCAAATGAGGTCATGCAGGGCCAGGCGTTCGTAGTTGCACGAATGCTGGGCAAAGGCGCCGTCCTTGTAGAACAGCCGCCGAGTTTGGCTTTCCAGGATAGCCTGCCCCCGCTGCACCCAACGCCGCGCCCATCGCAGCTCCGGGAACAGCAGACCAATGGTCCACAACCCGGCCGCTTCGCTCAAACTGTGATTGTTCTGCTGGCTGAGACCGTACGTGAGGGTGGCTTCCAGCCGACGGCCGGAAACGGCCACCATCTGCGCCAGCATGAGCAACCGCTCGTCCGTCGTCGGCGGCGCGTCGAGAAAACCGTACAGCCCGAAACACCAGGCCAGCACCCGCAGGGCCACCTCCTGACCCGAATGCCAGTGCACCCCGGCCTGGGGTGGATTCGTCTCTCGCCAGCTTTCCACGAGCTGCCAGAACAGCTCGGCCCAGCTTGGGTCGCCGGTGCGCCAGTAGGCCCGCACCAGGGCAAAGGTGAAACCGAAACGGGCCGGCTCCCAGACGAGTTTGACATCCCCCTGGCCGAACTCGTCAATGCGGCTCCAATGAACCCGCAGAAAGGCCAGACCGGTATGCGGATGGCGATGCCAGTCGGGGGGACAACCCGTCTCCAGTTCCAGGCATCCGAACAGGCGCAGGCGGCCCACCCGCAGGGCTTCGGCCTCGGCCAGGGGCGAACGGACCGGGTCGGTATCCCAGGCCGGGAACAGGGCGGCGAACCGGGGGCGATCGGATGAACCGAAGAAGAACGGCGGGGCCTGCCGGCGGCGATAGCGGCCGTACGCAGCGGGTGTGGCCAGCGCATGGTCGGCCAGCCAGGAAGCCGGCGGATGCTGGTCCCAGCGTCGCACCGGGTGGCGCAGACGGTACCAGCCCCCGCGCAACCGGGCCTGATAGGCCATGCGCGTCGCCAGCCAGCGCAAACCGAAATGACGCCACAGGCTCAGGACAAGCTCAAAACGGCTCTTCATCGGCTATTGGTAACGATTCAGGCCATCGCGGACAGACGAAAGATGTAGTGCAAGATGCCTCTTGCGCTACGTACCGCTCCGGGGCTACGGGCGCCGACTTCCCTTTGGCTCCCTTCATGACCGGGCCAGGATGGCTGCCACGCGCTCGCCTGCTCGGCCATCCCATAGGGGCGGCACGCATCCCGTCTTGACATCACCGTCGAGGATGCGATAGGCCTCGGCCTGCAACCGCGCCGGGTCGCGGCCGACCAGGATGTTCGTCCCCATGTCCACCGTGATGGGGCGCTCGGTGTTGTCCCGCACGGTTAGGCAGGGGATGCCCAGATAGGTCGTCTCCTCCTGAATACCGCCCGAATCCGTGATGACCAGCGTGGCCCGCGTCTGCAAGGCCAGAAACTCGAGATAGGAAAGCGGTTCCAGCAGATGGAGACCCGGCCAGGCCGTCCCCAAACCGAAATCCTCCAGGCGTTGCCGGGTACGCGGGTGCACGGGAAAGAGCACGGGCAGACGCCGACCGATGGCGGCCAGGGCCGACAGCAGCCCGCCAAGCATGGTCGGGTCGTCCACATTGGCCGGCCGATGGAGCGTGACCAGGGCGTAGGGCCGGTCTTGCCAGGGCCGCAGCCGCTCCGTCTCCCAACAGGTCGCAGCGGCCGGCAACAGCCGCACGAGCGTGTCAATCATCACATTGCCCACCCGGTGGATCTTCGTTGCCGCCACCCCCTCGCGCAGGAGATTGGCGTCGCCGTCGGCCGACGGCGTGAACAGCAGGTCGGCGATCTGGTCGGTGAGGACGCGGTTGATCTCCTCGGGCATGGTGCGGTCGAAGGAGCGCAGCCCGGCCTCGACATGGGCCACCGGGATGAGCCGTTTGGCGCAGACCAGGGCCACGGCCACCGTCGAGTTGACATCGCCGTACACCACCACCCAATCGGGCCGTTGTCCGGCCACGACCGCCTCGAAACGGAGCATGATCTGCGCCGTCTGTACGGCATGGCTGCCCGACCCCACCCCCAGATTGACCGTCGGCTCCGGCAGGCCCAGCTGGGCGAAAAAGACATCGGACATGTTGGCGTCGTAGTGCTGGCCGGTGTGCACCAGGGTCTGGCGCACGTGCCCGTAGCCGGCCAGCGCCCGCATGACCGGCGCCGCCTTCATGAAATTGGGCCTGGCCCCGACGACGTGGAGGATCTCAAGCATGGGTTGCCCCGTCGGGCAGGAAAACGGGTTCGCCCGTGACCAGGCTGCGCTGGGCGGCAAAGGTCACCTGCATCGAACGGAAAAGGACGGCCGGTGGGATGGGTGGCGCCGCGGCAGCGGTGAGATGGGCCACGATGGCCTCCCATTCGGCCCGGTGCCCTTTATCCTGGCGCAGCCATGCCCGCCGTTGCACGCTGCGGCCGGGTCCGTGAATGCTCAGCGTTCGATAGTCGTCGAGCACGGCGCTCCAACCGCCGCCAAAGACCTCGATGCGTTCCTTCCCCAGGCGCCGGTTGCCATTGGCCAGATAGCTCAACACCCCCAGCGAACCATCGGCGCACTCCAGGGTCACCACCACGTTATCCTGCCGGTAACGGCCGCCGTCGGGCAGTGCCCGCGCCGTCACCCGCACCGGCTCGCCGGGCAACAGGTGGAGGAGCAGGTCGACGAAGTGACAACCCTCGCCCACGAGACGGCCGCCGCCCACGGTCGGGTCGTGGAGCCAGTGGTCGGGCGGCAGATACCCGGCATTGACCCGACAGGCCACGTAGAGCGGCTCGGCGATGGCCGCCAGATGGGTCTTGAGGGTCACGACCAGGGGTGCAAAGCGGCGGTTGAAACCCACCATGAGCATCGGCGCCGGGTCCAGGCCGGCGTAGTACCCGGCAATGGTCGCCAGCTCCGCTTCGGTCAGACAGAGGGGCTTTTCGACGAAGACGTGTTTGCCCGCGGCCAGGGCCGCCAGGACCTGGCGGGCATGGGCGTTGTGGCGGGTGAGGATGGCGACGGTGTTGATACGCTCATCGCCGAGGATGGCCTCCTCGCCGGTGGCGGCAAAGCCAAAGCCGAAACGTCGCCCGGCGCTGGAGGCGCTGAGTCCGCCGCTGCTGGCAATGCCGACCCGCTCCAGGCCGGGCAGGTCTTTGAGCGCCGGCAACAGGGTGCTGATGGCATAGTTCCCTGCGCCCAGGACGCCCAGCCGCACCGTCGGTCGGGGCGACACATCCGCGGCCCGGACGGCCGGCAAAGGCGCCAGCACCACCCGTCGCGTGGGGTCGGGCGTTTCGGGATAGGTCAGCAGGATGGCCAGATAGGGTTCGGCGACCCGGCCCGTCACCAGGTCATAGGCCCGCGGGGCCTCGGTCAGGGGGAAGCGATGGCTGATGAGCGGCTGCACATCCAGCCGGCCTTGGGCGGCCAGGTCCACGAACGCAGCCATGTTGCGCTGTTCGGTCCAGCGCACGTAGGCGTAGGGATAATCGCGGCCTTCCTCCTCGTAGGTCGGGTCATAGCGGCCGGGGCCGTAGGAGCGCGAGACGTAAAAGGCCAGCTCTTTCTCGTAATAGAGCCTGCGGGGCAGATTCAACCCCACGGCGCCAACGGCCACGACCGTCCCTTTGAGTCGAGCCGCCTCAGCGGCCAGCGTCACCGGGCCATCGCTGCGTGTATCCGCCGTGATGAGGACGGCATCGGCGCCGTGCCCGCCCCCGCGCTGTCGGCACAGGGCCACAAAGGCCGTCGGATCGGTCGTGGTCTCGGCCGACCCCGTTTGCCGGGCCAGCGCCACCCGGTCGCTGCGCAGGTCGGTGCCCACCACCCGACACCCGGCCGCCGTCAGCAGCTGACAGGCCAATTGTCCCAACAGACCCAGGCCGATGACGCCGACCACGGCGCCTGGTTCGACCCCGGCCAGGCGGATGCCCTGAAGGGCAATGGCGCCGAGGGTGGCGAACGCACCCGTCTCGAAGTCCACCGTATCTGGCAGAGACACGACCAGGTTGCGCGGCACGGCCACGATCTCGGCGTGGACGGCGTGACCGCCGCCGCCACAGGCCACGCGGTCGCCCGGCCGCAGCCCCTCACAGCCGTCGCCCACGGCCAGGACAATCCCCGCCGAAGCATAGCCCAACGCCATTGGCTGTTCCAAGCGGTTGCGCGCCGCTTCCAGGGTGGTCAATAGGCCGTCGCGACGGGCCTTTTCCCACACCTGGCGCACCAGGTCGGGCCGCGCCCGCGCCTTTTGCACCAGGTTTTTGGCGGCAAAGTCGGCGATCATGCGCTCGGTGCCGGCCGAAACCAGGGAGACGACGGTGCGCACGAGCACGAAACCGGGCCGCACGCCGGGCGCCGGTACTTCAACCACCCGCACCTGTCCGCTGTCGAGGTCCTGGATGAGCTGTTTCATGGCAATGAGACGATGGACGATGGACGAAAGACGGAGGGCGGAAGAGGAAGACGGAATGGTTTCGTCCTCCGTCGTTCGTCCTCCATCCCGTCTTCCGTCCTAACGCATGGTCCAACATCGCTTACCGATTACCCACCACTGCCGCCAGGAGCCGTTCGTGCTCATCGGTGTAGAGGTAAAGCGACGGCGGCAACGCCGCCAGGTTGGTCGTCCACCGCGCCAGGTCGGACGGCGTAATCCCCTGTAGCCGCGCCAGCGCCGCTTCCGGTTGGGCCGTATCCACCGTCAGACCGATGTCGTACCGTTCGATCAGCTCGCCGTCGGCCGAGCCGGTCTGGCCGATCATGGGTTTGCCGAAATAGCAGGCCTCGTAAAAACGGTTCGTGCGCGGCCAACGCCAACGCGGGTCGTTCGGATCCGCCGCTTTGGGATAGGTCGTCCAAACGAGATCCACCCCGCCGTAGAGGGTGGGCAGGTCGTCGGGATAGACGTACTCGCCGCCAAAGTGGATGTTGGGTTGCGCGCGCATGGCCTCGCGCAGACCGGGGATGCCAAAAGGGTAGCCGCGCACGATGAGCTGGAGGCCGTCCGGCGCCCGGCGCGCCCAGCTCAGCATGAGCTGCCAGGCCAGAGGGTCGCGCAACAGGCCGAAATAGCCCAGGCGCAACGGCCGTTTGCCGTCCCAGGAGAGGCCGGCCGCCTCCCGCGGGGGCATGTGGTCGAGTTTGTTTTCGATGACGAACAGCCGCGACGGCGGCACGCCCTGCATGGCCGTGAAATAGTGGCTGCCGAAGGCCGGAGCCGTGATGACGACCCGGATGGCCGCAGCCAGAACCCTGCGCTCGAGCCAACGCAGCAGGCGGCTGCCAACGCCGCGACCGACCATGACGGGTGTGATGTCTCCGCACTCGTACACCAGCCGGGTGTCCGCCCCTCGCCACCGCTGCACGACCAGACCCAGCAGGGCTGTGTCCAGGCCGAAACCGTAGAGGACATCGCCAGGCCGCGTGGCCCGATGGAGGATGGGCGCGGCTCGCAGCAAGATCGGCAACCGTCGTAGGTAGTTGCCGTGTTGCAACCGACCCAAGCGGTGATAGTTCAGGGCCGGAGCCTTGCCGCGGAAGTAGTCGCGCTCGAAAGCATAGACCTGCACCGATGCCCCTAACGCGGCCAGCGCGGCGATGCGCTTGTGAAAACGGGGCTGCGAAGGCACCGGCAGGATGAAGTGGATCCGGGGCAGGGCGCTCATGACAGGAGACGGCGATAGAGCGCCACCGTGTCGGCGGCGATACGGGGCCAGCCCAGCTCGGTGCAAACGTACTCCCGCGCCCGTTGCGCCTTGGCCCACGCCTCTTGGCCATCGGCGAGCACGGCGAGGATGGTCGCCGCCAGCGCCTCGACATCCCCCACCGGCGTCAGATACCCCAGGTCTTGGACCCGGATCGTCTCGCTGACCCCGCCGCTGTCGCTGGCGATGACCGGCAACCCCAGTCCCAGGGCCGAGAGCAACACACCACTCTGGTCAATGTGGCGATAGGGCATAACCACCACGTCGGCCAGGGCAAAGTAATCGGCTAGCGCCGCCGTGGGCAAATAACTGAAATCGGCGTGGACATGCCTTTCCAAGCCGTATTCGGCCACACAGGCCTCCAGCGCCCGACGGCGTTCGGCCGTTGCCGGACCGACCAACAGCACAACGGCTCGCGGATGGCGGGCTAACACGGCCGGCAGCGCCGCCAGCAGCAACTCGGTGCCCTTGTAGGGCCGCATGTGGCCGAAATGGAGTAGGTACGGTCCCGGCCCGTTCAAACCCAAGCGAGCCTGCGCTTCCCCGCGGGGCGGCAGCCGCAGACGATGGAACAGCGGTCCGTGCGGGATGACCGTGATCCGCTCCGGGGCGACGCCAAAGCGGTCCCGCAGCCCTTGCTGCTGGTATTCGGAATGGACGATGAGATGGTCCACCCGATGGTAAAGGCGCCGGTAGTGGGCGATGACGGCCGCGTCCTCTTCCCAATCGTGGGGCAAGAGCTGTCTCTTATACACATCT
>JAOADB010000333.1 GCA_026417535.1 Caldilineales bacterium
GGCCCGCGACGGGCGGCCGGGCATGGCCCTGGGACCGGAGACGGTCTTCCTGGTGACCGGCGCGGCCGGAGGCATCACCAGCGCCATCGTCACCGACCTGGCCGTGGCCAGTCGGGGGATTTTCTACCTGCTCGACTTGGTCCCCTGCCCGCCGCATGACGACGAGTACGTGCGGTTGTTCCGCACCGACAAAGAGGCGCTCAAGCACCGCCTGATCGAAGAGGCCCGCGCCCGCGGGGAAAAGCCCACACCCAAACAGATTGACGGGCAAATCCTCGCCATCGAACGGAGCGAAGCGGCGCTGCGGGCGGTTGAAGCGGTCGAGGCCGCCGGCGGCACGGTCCATTACGTGGCCCTCGATCTGCGCGACGGCGAGGCCGTCGGTCGGGTCATCGAGGATGTGCGTCGGCGCTACGGCCGCATTGACGTTCTCCTGCATGCCGGCGGTTTGCTGATTGACCGCACCCTGCCCAACAAGGAGCCGCAGCAGTTCGACCTCGTCTTCGATGTCAAGGCCGACGGTTTCTACCACCTGCTGCGGGCCGCCAAAGACATGCCCATCGGCGCCATGGTGGTTTTCAGCTCGGTGGCGGGTCGCTTCGGCAACAACGGGCAGACCGATTACGCCGCCGCCAACGACCTGCTCTGTAAGATGACGAGCTGGCTGCGGCATCGCCGCCCCGAAACCCGCGGCATCGCCATTGACTGGACGGCCTGGGGGCAGATCGGTATGGCCTCACGCGGCTCGATCCCGCAAATCATGGAGGCGCTGGGGGTGGACATGCTCCCGCCCGAGGCCGGCGTGCCCACCATCCGCCGCGAGCTGACCTACGGCGGCACCCGCGTGGAGATCGTCGTGGCCGGTCGCCTGGGCGCCTGGCTGGAGGAACGTGACCCTACCGGCGGCCTTGACCCCGACAAGGCCGCGGCTGCCCTGGCCGCCCGCTCTCCTCGTCCGCTCATGGTCGGCGTCGTCAAAGCGGCCGGACTGTACGGCGGCCTGGAGGTGGAAACCACCCTGGACCCCCGCCGGCAGCCCTTCCTGTTCGACCACATGCCCGACCCCGATACGCCCTGGTTGCCCGGCGTCATGGCCACCGAAGCCCTGGCCGAGGTAGCCACGCTCCTGGCGCCCGGCTATCGGGTCCTGGCCGTGGAGAACGAGGCGATGATGGGCGCCTTCAAGTTCTTCCGGTTGGAGCCTCGCACGCTCTACCTGAACGCCCAGGCTATGCCGGGCGCCGGGGATGAGCTGGAGGCGCGTGTGGTCCTGCGCTCGGTGACCAAACCGGCCAAGGAGGGCCTGCCCACCCAGGTCAAAGAGCACTTCGCCGCCACGGTGCGGTTGGGCCCGGCCGGCCTGCCGACGCCGAGCATCGCCTTTACCCCGCCGTCGGCGGACGATTTGCCCATCATCGCCGCGATGATTTACAAAGAGTTCTTCCACGGCCCCTCCTATCGGGTCATCGAGCGCGCCGGGGTGGTCGGTCCGCAGGCCATCGGTCGCTTTGCCGCCGATCTGCCGCCGCAAACCGATCCGACCGATATCGGCTTGCTGATGGCCCCGCGGCTGGTCGAGCTCTGCTTCCAGCTGGCCGCCCTGTGGCATCGCCACACCCACGGCGCCATGGCCTTCCCCCTCGGTTTTGCCTCGCTGACGGCCTATCACCAGGAGGCCGATGCCGCTGGCCCCCTCTACGGCATTGTCACCACCGCCGATGACGGCGAGACCTTCGACGCCTGGGTGGTGNACGAAGCCGGCCATGTCTTTGTCGAACTGAAGGGCTATCGCACGGTGGCGCGGCCGGTGTGATGGCCTGCCTATACCGCTATCAGCCTCCATCAGCGACGGAGGACGAAGGACGCCAGACGAAATCCCCCTTCGTCCTCCGTCGTTCGTCTTCCGTCCTCGTATCTCGGCCCCCTTCGAGACGGAGGACGAGGGACGCCAGACGCCTCCATCGTCCATGCTCCTCCACCTGCTGCAAACCTTCGCCGCCCATCCCGACCTGGCGACGGGCCAGGCACCGGCCGGGTTGCTCCATCCCTTCGAGGAGGCGCAACTGGCGGGATTGCGCGTGGTGAAGCGCCGTCGCGAGTGGTTGTTGGGACGGTGGACGGCCAAACACTTGGTGCGGCTCTATCTGGCGCAAAGGGAGGGACAACCGCCCCCTGCCCTGGCGGCTATCGTCATCGCCCCCGATCCCGACGGTGCGCCGTATGCTGCGCGGGCCCTGGCAGACGAGCTTGCCCGGCTGCCGTTGTCGCTCTCCATCAGCCATTCGGGCGACCGGGCCTTCTGCGCGCTCGACGACAGGCCCGGTGTGACCATCGGGGCCGACATCGAGCGGATCGAGCCGCGTGAGCCGGGTTTGGTAGCGCAGTTTTTCGCCCCGGCCGAACAGGCCATCGTGGCCGGGGCTCCTGCGGGAGAACGTGACGGCCTTATCACTGCCATCTGGAGCGCCAAAGAGGCGGTGCTGAAGGCGCTCCGGCTGGGATTGCGGGTGGATACCCGGCAGCTGAGCTGTCTGCCGATGCGTGAAGTCGCGGCCGAAGGCTGGCTGCGGCTGACCGTCGCCGCCGAGGGCCTGCCCTTGTCCACGCCCGTGCGGTTGCGCGGCCGGTGGCGGATGGAGGACGGCTTCGTCCAGACCCTGGCCTGGGCGGAAGCGCACGACGCCGTCGCCCCGGACGGATAAGTCGCCCTATCCGCAGGTTTGGAGAATACAACTGCCGGCCGTCGCGCTCCACGGAAAGCGGCAGGCCAGACGGTTCGGCCGAGTCATGACCTCTGCCCTGTGTGGATGACGGGGTTCGTTTCGTTTTTTCCCGCCCCATCGGGAATCCGTCCCTCGACAGCGGGATACCCGGCATGCTAGGCTGGGCGTATCGTTCAATGCGCATTCCAGTCGAGGTGATATGAGATACACGCGCTTCAGCCGGCCGGTCGCCCTGGCCTTGCTCATCGTCGTGTTGTTCAGCCAGTTGAGTCTTGCGGCCGGCCTGCCGGCGGCCGCGGCAAACCCTTCCCCTTCAG
>JAOADB010000334.1 GCA_026417535.1 Caldilineales bacterium
TAGCCGTCCTGCTCCAGGGCTTTGTCCACCTCGAAGTGGTCGCCCCAGCAGGCGATTTCGACGCCATCGTAGCCGAAGCTCTTAGCCTTTTGACAAAAGACCTCGAAGGGGAGATCGGCCCATTGGCCGCTAAACAGGGTAACGGGTCGTGCCATGATATCCTCCTGGTAAATGGGTTACTGGTTATTGGTTATTGGATACTGATGATTGGATACTGGTTATTGGATACTGGTTACTGGTTATCGGTAAAAATGACACTTATCACTGTCAATTACCAATATCGAGTATCCAGTATCTAGTATCTAGTACCCAGTATCCAACACCTAGTTACCAAACAAACCGCGCAAAAACGCCAGGCCATCGCGGGCCAGGTCGTCCTGGGTGGGGGCCAGCGCCCGCCAGATGGCCGCGGCGCGGGCAATGCTCTTGACCTTGGCCGTGAAGGACTCGATGACCACCGGGCCTTCGTAGCCGATGGCGCGCAGGGCCTCGGCCACGTCGTTCCAGGGTACATGCCCCGAACCGGGCGCGCCGCGGTCGTTCTCGCAGGCGTGGAAGTGCTTGAGCCGTGGGCCGGCCGCGCGGATGGCCTCGCCCAGCGACTTCTCCTCGATGTTCATGTGGAAGGTATCGAGCATGACCTGGCAGTGGGGGCTGTTCACCCGGTCCACGACTTCGATGGCCTGCGTCGCCAGGTTGATGAAGCTGGTCTCGAAGCGATTGAGCGGCTCGATGCAGAGCACCACGCCGTAGGGACGGGCGTAATCGGCCAGCCGGCTCAGGTTCTCCACCAGCAGGTCGGTATCGCGGGCGCGCTCCTCGTCGGTCATCTGCCAGGTGCGGCCCACGGCCGAGTAGATCGGCCCCACGAGGTTGGTAGCGCCCAGGGTGGCGGTGGCCTCAATGGCCCCGCGGATGTAGGCCATGCCGTTCTCGCGGATGGCCGGGTCGGGGTGGACCAGGTCGCGGTCAGGCCCCATGGCCGCGCAACAGCTCACCCCCAAGCCGTGTTCCTTGATGATCTCCGCCCCGCGGCGGAAATCGAGGTCATCCAGACTTTCCAGCGGCACCTCGATCCAGTCGAAACCCATTTGGGCGACATGAGGCGCCAGTTTTTCGAGTTCTGCCGTGGTCACGGGCGATGTCCAGACCCAGGCATTGACGCCGAAACGCATAGACCAACTCTCCTTTGAGCGAAAGGACGGGATGGAAAAAGACTTGGCTCAAGACCCGCCTTTCTTCCGTGCCAAAACGGATAAACTGGAATGGGCTTCAAGGCATTTCAGAGCCTTATGAGCGTTCATCAATGGCACTTCGCCTATTTATCGGTGGCAAAAGCGGCGTCGAAGGCGATGGCCGACGACTTGAAGTCCAACCGCTTGACGAACGCACAGGCTTCCGCCGCGCCGTGCTCGCGGTCCAATTTGCTGTCTTCCCACTCCACCGACAGCGGGCCCCAGTAGCCGATGTCGTTCAGGGCGCGGATGATCTCCTCGAAATTGACCGAACCCCGGCCCGGCGAGCGGAAGTCCCAGGCCCGGCGATGGTCGCCAAAGGGCAGATGGCCGCCGAAAATGCCTGCCTCGGTGGGATGCGTGGCCCGATAGGCATCCTTCATGTGCACGTGGAGGATGCGGTCGGCAAACTTGCGGATGAAGCCCACGTAGTCCACGTTCTGATACACGAAGTGGCTGGGGTCGTAGTTGAAGCCAAAGGCCGGATGGCGGTTGACCGCATGGAGCACGTTCTCGGCGCTGGCAATGTCAAAGGCAATTTCAGCCGGATGGACCTCCAAAGCAAACTTGACTCCCACCTCTTGAAAGACATCGAGGATGGGCAGCCACATCTCGGCCAAGAAGGCCAGCCCCTTCTCCAGGAAATCGGGCGGGTTGGGCGGGAAGGAATAGAACATATGCCAGATGGGCGAGCCGGTGAAGCCGGGCACCACCTTCACCCCGAACTTGGCCGCCGCACGGGCCGTGTTCTTCATCTCCTCGGCCGCACGGGCGCGCACGCCGTCCTCTTTGCCATCGCCCCAGATGCGCGGGGGTAAAATTCGCTTGTGGCGCTCGTCAATGCGGTCGCACACGGCCTGGCCTACCAGGTGATTGCTGATGGCAAAGCACTGCAGGCCGTACTTGTTGAGGATATCCCACCGGGATTGGACATAGCCGTCCTCTTCCAAGGCCCTATCCACCTCGAAGTGGTCGCCACAACAGGCGATTTCGACGCCGTCGTAGCCAAAGCTCTTGACCTTTTGACAGAAGACCTCGAAGGGGAGATCGGCCCATTGAATGCTGTAGATAGTAACAGGTCGTGCCATGGTCTTCTCCTGGACATGGGGGAATCGGTGATGGCTTCGTTGCGGGAAAGAGAAAGACGACAAAAGGCACCCTGCTCGATCTACACCCGCTTGCCTTCGGCATCGAAGAAGTGCAGGCGTTCCGAGAGGATATGGAAGCGGACGACGTCGTCCCGCTTGAGATCGGTCATCCCGGGCAGAATGCTGAGCAGGGTTTGTTGGCCGGTGCGGATGTGGACGATGGTCTCGATACCGAGGGGTTCGGTGAGGGCGACAACGCCGGTAAAGGGACCGTCGGGCGCCAGACGGATGTCCTCGGGCCGGATGCCGACCTGCACCTGGAGCGGCAGGTTGCGGTCGCGCGGCATCGGCAGATGCAGCTCGCTGTTGGCGATGAAGTAGGTGCTGTTCTCGCGGTTGGCCGGCAGCAGGTTGATGCGCGGGGTGCCGACCAGAGTGGCCACGAAGGTCGTCGCCGGTCGGTCGTAGATGTCGGCGGGCGTGCCGATCTGGATGATGCGGCCGTGGTCGAGGACGGCGATGCGGTCGGCCAAAGTCAGCGCCTCGATCTGGTCGTGGGTGACGAAAAGCACCGTGTTGCCCTGGGTCTTCTGCATGTGCTGGAGCTCGGCGCGCAGGGCCTCCCGCAGCTTGGCATCCAGGTTCGAGAGGGGCTCGTCCATGAGGAAGATGCGGGGCTGGCGCACGATGGCGCGGCCGATGGCC
>JAOADB010000335.1 GCA_026417535.1 Caldilineales bacterium
GAGGAGGACATCGCCTTCGCGTAGACCTGCTTCGGCGGCTGGGCGTCCCACCATCGGACGCAAGCGCACACGGCCCTCCGCATCGAGTTCGAGATAGGCGCCGATGCCGCCGAAGCGTCCTTCCAGTTGTTCCTGTTCGCGGGCGGCCGGTTCCGGTTCCACGAAGTAGGTGTAGGGGTCGCCGATGCGGGCAATGCTGCCTTGGAGGGCGCCGTACACGCGCTCGCGTTCGGAGGGCAAATCGCCCGGATAGTCGCGGACGATGAGCGACCAGGCCTCGTTGTAGAGGGTATTCAGGTCGGGCGCGGTCGCTGCGGCGGGCGTTTCCTCGTTTGCCAGCCGTTCATAGGCCCAACGGACGCCAAGACCGAGGGCGAAGACCAGGCAGGCCGTCACCACACCGGCCGTGAAGTAGAACCAGCGCGCAGTTGAGCTAGACATGGGAAGGACAAGGGATGATGAACGATGATATAGCGGATGTAGCGCAAGATGCCATCTTGCCCTACGTCATTATGTCAAGTCAAGGGTTGGAAAGGGCCGCAGTTGAATTACACACTAGTAATCTTATGTAAACTAAAATCATCAGCAACTTGACATAAAAGACGAAGGACGAAAACCCTTCCGTCTTTCGTCGTTCGTCGTTCGTCTTCGCCCTCGGCCTCAATCCGGGACGGAGGACGACCGACGACCGATGAATCCATCGTCTATCGTCCATCGTAACACGCGGCCATGTCGGGCCGCCACCGAGACCGTTAGCTGGTGGCCGCCGCTCTCTCCCCTACCCCACCGGGGCGGAAGATCGTCGGCCGGGTTGCCCCACAGGTCAATGGGCGTCTCGTCGCCAACGGGTAGGTCCGGCGGCAGCGGAATCGGTCGCGTGGTGTCTTCGTTGCCGACGTTGACCACGACGAGCACGGCCTCCCCCACCCCACGGCGCAGGAAGGCGAGCACGTCCTTACGGCCGTAGAGCGGCTCAAAGCTGCCGTGGCGCAACACGGCCTGCTCGCGGCGCAGGGCAATGGCCCGTCGCGTCAAGGCCCAGGTGGCATGATGCCAGCGCTCTCGGTCCCAGGGGAACGCGCGGCGGCAGTCGGGATCGGGGCCGCCTTCCAGACCCACCTCGCTGCCGTAGAAGAGGCAGGGCGCGCCCGGCAACGTCATCACCAGCAGGATGGCCAGGTGCAACGCCGAGTAGTCGCCGCCGGCCATTGTCAAAAAGCGAGGAGTGTCGTGGCTATCGAGCAGGTTGAGTTGCGAATAGACGACGTGGGGATGATACAGGCGACTCAGATCGGTCAGGCGCTCCAAGGTCTGGCGCGCGCCAAAGGGCCGAAGCCGATAGCCACCCGGCCGCAGGTCGCGACGGAGCGTGTTCTGGGCGACGAAGCCCAGGAGGGTGAGGGCCAGGGGATAGTTCATCAGCGCATCGAAACGGTCTCCTTCCAGCCACTCCGGCGCCGGTTTCCAGATCTCGCCCACGGTGTAGGCTTCGGGGTTGGCAGCCCGCACTCGTTGCCGAAAGGCCCGCCAGAAATCGGGATCGGCAATCTCATCGGGCACATCTAACCGCCAGCCGTCGGCGCCGAAGCGGATCCAGTGCTCGGCCACGTCCAGCAAATAGGCCCGCGTGTCGGGATTGGCCACGTTCAACTTGGGCAAGGCCCGCAAACCCCACCAGGCCGCGTAGTTCGCCGGCTTCTTCTCGTCGTAGGGATGCAGCGGAAAGCCGTGGATGATGAACCAATCGCGATAGGGCGATTGCGGCCCGCACTCCAGGATGTGATGGAACGGCCAGAAGCCACGACTGGCATGGTTGAACACCCCGTCGAGGATGACGCGCATCCCGCGCGCGTGGGCCGCTTCCAGCAGCTCGGCCAGGGCCTGGTTTCCGCCCAGGAGCGGGGCCACCTGGAAGTAGTCGTAGGTGTGATAGCGGTGATTGCTCGCCGAGGCGAAGATAGGGTTCAGATAGATGGCGTTGACCCCCAGCTCCTGCAGGTAATCGAGATGCTCGAGGATGCCCAGGAGGTCTCCCCCTTTGAAGCCGTGCGTCGTCGGCGGCGTGTCCCACGGTTCCAGGCGGCCGGGCTTGCGCACCCGCTCGCTGGCGGCAAAACGGTCGGGGAAAATCTGGTAGAAGATGGCGTCACGCACCCAGGCAGGCGTGTCCGGGGCGTCGGGTGTCGGCGCGGTGGGAAGTTCGATGCGGATGAACTTTTTCATTATGTCAAGTCATTGAAGAGTGTTGCGAAATGTTTCAAACGCCTTCTTGTGAGACAAGGTAAAACGGCGTCAGGGCCGGTGCTGGACGTGGCGCTGTGGGCGTTCCGTGACCCGATAGGGCCGGAGCCGGGCGCTCAAGGTCGGCGGAGACTTCCCCACCACCAGCGTGCCTTCCGGCCGATACTCGAGGTGGTCAATATGGCCCAACCGATGGAACAAGTCCACCAGCTCGCCCTGATCGTAGGGGATGAGGACGGTAATGGCCGCTCCCAACTGGGCTTCCAAAACGTCGTCAAGGCGGGCCTGCAATCGGTCCAGGCCCTCGCCGGTCAGGGCCGAGATGGGCACGGCGTCGGGCAGGGCTTCGAGGATGTCGGGTGGGATAGGCCGCCCGGCCAGGCGGTCCACCTTGTTCAGGGCGACCACGGCGGGGATGCTCATGGCGCCCAGCTCGTCGAGCACGTCCTCGACGGCGCTGGCCTGCTCGATGACGTTGGGATGGCTAACATCCACGACGTGCAGGAGCAGGTCGGCTTCCAGGATTTCCTCCAAGGTGGCGCGAAACGCGGCGACGAGCTGGGTGGGCAGCTTCTGGATGAAGCCCACCGTGTCGGAGACCAGCACCTCCCGGCCGCCGGGCAGGCGCACTCGCCGGGTGGTGGGGTCGAGGGTGGCGAAGAGCATGTCCGCCGCCAGCACGCCCGCGGGGGTGTGCTCCGGCCCGGCCAGCGCCGTGAGCTGGTTCAGCAAGGTGCTCTTGCCGGCGTTGGTGTAGCCGACGATGGAGATGGCGGCCAGGGC
>JAOADB010000336.1 GCA_026417535.1 Caldilineales bacterium
AGATGTGTATAAGAGACAGCCAGGACCCGCTCCCCGCGCACCTCATCCAGCGCCAGACGACGCCAGGCATCCCAGGCGCCCAGGCTGACCAGCCAGCTGACCGCGTCATAGGCCCAGGCCAGCTGGTGGTACAGGGCATGAAAGAGGGTTTTTCGTCGTTCGCCGTTCATCCTTCGTCCCGGAGTGGGGCCGAGGGTCGGGACGGAAGACGAAGGTTGTTTCGTCGTTCGTCGTTTCCCTCGTCCCGTCCTTTGGCTGATAGCCGGACGAAAGACGAAGGACGGAGGGTTTTTCGTCGTTCGTCCTTCGTCCTTCGTCCTGATTTTGGGCCGATGGTCGGGACGGAAGACGAAGGACCATCCATCGTCCACTCACAGCCAACGCCGTCGCCAAAAGTACAGCAGCATCAGCCCGGCCACGCCGGCCATCAGGCCCAGCGCCCACAGATAGCCGAAGGGCCAGAGCAACTCCGGCATGTTCAACGGCCAGCTCGTGTCGAAGTTCATGCCGTAGACCCCGGCGATGAAGCTGAGAGGGATGAAAATGGTGGAGATGATGGTCAGCACCTTCATGATTTCGTTCATGCGGTTGCTGATGCTGGAAAGGTACAGGTCGGTCAGGTCGGCTGCCAGCTCGCGATAGGTCTCCACCAAGTCAATGATTTGGTAGCTATGGTCGTAGGTATCCCGCAGATAGACCCGTGTCTCGGCCGTGAGGAGGGATGTCGGCTCGCGCAGGAGTGAGTTGAGGGCGTCGCGCTGCGGCCACACGGCCCGTCGCAGGGCCAGCAAGTCCTGACGCAGGTCGTGGATGCGCGTGCGTACGGCCGGATTCGGGTCCGCCGTGATCAGCGCTTCTAGCCCCTCCAGCCGCTCGCCCAACGCCTCCAGCACCGGGAAATAGCCGTCGAGCACGGCATCGAGGATGGCATAGGCGAGATACCCCGCGCCGCCCCGGCGCAGATGGGTGTTGCCCCCGCGCAGCCGCGCCCGCACCGGCTCCAGCGAATCCCCCGGCAGATGCTGGAAGGTTAGGACATAGTTCGGCCCCAGGAACAGGCTCATCTGCTCGATCTGCAAAGCCGGGTTCAGGGCGACCATGTGGGTGATGACGAACAGGTAATCCCCGTAATCGTCCACTTTGGCGCGCTGATAGAGGTTGACCACGTCCTCCAGCGCCAGCCGATGGAGCCCGAACAGCTCGCCCAGGGCCTGGATGACGCCGATATCGCCCAGGCCGTCCACGTTGACCCAGACGACGGGCCAGGCCGCCAGCAAAGGGCGCAGCGCCGCCACATCGGCGATCGTTTCTTCGACCAGCGCATCAGGGCCATAGGCCATGACCCGGATGACAGGCGCTGCGGCTTCGGGGTCGGGAATGAGGGTGCCGGGCGGAGCGCCGGGCGGGGTGCGACGCTTGCGGCGAAAGCGGGAGAAAGAGCGAGGGGTTGAGACGGTGGTCATGGGAGATGGTACTTTCTCATTCCGGATGTGATGGGGTTTCCGCCATCGGCCGAAGGCCGAGACCAAGGACGAAGGAAAGTCGTCATGGGTCCTCTGTCTGCCTGCGATGGAAACCCGCCGACATCGGCCTCAACCGTCGAGGATCAGATCAGACCTAGCTCTTGGTACAGCCCTTCGAGCGCAGGGACGATCCGGCCCCAGTCGTAGTGGGCAGCCAGGCTGCGGCCGCGGCGTCCCAGGGCCGCCGCTTCATCGGGATGGCTCAGGAGCTGGGCGCAGCGAGCAGCGAACTCGGCGGCGGTGTCGGCCAGGGCCATCTCCTGGCCGTCGCACACCGGGAAGCCTTCGGCGCCGATTCGCGTCGAGACGATGGGCCGCGCCATGGCCATGGCCTCCAGCAGTTTGAGCCGGGTGCCGCCGCCGGCCAACAGGGGCGCCACGAACAGGTCGGCATGGGCCAGATAGGGGCGAACGTCGGGCACGGCGCCGGTCAGGGTCACATCCGGCCGGCCGCGCAGGCGTTCGAGACGCGGGTGTGGCGAGCGGCCTACGACCCAGAAGTGGGCTTGCCATCCGGCCGCTTGCAGCCGAGGGAGCACCTTCTCGGCGAACCAGAGGGCCGCATCCACATTGGGCCGGAAGTCCATCTTGCCGGTGAAGACGAGATGCGGGCCGGGGGAGGGGTATGGGTTGGGATAGGCGGCGTCCGGGTCGTAGGCGGCCATATCCACGCCGTTGCTGACGATGGCGAGCGGTTTGTCCGGCGCCAGCGCGCGCAGGAGGGCGGCGTCTACGGCGCTAACCGCCGTGAGCGCCGTCACCATCCGGACGAAGCGGTGTTCGTAGCGGCGCAATTTGAGCGTTTGCACGGCCGAATAGGCTGCGGCAGGCCAGCGCTGCGGCCGGCGGAGGTCGGCGAGAAATGCCCGCTCTTGCAAGATGGCCTCGACGTTGTAGGCGTCGTAGACCACCAGCGGCCTCTCATGGCGACGGAGCAGCTTCAGGGCGTAATGGGCCATCTCCAGGCCCTGCACCTGGATGATGTCGGGACGATGACGGCTGAGATAGTCCTCCAAGACTGCCATTGCCGCCGGGTTCCACAGGCGCAGGGCCATATCGGGGAGCGGCGAGGTCAACAGGTTGCGCAGCCGTTGCCGGGCGGTGCGCCGTGGTTGCGGGGCCGTCACGACCAGGCGCACCCACTCGCGCACGGGGCCGGCCGGGGGATCGTCGTCCGGCGCCAGCAGGCTGAAGAGGTCAACGGTGTGGCGGACGGCCAGCCCGCGCAGGAGATGGAAATTGCGTAACGTGGCGCCCTGATGGGGTGGGTAGGGAAACTGCGGCGTGAGCAGGAGGAGGTGCACGTCAACCCCCCTTGTAGCGCAAGCGCCGGCGCAGGTCGTCGAGATAGTAGGGCGCCGCGGCCAGGAGCGGTTGCGGCAGTTTGCGGCCATCGAGGAACGCGGCCAGGTCCAGTTCGTTGCCGTCGAGCAACACGGCCTTGCCGCCGGCCCGTTCCAGGAT
>JAOADB010000337.1 GCA_026417535.1 Caldilineales bacterium
CCAGGGGATGGGGATGATGGACCACGGGATGATGGACCACGGCAGCAGGGGGGGCATGGGCGACACGGGGATGATGGGCTCCATGATGGGCATGGGAGCCACCCGCCTCGAGACCCTGCTCACCGTCGTGGCCCCGGCCAGCCCCATCGGCGATGATACCGTCAGCGCCATGCAGGCCGGCATCGTCCTCGGCTATCTCGACCTGGTGGAGGGGTTGGTGCGGCGCATCCGGGCGGCCCTGGCCACAACAGCTCCGGTGATTGCCACCGGGGGGCTGGCCCCACTCTTCCAGGGGATGACTTCGGTGATTGACCATTACGAACCCGCCCTGACCCTGCAGGGTTTGCGACTCGTGTACGAACGTCATGGCGGGTTTGCCCGCTCCGTCTGAATGCCCATGAACATCCTGGCCGATAAAATCATCCTTCTCGGTGTGACCGGCGGCATTGCCGCCTATAAGGCGGTGGATTTGTGCTCGAAGCTGGTGCAGGCCGGCGCCCATGTGCAGGTGCTCATGACCTACACGGCTCAGAAGTTCGTCACCCCGCTGACCTTCGGCGCCATCAGCGGTCGTCAGCCCATCACCGACCTGTGGCAGCTGTACGAAGGCGGCAAGATCGGCCATGTGGCCCTGGCTCAGGAGGCCGATCTGTTCATCATTGCGCCCCTCAGCGCCCACACCATGGCGGGGCTGGCCCACGGTACCGCCGACGGCCCCATCACGGCCACGGCCTTGAGCACGCGGGCGCCCCTGTTGCTAGCGCCGGCCATGGAGTCGCGCATGTGGGAACATCCGGCCACCCAGGCGAACCTGCAGACGCTCATCCAGCGCGGGGCTTATCTCGTGGGGCCAGAGGTCGGCCGCCTGGCGTCGGGCGGCGTCGGCATCGGCCGCATGTCCGAGCCGGAAGTCATCGTCGAGCATGCCCGCATCGTCCTTAGCCGCAAGGGACCGCTGTCGGGGTTGCGCATCACCATCACGGCCGGTGGCACGCGCGAGTGGATGGACCCGGTGCGTTTCATGGGCAATCGTTCCAGCGGCAAGATGGGCGTGGCCCTGGCGCGGGTGGCCCGCGATTTGGGCGCCCATGTCAACCTCATCTACGGCGCCATGACCGTGGACCCACCCATCGGCGTCCATCTCGTGCCGGCGATGCGGGCTGAGGACATGCTCCGCGCCACCCTGAACCTGTTGCCGGAGACGGATGTGCTCATCAGCGCCGCGGCCATCGCCGATTTCCGCCCGGTCGTGACCTATGAAACCAAGCTGAAGAAGGAGACCGACCAGGAAATCCGGCTGGAGCGCACGCCCGATGTGCTGCGGGCCGTAGCCGAACGCCGCGCTGAGATCGGCATGCCCCGGCTGGTTGTCGGTTTTGCCGCCGAGACGAGCGATCTCGTGGCGAATGCCCGCAGCAAGATGGAGCGCAAAAACCTGGAGATGATCATCCTGAACGACGTGACCGCGGCCGACGCCGGTTTCGAGGTGGATACGAACCGGGTAACCATCCTCACCCGCGACGGCGGGATCGAATCGTTGCCCCTGATGGACAAAGAGGCCGTGGCCTATCACATCCTGCAGCGGGTGCGGGGTCTGTTGGGCGCGGTCGGCCTTGGCTGGTCGCCCGGCGCCGGCAGTCTTTTGCCTTGAGTAGTAACCGGTTCTATGTGCTCGTTGGTCGTCTTTATTGGACGAAGGACGAATGACGAAAGACGAAAAAACTTCGTCCTCCGTCCTTCGTCTTTCGTCCTGCAATCGGCCCAAATCACCCCAAAACACCAAACTCGATTTACCAGTTACCAATCCCCCTGTGTCTCCTCATCCGTCCGTTTTCAACGTTCTCTATCTCAGCGCCGAAATCGTGCCCTATGCCCGCACCGGCGGCCTGGCGCAGGTGGCGGCGGCGTTGCCGCGCATGTTGCGCCGCCTGGGCGATGACGTGCGCGTCATCATCCCCCGCTACGGCTTGATTGACCCGGTCGCCCAGGGTCTGACCCGCGTCCTCGATGCCTTTCCCGTGCCTTTCGATGAGGAAACGGAGACGGCCGGGCTGTGGGCGGCTCCTGAGGCCGATCTGCCCATCTACTTCGTCGAGCATAACCGCTTCTTCGGCAGTCGTCAGGGCATCTACTCCTTCCCCGATGACGGCGAGCGTTTCGTGTTCTACAGCCGGGCCGCCCTGGAAGCGTGCCGGCATTTGGGCTGGCAGCCGCACGTCATCCATTGCAACGAGTGGCAGACTGCGCTTGTGGCCAACTGGCTGCGCACCATCCTGGCCGACGACTCCTTCTTTCGGGAAACGGCCGTGGTGTACAACATCCACAATCTGGCCTATCAGGGTATCTTCGGCCATCGCGTCCTCGAGATCGCCGGGATCGCCCAGTACGGCTTTATCGCCCATCCGGAGGTCTCCCCCAGCCTGAACGAGGTCGTCAGCATGATGGCGCGCGGTATCATCTTCGCCGATGTCATCGTCACGGTCAGCCCGACCTATGCCCGCGAGATCCTCACCCCGACCTACGGCGAGGGTCTCGACCCCATTTTGCGCGACCGGCGGCATCGCCTGTTCGGCATCCTCAACGGGATTGACGTGGAAAGCTACGACCCGACCCGCGACCCGGCCTTGGCGGCCTGTTTCCAGGCCCAGGATACGGCCGGCCGCGCGGCCTGTAAGGCCTACCTCCAAACCACCTGTAACCTGCCCCAGCTGCCCGATACGCCCCTGTTCTGTGTCACCTCGCGTCTCACCGACCAGAAGGGCTACGACATCCTCACGGCCGTGCTGGAGCCGCTCCTCCACCATGTGGGCGGCCAATGGATTTTCATGGGTACGGGCGAGCAACGCTATCACGACTATCTGACGGCGCTGGAACAGCGCTATCCTCAGCACGTGCGCGCCTTTCTGACCTGGGACGAGGCACTGCGGCGGCGTTTGTTTGCCGGCGCCGACATTTTCGTCATGCCCTCGCGGCATGAACCTGTCTCT
>JAOADB010000338.1 GCA_026417535.1 Caldilineales bacterium
GGGTGAGGGGGCCGATCTGCGTCTCGCCCTCGACGAAAGCCGTGAAGAAGGCCTTGTAGAGGTACTGATGGCCCGTGGCCACGCCCAAACCGGTAGGCGAGAAGCTGGCAATGGCGCCCTTGCCGGGGGTGCGGACGGCCTTTTCGCCCAAGCTGTCGAAAGCCGGGCCGATGTAGTAGCCCTCCAGACAGGTCATGGGCACGAACACGGGGAAGACCGTGTTGCCGAGCAGGTCAATATCGGATGCGTCGAAAAGCTGTTCGCCCCAGGTGCGTTTGCCCGCGTGGCCGTTATAGGCGACGAAGAGCGCGCCTTGGTTGATAGCCGCCAGAATGGCGCTTCTGGCCGTCGCGCTCGTGGGGTGGGTTTGCTTGAAGTAGATTTTGACCACATCGCTCGGATACGGCCAGATGTGATCGGCCACGGAATCGGAATGCTCGTAGAAATTGCCGGCGCCGTCGGGGTCATCGGTCACGAAGATGGCGCGTTTGGGCCAGGTGCCCGGCGGCGCATTCAGCTCGTACTGGAGCACCCGGTTCACCATCTCCTGCGCCTGCGCCGCCGTGCCAACCGGGAAACGGCCCAGACTCAGGTCGGGCATGAGGTCAACGCCCTGGTCCCAAGGCGAGGCCAGCAACCCGTCCAGCGCGCCGCCGGCAAAATTGGCCGCGGCGATGCGGACGTCGTACACACCGTCGGGGAGGTCGTAGAAGAAGTAGTAGCCGTTGGCGTCGGTGCTCGTCGTGGCGATGACGCTGCCCGCTTGGAGCAGCTCGACAACGACGCCGGCAATACCCGGCTCACCGGTATCCTGGAGGCCGTTGCCGTTGGTGTCGAGCCATACCCGATTGCCAATGGTCCCCGGCCGCACCAGGCCGGCATCCCAGTTCGGCTGGGCCTGACCCGGAAACACGTAGGTGATGGGGTTGGTGAAACCCGTGCCGGGATGGACATCGGAATCGTAGCGGTCATCGCCGCCGGCCTTGTAGGTGGTGAACTGCCAGCCGGGCGGCGGCACGAACTGCAGGGTGTAGGTGCCGCTGCTCAGGTCCTCGAAGAAGAAATAGCCGTCGGCGTCGGTAACCTGCGTCTGGACGATGTTGCTGCCGGCCCACAGGCGCACCGTCACGCCGGGCACCCCGCGTTCGGGCGCATCCCAGATGCCGTCGCGGTCCTCGTCCCAGAACACCCTGTCGCCGATGGCCTTGACCAGTTGGGGTGCTGCCGGCGCGGCCGCTTCGCTCCCTTGCGCCGACGGCGCCGTCGTGGCGGCCGCCGTCAGCGCGCTCTGAAGCGCCAGCGGCGGATGGAAGCCGAAATCCACGGCCAGGTTCATGCGGCCGTCGGCGATGACGATGGCGCGGGCCATGTGGCCAGGTCCGCCATCGCTATCGTATTGCTCATCGCCCATGACGTCCACAAAGCGGTTGTCGGCGGCGGTCTCGCCTTGGAAGGGGTCTATCCCCAACAGATAGGGCGGAATGTAGATGGGCTCGTTCGATCCAAGGTAGTTGTGAAAGTCGTAGTGGCCGTCGCCGATGAGCACCACGAACTGCGGCCGCGGGGGTTGCCAGTAGTGGGAGGCGTAGAAAATGAACTCGCGGATGGCCTCGGGGTGCATCAGGCCGTTGTTGAACTCGTCGTAGATGTCCTGGACATCCACCACGGCCGTGCGATAGCCGTTGGCCGTGGCGCGGTAGGCGGCCAGCTGCTGGGCCTGGGCCATAAAATGGGCATGGGTGATGACGATGTAATCGGCGCCGTTGGCCGGGTCGCGCAGGGACGAGGGCGTGTCCACAATGATGCCCTGGGGCGTCAGCCAGGCGCTGCTGCTGGCGACGAAAAAGCTGCCCACGGCCGTGGCCGCGGCCGTTAGGGGGCTTTCGGCCTCAAAGCTAACCGAATACGGGCCGCTGCCGCTTACGACAAGGCCCTCGATGCGCACAGGCCGGTGTGGATTGCTCACATCGAAGGCCATGATGTTCGGGTCAGCGAATCCGGAAACCGAGTACCGCCAACGCCCACCGCTGCCGCCAAAGCCCAACGCGTTGTTGAGCGCCACAAATTGGCTCAAATAGGTGATCTCGAAATAGTCAATATAGCCATCGTTCGAGGCATTGGCAATGAGCGGAAATTGCAACCGCACCGTGTTATTGCCCGAAACGAGCAAGGAACTGGGGAAATCGTACACCCCGTTATAGGCGATGGCGCCGTCGAAGGAGCTATCGCCGACCTGGGTGTTGTTGACCAGGGTGAGAAAGCGATGGTCGGGGTTGGGGAATTCGTTGTACAGCCCCCAAAGGACGACGCTGATGCGGGCCGTGTGAGGTTCCGGGCTGACGTTCGGCAACGCGACGGTGAAGGCGCGGTCGTTGCGATTGCCGTCGGCGTCGCGGCAACTGCGGTCGCCGGGCGCGCAGGGCTTGTAATAGAGCCAGTACCAGCGGTTGGCATCCCCTGTCATCGGCATGGAGCTGCGGTACACCCTCTCCTGCTCGAAATGAAGCGTTCGCCAGAAGGACGTGGCCAGCGCGGCGCTGCCGGGGGCGCCGTTCTGGCTCGTGGGCAACAGCCGCACGGCGTGGCCGGCCCGAAACCAGTAGATGTCGGTTTTCGTGTACTTCGTCAGCTTCGCTTCGGCATAGAACAGGAAGTAATCGCCCGGATCGAAACTGTGGTCGCCGCCGTCGAAGAGGAAGATGGGCACCTCTTCCTCGTTATGGAACAGTTGGAACGTCGCCGTGTTCACGCCGGTGGGGTTGAACCCGGCGGCCGTCAGGGCGGCATGGGTCACCCGATAGAGGCCGGTATCCCTGGTGATGATTTTGTAGAAAGGCGTGGACGTGACCGTCTGCGGTCCGGTTGCCTGCGCCGGCAGCGCCGGCCCCACGAGACCGATCAGCAAAACGAGCATAGCGAGTATGGATAAACGTCGCCCTGTC
>JAOADB010000339.1 GCA_026417535.1 Caldilineales bacterium
CTCTACGACCGCGACGGTAACCCCTACGCCGAGATGGGCGGCGACCGGGTGTACTTTGCGCCCGGCTCCAGCGGGCTGCGCGTCCTCGACCATCGCACCGGCACCATCCGCCTGGCCCAAACCGCCGATTTCGTTGCGTACATCCGCTTAGCCGACGGCCTGGAACACATCGCCTTTGCCGCCACCGCCTTCTCCACCCACGACCTCGAGGCCCGCATCGCCGACGCCTGGCGGCTCTACCTGGCCCTGCTCCATACCCGCAAACCCATCGTCAGCGGCGCCTTCACCGAACACGGTGTTCCCCGCATGGCGGCCATGCTGGCCCTCTTCCGCCATGACCGGGCCGATCTGGCCGCCAGACCCTTCACCGTCTTCACGATCACGGCCACGGGCAATTTCCGTTACTCCGAGGATTCCTGTCAGAACCTGCTCGATTGTCTGGAATGGGGCATCCCGGTCGAGATCGTCCCCCTGACCATCATGGGCCTGATCGCACCGGTAACGCCGGTGGGCGCTGCCGTCTTCCATGTGGCCGACGTCCTGGCCGGCATCACGATGGCGCAGGTCCTCAGGCCGGGCCATCCCGTCTTTTTCGGCGGGGGCGCTGCCACTTTCCACATGCGCGAGGCTACTTCCCCTATGCCGGCCGTCGAGGCCTTGCGGCTCGTAGCCCTCTACACCGCCGTCGGCCGCTATCTCGGTCTGCCCACCCAGGCCTACACCGCCACCAGCGAAAGCAAACAGCTCGATGCCCAGGCCGGGGCCGAGACCTGGGCCAGTGTGCTCAATGCCGCCATGGCCGGATTGCACCTCGTCTCGGGGCCGGGCATGCTCGATTACCTGCTCACTTTCCATCTGCCCAAGCTCGTTTTCGACAACGAGGTCTGCGGCCAGGTCTTTGCCTATCTGCGCGATCTCGACGTGTGCGACGACCTGCCTACCCTCGAGCTGGTCGAACAGGAGCTGGCCGAAGGACACATGCTCACCTCGCCCCACACCCTGACCCATTGGCCGACGCAATTCCACCTGCCCGGTCCGGTTTGGGACCGGATGAACCTGGAAGGCTGGCAGCGCAAAGGCAGCCAGACCCTGCTGGAGCGGGCCACGGCCGAGGTCGAGGAGCGGTTGGCTGCCTATGAACCGCCGCCGACCGACCCGGCCCTGGCCGACGAGATGCGTCGCATCCTCACGGCCGGGCTGGGCGATATCACCCTGCCCGACATCCCGCCGCCCCCACCCCCTCGTCAACCCGCGCGCAGCACCCGACGCCGGGAACGACGATAGGTGGACAAAGGACGAATGACGGAGGACGAAAGGGCCATCGTCCATCGTCCGCTCTTGGCCTATGGCGGACGAAGGACGGAAAACTTCGAAGCTTTTTTTACCGTTATCGAGGTACCAAAACGTGAAACGCGGAACGATTTTCGTCACCGTTTTCCTCGGCATCCTTTCCCTCGTCGTCGTGGCCGGCCGGGCGACAATGCCCATCGGCCTGGCCCAAAGCACCGGTTACACGGCGCAGCAGGGCGTCATTCGTGACCCCCAAGGTCATCCCATCCCGTTGCGCGGGGTCAACTGGTTCGGTTTTGAGACCGAAATCCACGTCGTGCACGGGCTTTGGGCCCGTAACTGGCGCGACATGATCATCCAGATGAAAAACTTGGGCTTCAATGCTGTGCGCTTGCCTTTCTGTCCGGACACCCTGCGCGGCAGCAGCGTCGGCGGCATTGACTACAGCCGCAATCCCGACTTGGTGGGCAAGAACAGCCTGCAGATCCTCGACATGGTCATGGCCGAGCTCGATGCTCAAGGCTTCTACATCCTGCTCGACCATCATCGGCCCGATTGCAACGCCATCTCCGAGCTGTGGTACACGCCCACTTACAGCGAGCAGCAGTGGATCAACGACCTGGTGTTCGTGGCGCAACGCTACGCCCATCTGCCCCGCTTTTTCGCCATAGACCTCAAAAACGAACCCCATGGCGCCGCCACCTGGGGCACGGGCAACATGGCCACCGACTGGGATGCCGCCGCAAGCCGGGCAGGCCAGGCCGTCCTGGCCGCCAATCCCAACCTGCTGGTCTTCGTCGAGGGCATCCAGGAAAATCCCGTCTGCAGCGGCACGATCAACCACTGGTGGGGTGGCAACCTGGAGCCATTGGCCTGTACGGCGCCCAATCTGCCCGCGAACAAGGTCGTCTATAGCCCCCATGTGTACGGCCCCGATGTGTACAATCAGCCGTACTTCAACGTGCCCGATTTCCCCGCCAATTTGCCGGCCATCTGGGAGCAGCATTTCGGCCGATTTGCCGGTACTCACACCCTCGTCGTCGGCGAATTCGGCGGCCGCTACGGCCACGGCGGCGACCCAAAGGACCGGGTCTGGCAGGATGCCCTGGTGGACTGGCTGATCGTCAAAAACCTCCGCAGCGCGTTCTACTGGTCCTGGAATCCCAACAGCGGCGACACGGGCGGCATCCTCCAGGACGATTGGAACACGGTCTGGAGCGACAAAATGGCGCTGCTCTACCGGCTGTGGGACACGACGGCGCCTACGCCTGCACCCACCGCCACGCGCACGCCTACGGCCACGCCCATCGGCGGCCCGGTGTGTAGCATCGCCTATCGGGTGGACAACGACTGGGGCTCCGGCTTCGTGGCCACGGTGCAGGTGACCAACCGCAGCGCGGCTGCTTGGGACGGCTGGACCGTGACCTGGACCTTCGGCGGCAACCAGCAGATCGTCAACCTGTGGAACGGCCGTGTCACACAAACGGGACCATCGGTCCAGGTGACCCACGCCGACTGGAACCAACAGGTTCCGCCCAACGGCACGGTGGAATTCGGCTTCCAGGCCGGTTACACCGGCGTCAACACCGTCCCGAATGACCTGCGCGTCAACGGCGTGGACTGCGGCGCCGGCAACGGCACACC
>JAOADB010000340.1 GCA_026417535.1 Caldilineales bacterium
GCCGCACCCAACATGGCCGAGCGCAGGTTGGGGATGATGACGCGGAAGAGGATCGTCCCCCAGCCCGCGCCTAGGCTTTGGGCGGCCTCGGTCAGGGTGACGACGTTGATGGCGCTCATGCCGGCGTCAATCGAACGGTAGAGGTAGGGCAGGCCGATGACCACGTATGCGGCCACGAGGAGGAAGTTGGTGCCGGCCATGGTGTTCGTGAGGGCCAGGGTGCCGCGGCTGTACACTCGGATCAACCCGAACACGAGAACGATGGCCGGAATGACGAAGGGCAGCAGCGAAAGGAACTCCAGGATCGGCCGCAAGTGGGGCGCTTTCAGCCGCACCCAATAGACCGTAGGCACAGTGAGGACTAATCCCAACAGGATGGTGAAGATGCCCACCTGGGTCGAGAAAAGCAGGGCCGGGAAGATGCGCGGGTCCTCGATCATCTGCCGATAGGCCAGCAGGCTCAGCACGCCGCGTTGGGCCCGCAACGAGAAGTTGACCGTGGCGATCAGCGGGAGGAAGAAATAGACCAGGCTGGCAATGATCCAGAACCAGTTCCAAAGGCGTACGCGTTTCATCATACCGATGGCATTGGCGAAACCGTGTGTTATGGCTCTCAGGTCAACATCGCACGTAACGGCTCGGCCCACGGCCTTACGTTTCGGATGGGGCTTCCCTTCCCACTATCGGCCGCTCGCCAGGACGACGGACGAAAGACGTAGAGCAAGATGTCATCTGGCGCTACCTCTTTCGTCTGCCTGGGATGGAACCCCGTCGGAATTTGAGCCATCATCGTCATCGGCCTGAGCAATCACAAAAAAAGCAATGGATATCGCATCGTGGAGCGCAAGATGCCATCTCACGCTCCATGGTCCGACCGGGCCATGTTCTAGGCTCGCAACCAGTGCTCGCTGCGACGGCGCAACGCGTAGTAAATGGCCATCATCACGGCCATGACTACGACCATGCCCACGGCCAGGGCATAGCCCAGGTTGGGATTGCGCAACACGTCCCCGCGAATCTGCGAACCGATCAGAATCGTGACCAGGTTGATCAAGCCGCCGGTCAGCGAAAGGGCCGTGGCATAGGCGCCAAAGGCGTTGCCGAAGAGGAGGATCATGGACCCCAGCAGCGACGGCATCAAGATGGGGATGCCCACATAGCGCCAGTACTGTCCTGACGAGGCCCCCAGATTCTCGGCCGCTTCGCGCCATTCGCGACGCATGCCCTCGATGGCCGGCGTGATCACGAGCACCATCAACGGCAACTGGAAGTAGAGGTAGGTCACGCTCAGGCCCCAAAAGCTGTACAGGTTGAAGCCCATGTCGTACAGGTTGAGGCCGAACAGCTCGCGCAACAGCACGGTAATCAACCCTACCCGCCCCAAAGTGAAGATGAAGGCTTGGGCCAGCGGCACGCCGGCAAAATTCGAGGCAACCCCGCAAAAAGTCATCAGCCCCGAACGCACCCAAGGGGGCACGTTGCCCGTGACCAGGGCATAGGCCAGGAAGAACCCGATCACGCCGCCCATCAACGCCGTGGTCAGGCTGATGCGGATGGTGATCCAGTAGGCGCTGAAAATCGAAGGCGTGAACAGATCGCGAAAATTGGCAAGGGTGAACTGGCCTTTGGCGTCTTGAAAACTGCCGATGAATAGGTAGAGGGAGGGCAAGACCAAAAACAGAAACGCAAAGGCCAGAAACGGAATCACCCCCACCCAGGTCACAAGGGAGCGCGAGACGGACAGGAAAGACAGTCTCGGGTGGAGGCCACCCGAGACTGTCTTATCGAGAGCAGGCGGATTACTTGACATCGGCACCGACAACGGCGTCCCAGTTCTTGGTCACGATGTCGCGGGCCGTGTTCAGCTCATCCAGGGTGGGGAAGACGGCCCGGGCATAGGGTTCGGCCGGCGGCAGCTTGGCGGCGATGTCGGCAGGGATGGCGTTGCGGGCCACCAGGTCGTTGTAGCGAATGGGGTGGCAGTAGCCCTTCAGCCAGATGAGCTGCCCTTCGTCCGAGTAGAGGAACTCCATCCACAGCTTGGCGGCATTCGGATGCGGCGCGTAGGCGCTGATGGCCTGGACATACACACCGGCCAGAGGCGGACCATCCTCCGGCACCACGAACTCGATGTTGGGGTTGCCGGCGAAGGTGTCGCGGTCGGTCAGGGCCAGATAGTCCCAGCGGATGACGATGGGCGTCTCGCCGCTGGCGATGGTGGCCGCCTTGGCGATAACGGGCACGAAGTTGCCAGCCTCGTTCAGTTTCTTGAAGAACTCGAGACCGGGGGTCGGGTCCTTGAGCGAGCCACCCATGGCCAGGGCCGCGGCGTTGACCGACTGAATGGCCTGGTTGGAGAGGCGCGGATCACCGGCCAGGGCGACCTTGCCCTTGTACTCCGGCTTCAACAGGTCCGACCACTTGCGGGGCACATTTTCGACGAAATCGGTCGCCACCTGGAAGCCCAACACGCCGTAGTAGTCGCCGTACCAGTAGCCATCCGGATGCTTCACGTTGTCGGGGATGGTGTCCCAAGTGCGGACCTTGTAGGGCATGGCGATCTGTTCTTCCACCAGCTGGGGACCGAAGCCGAAGCCCACATCGAGCACATCGGGCGCCTGCGGGCCTTTGCTGCCCTTGTTGGCCTTCACGGCCTCGATTTCTTCGGCCGAGCTGGCGTCGGGGTTGAGCTCGTTGACCTCCAGGCCGTATTTCGCCTTGAAGGTCGAGATCGCCTCACCGTAGTTGCACCAGTCATGGGGCAAGGCGATGGTGGTGAGCATGCCCTCGGCCTTGGCCGCGGCCACCAGTTCGGCCAGCGGATCGGCTGCGGCCGGTGGCTGGGTGGGGGCCGGCGTCTGAC
>JAOADB010000341.1 GCA_026417535.1 Caldilineales bacterium
GCCGAAGGGCGAGGTTTCCATCGTCTATCGTCCATCGTCCATCGTCCGATTCCACCATGAACGCTTTCCTCATCCCCCTTTCCACCGCTGAACCTTCGCTCTCGTTTTTGGGAGGTAAAGGCGCCAATCTGGCCCGCATGCTGCGGGCCGGTTTGCCTGTCCCGCCGGGTTTCGTGCTCACCACGGCGGCCTATCGGCATTTTGTGGCCTGCAACAATCTGGACCCCGTGATTCGGACGGCCCTGCAGGCGATCGAGGCCGACGATCCGGCAGCGCTGGAGACCGCAGCCTCGACCATCCGCAACGGCTTCCTCGCTGGCGTTGTGCCGACCGAGATCGCCGCCGCGTTGAGCCGTGCCTATGCCGACCTGGGCCGTCCGGCCGTGGCCGTGCGCTCGTCGGCCACGTTGGAAGACCTGCCTGACCTCTCGTTTGCCGGTCAGCAAGAGACGTTTCTGAACGTACAGGGGGAACCGGCCCTGATTCAGGCCGTCATCCGCTGTTGGAGTAGCCTGTGGACCCCGCGGGCCATCGGCTACCGTCGCAGTCATGGGGTCGGCCAGGAAGTCGCCCTGGCCGTGGTGGTGCAGGCGATGGTTGCCGCTGAGGCCGCCGGGGTGCTGTTCACGGCCAATCCCGTCACCGGGTTGCGCACCGAAACCGTCATTGACGCCACCCTGGGGCTGGGCGAGGCCCTGGTGAGCGGTTTGGTCGAACCCGACCATTATGTCGTGGACATGACGGCCCGACGGATCGTGACGAAAAGGCTGGGAGCCAAGGCGCTTGTCGTGCGCGAGGCGACGACGGGAGGCGTGTATCAGGAGGCGATGACCGCCGCCGACCGCCAGGCCTTGCCCGACCCCATCATCCTGGAATTGGCCGACCTGGGCCGACGGGTGGCGTCGTTGTATGCCGGCGAACCCCAGGATATCGAATGGGCCTGGGCCGGTGACCGGCTCTATCTCCTGCAAACGCGGCCGATCACGACCCTTTACCCGTTGCCCGATGACCTTCCCGCCGAACCGTTGTTCGTTCTCGGCTCCTTGGGCGCCGTGCAGGGTGTCCTGGACCCACTCACGCCGTTAGGACGGGAGACCCTCGTCTCCATCTTCCTGGCGCTGCTGCGACGGTTGGGATGGCGGGAAACCCCGACCTCGTCCCGCATCGCCTATGTGGCCGGAGAACGACTTTTTGCCAACCTTACCGGCCTGATCCGCCACCCGCGCGGACGCCCTCTCCTCCGGGCGGCCCTGGGCGCCATCGAACCGGGAATGGCTCGTCTGCTGGAGCCTGTTCTGGACGACCCGCGGCTGGCCGTGCGCCCTATCGTCCATCCGCGGCCCCGCACGGTGTTGCGCATGGCCGGTCTGTTGGCGCCCATTGCGCTCCGTTTCCTTTGGACTCTGGCCGCGCCAGCCCACAATCGTCGTTGCCTCTGGCGAGATATCCAGCAGGGGTTGGAATTTTGGGGAAGCCGGAGTCGGGAGGCGTCCACCCTGGCCGATGTCCTGAGCTTGAGCGAACGCATGACCCGGCAGTTTGTGCCCTATATCCTCCCGCGCATCGGCCCCCGTCTGGCCGCCGGGCTGGTAGCCCTCAATCTGCTGTTACGCCTGGCGCGCACCGTCCCTGACGGACGCCGGCTGGTTTTGGAGGCCATGCGTGGGCTGCCTTACAACGTCACCACCGAGATGGACCTAGCGCTGTGGGCGGCTGCGCGAGAACTCGGTCGCGATCCCGAGGCCGTGGCGTTACTTCGGGAAGAAACGGCGAATGGGCTGGCCCAACGTTACCTGGAAGGAACCCTGCCGCCCACGTTGCAAACGACGGTGGCGGCCTTTCTGGCGCACTACGGCGCCCGCGGTCTGGTCGAGATTGACATCGGCCGGCCGCGCTGGCGCGAGGACCCCCGCCCTGTGTTTCAGAACCTGCAGAACTACCTGCGCATCACCGACCCGGCTGCGGCGCCCGATCTCGTCTTCGCGCACGGAGCCGAGGCGGCCGCGATCGCCATCACCCGCTTGGCCGAGGCGCTGCGCACGCAACCGCGCGGGTGGTTCAAGGCGCGCTTGGCTCGGTGGGCGGCAGGACGAATGCGGGCGCTAATGGGGCTGCGGGAAATGCCCAAGTGGACCCTGGTTCAGTTCATGGGCTTCTTGCGTGAGGGGTTCCTGGCCCAAGGGCGCGAATGGGCCGCCCGCGGCGTTCTGAACGCGGCCGAGGATATCTTCTTCCTGCAACGCCGCGAGCTGGCCGTCCTAGCCGCCGGCGAAGGGACAGCCACGGCCTGGGCGGATGTGGTGCGCGAGCGCCGACGTCGGTACGACCGCGAGAAACGACGCCGGCAGGTGCCGCGGCTGCTGCTCAGTGACGGCCGCGCCTTTTACGAAGGACTGAGTCCCGCAGCAGAAACGGCCGGCGATGTCATCGTCGGCAGCCCCGTCTCGCCCGGCGTGGTCGAAGGGAGGGTACGGGTGGTGTTCGACCCGCATCACGCCGACCTGCATCCGGGCGAGATCATGGTCTGTCCCGGCACCGACCCATCGTGGACGCCCCTCTTCCTGGTGGCAGGAGGATTGATCATGGAGGTCGGGGGGATGATGACCCACGGCGCCGTGGTGGCACGCGAATACGGCATTCCGGCGGTGGTCGGCGTCCATCAGGCCACGGCGCGGTTTCAGACCGGCCAACGGGTACGGCTAGACGGCGCCACCGGCCTCATCACCGTTGTCCCGGCGGATTCCTCCGAGCTCCCTCCAGCTCCCCCCTAGCTCCCTAAGCTCCCCCCAGCTCCCCTAAGCTCCCCCAAACTCCTCCCAGCTCCCCTAAGCTCCCCCAAACTCCTCCCAGCTCCCCTAAGC
>JAOADB010000342.1 GCA_026417535.1 Caldilineales bacterium
CGATGGACGGTGGACAATGGACGATGGTTTTCGTCTTCCGTCGTGCGTCCTTCGTCCCGGTTTCAGGCCGGGTGGCAGGACATAGACGAAAGACGGATGAAACGGTTCAAACAAAACGTCCGTCGGGATCGAGGGCCTGTTTGACGCGGCGGTAGAACTCGGCGCCGGGCAGCGGCGTCAGCAACGGCTCGGCAGGCGGTCCCATCAACACCATGCCGGTCAACCCCAGCTCGGTCAGCGTCGTCTGAACGGCGGCCCGCGGGGTCGTGGGCGGCCAGGCCAACCAGGCTAGATTGCCACCGACGCTATAGAGCCGCATCACGTCCGTGGCGGCCACCCGTTCCTCAAGGGCCGGGATGCGGGCCGGCGTCAGCGGCGCCTTGACCAGCCAATGGCCGGCCGGCACCCAGGTCAACTCGCGGCGCGCGCGCCAAAAGCGGGCCTCCTCTTCGCCTTCGAGCCGGGCAAAGCCCACGGCGCCAGGCGCCAAAAAGGCTTGCAGACGGTCGAGCCGCAGGGACAGGACATCGGCCGGCCCACCGATGCGGAGTCGCAACGCCAAGGCGCCCTCGGCAGCCGGCTCCAGGTCGAGGGCTTCCAGGTCGAAGGCCGAGGTATTGAGCCGATAGAGCGCATCGAGGGCCGTCCGGAGATGGGCGAAGTGGGCCACCAGGCTGGCATAGGCCGCCGGCCGCGGGAAGACCTTGAAGGACAGCTCGACGAGCACGCCCAAGCGGCCCAGGCTGCCGACCATGAGCTTGGGCAGGTCGAAACCGGCGGCGTTTTTGACGACCTTGCCGCCCCCGCGCACCAGGTTGCCCTGCCCATCCACAAAGCGCACGCCGATGACGAAATCGCGCACGCCGCCATAGCGAAAGCGGCCCGACCCGGCCGTGTTGGCGGCCACGACCCCGCCCAGGGTGGCGCCCCGGTCCACCAGCAGCGGGTCGAAAGGCAGATACTGACCGTGCGTGGCCAAGAGGGCTTCGATCTCGGCCACCGGGGTGGCGGCCAGGGCCGTGAACACGAACTCCTCCGGTTCGTACTCACGCATTCCGCGCAGCGCCGCCAGGTCGAGCAGGGTGACTCCGTCGGCCGCAGCGGAAAGGGCAGGTTTGCTGCCGCCCCCGCGCACCCGGATGCGCTCGGCCCGGCGCACAGCGTCCTGAACTTCGGGGATCGTAGTGGGCTGTAGAACCGTCATGGTGATGTCTCTCGGTCGTTCTTCATCTCCGCTTTTCGGCCTCAGCCGCGAGGGAGAAGTCCGAAAAGCGGAGGGGTTCCTCTCCGTCTTTCAGGTTCCGGCTTACATCCGACTGATCACACCGGCGCGTTCCAGCGGATGGGGCGCCCATGTCGGTCGTCCCCCCGCGGTCGGTTCGCCGGGGAACATCTTGCCGCGGTTGGCCAGTTCGTGGGGGTCGAGGGCCAGGCGCAGACGGTGCATGGCCTCCATGTCGTCTTCGCCGAACATTTCCGCCAGAAAGGCCCGTTTTTCCATGCCTACGCCGTGTTCGCCTGTGATCGAGCCGCCCATGGCGATGCACATGCGGGTGATGGCGGCGGCCAGCGCTTCGGCCCGTTCGTAGGCGCCCGGTTCACGGCCGTCGTACAGGATGAGGGGATGGAGGTTGCCGTCGCCGGCGTGGAACACGTTGGCCACCCGCAGACCGTACTGCCTGCTCAGGCGCTCGATCTCGGCCAGGGCCTCGCCCAGGCGGCTGCGGGGCACCACGCCATCCTGGACGATGTAATCGGGACTGAGACGGCCTACCGCCGAAAAGGCCGATTTGCGACCCTTCCAGATGGCCAGACGTTCGGCCTCGCTTTGGGCCACCCACACCTCGTAGGGCCTGTCGGCTTCGGCCAGGGTCGGGTCTTGCAAAACGGTGAGCAGATAGGCGAATTCCTGTTCCACCTGCACCGTTTCCCCTTCCAGCTCGACGATGAGCAGGGCCGCGGCATCGCGCGGGTAGCCGGCTTTCACGGCGGCTTCGGCAGCGGCGATGGCCAACGCGTCCATGATTTCAATGGCGCCCGGCAACAGGCCCGACGCCACCACCCGCGACAGGCCCCGCCGGCCGCGGCCAGGCTGCGATAGGCAGCCAGCACGGTGCGATAGCGTTCGGGCCGTGGCACCAGCCGCACCGTCACCTCCAGCGCAATGCCGAACAGCCCTTCGCAGCCCACGAACAGCCCCACCAGGTCGGGGCCTACGGTTTCCAGGCTTTCGCCGCCCAGAGTGATCACCTCGCCGTCGGGCAAGACGACCTTCAGTCCCAGGATGTGATTGCTGGTCATCCCGTACTTCAGGCAGTGGGCACCGCCGGAATTGAAGGCGATGTTGCCGCCGATGGTGCAGACCGGCTGGCTGGAGGGATCGGGCGCGTAGTAGAGGCCATAGGGCGCTGCCGCCTGCGAGATGGCCAGATTGACCACGCCCGGCTCGACCACGGCCAAACGCTGCTGCGGGTCCAGCCGCACGATGCGGTTGAGACGGTTGAGGCCGATGACGATGCCGCCGGGCACGGGCAGGGACCCGCCCGACAGACTGGTGCCGCTGCCGCGGGCGACGAAAGGCACGCCGTGGCGATGACAGAGCCGGACCACGGTCACGACCTCATCCTGCGTTTCCGGCAGGACCACGGCCAGCGGGCGCTCGCGATAGGCCGTCAGCGCATCCGACTCGTAGGGGATCAGCTCGGCCGGCCGGGTCAGCACCCGCCCGGGCGGCAGGGTCTGTTCCAATGCGGCCAAAAACGGTCTGGCAGCGGCAGCCGTTTGGGCGCCGCCGGGGGGAGCTGTCATGACATGGGCCATAGGGTGCACCTCCTAACCC
>JAOADB010000035.1 GCA_026417535.1 Caldilineales bacterium
TCGCGTGGATCCGCCGCGCATAGCGATCCTTTCCGGTCCCGGCCGTAACGCGTCGCGTGGACCCACCACGCAAGGCGAGCTCTCCCAGTTTGGCCGCAATGCAACGCCGGCACCGACCCCGCCAGACGCCCGATACCGGAGATAGCCGCAAGGCATAGGCCACCACGGTTGCGATTGGAGAGCAGTCGTTGGTAGCCTATAATGGAAGACACTCCTTTTTTTCCGGCCACGTCTTCCGTCTCCGCCGTTCGTCCGTCGTCCGAGCGAGCGGCCGCTGGCAGGAAAGGAAGACCCATCCGGAACGTAAGACCGTGGGCTGAGTCGTTACACCTTTGGAAACCCGAACCATGCCTCTTTCGCTCAACGACTACCAACAACTGGCCCTGCGCACGGCCGGAAACCACGGGGATTTCGAACGAACCCTCATCTACACGACCTTGGGGCTGAACGGCGAGGCCGGAGAAGTAGCCGAGCTGGTCAAAAAAGCCTTTTTTCACGGGCATGAACTGCCGCGCGAGAAATTGAAGCATGAGCTGGGCGATGTGCTGTGGTACGTAGCCGTGCTGGCCCAGGCGATGGGGTGGAGTCTGGAGGACGTGGCTCAGGAGAACATCGCCAAACTGGCCCGGCGCTATCCCGAAGGTTTTTCCGGCGAACGTTCGCGTCATCGCACCGAATAGCGGCCATGAAGGGGCGGTATACCTACCGATTCAGCCTGATGGCCCTCGTGCTCCTGGCCAGCGCGCTGCGCCTGTACCACCTCGATGTGCAGAGCCTGTGGTATGACGAGGGCGTAACCGCGCAGGTCGCCCGCATGGACATTCGCGCGCTGGTGCGCTGGACGGCCGACGATATCCAGCCGCCCCTTTACTACCTGCTCGTGGCCGGCTGGCTCCGAATCGTCGAGCCGTGGGCGGGGTCGCTGGCCTACACCCTGCGCTGGCTTTCGGCGGCCTGGGGGGTGTTGCTCGTGCCGTTGACGGCGGCGCTGGCCCGGCGCCTGTGGGGCCGACGGGCCGCGCTTTGGGCGGCAGGGGTGACAGCCACGGCGCCGGTCATGGTCTATTACGGCCAGGAGGCGCGCATGTACACGCTACTGGTGCTGTGGGTGACCGGCAGCGCCTATACGCTGGTGCGTTGGCGCCAGGCCGAGCAGGCCGATGTTCGGTTTCTTTGGGGCTATGCCGTTGCGGGATTGGTCGCCCTCTACACCCACTACTTCGCCGCTTTTGCCCTTCTAGCGTTGGCGTTGTCCTGGCTGTGGGTCTGGTGGCGAAGCGAGCGGCCGCGGGATGCGCTCATCCGTTTTCTAGGGGCCAACCTGGTCATCCTCAGCGGCTATGCCCCCTGGCTGCCGGCCATGCTCACCCGCTTCCGGGTGGACACCAGTTACTGGCCGGGTACCCTCAAACCGGGCGAGGCGTTGTGGGATGTCATCCTCCACATGACCACCGGCGCCATCGAGGTCATGCGCGAAGACCAGGCCCGTATTGCCGTCCTCCTTCTTGGGGTGGTTCTTCTCCTTGGGGTAGCTGCGCTACGGCGATATCCGGCCGCGCCGCACACCGGCCTACTGCTGGCGTTGTGGGGCCTGTTGCCGACCGTTCTGATCCTGGCCCTGGCCTATCGGGTGCCCAAATTCAACCCGCGCTATGGGCTCATCGCCTGGCCCACCTGGGCGCTCTTCCTCGGTGGCAGCCTAGCTGCCCTGAGCAGCAATCGCCTTCGCCTCCCACCGGCTCTGCACCGAGCGGCCCTTGGCACCACCCTGGCGATAGTTCTGCTCGTCCATGCTTTCGGGCTGGTCAACTGGTTCGCCAACCCGGCCTTTGCCAAGACGGACTGGCGCGACGCCATCGCCTACATGTACACCCATCGCCAACCGGACGAAGCCGTCCTACTCGTGTCCGGTCATGCCTATCCCGTTTTCGATGCGTATGTGCCGGCCGCGTTGGGCGTAACGCGCTACCGCCTGCCCGAGATCGAGATCCTCGATGTGCGGCAGGTGCTCGGTTGGGAAGAAACGGCCGCCCGTCTCAACCGCGACCTGGCCGGCCGGGGCGGGGTCTGGCTGTTTCTCTGGCAGGACAACGTGGTGGACCCAGCCGGGGTCGTTACGCCCTTGCTCGACCGCTACGCCACGCCGCGGCCCACCCCAGCTTTTCCCTACATCGGTCTGCGCCACTACCGGCTGGATTCCGAACGACCTTTTCCCGAACAACCGCCCGTGACCCACCCCGGCGCCGTGTTTGCCGACCGATTGCAGCTGGTGGGCGCCGAAGTGAGCGCCGAGACCGTCTGGCTGTATTGGCAGGCCCTCCGGCCCGATTTGCCCGACCTGCAGACGGCCCTGACCTGGCGCAACACTGCTGGCGAGGCCGTCAGGCAGGAAGTCATCCGCCCGGCGGGGTACGATTTTCCCACCACACGCTGGCAAGTCGGCGAGACCTATCCCGTTCGGTTGGCGGTTCCGACGACGGCGACCGGGCTGGAGCTGACCGTGTTCGTTGCGGCCGAGGCCGTGCCGTTGGGGACGTGGCAGCTCGAATTGCGGCCGGGTTAGGTCCTCCCTCGCCCCCGCCATCGGTCCCTCTCAAGACGGACGACGAAGGAATCGTCATTCGTCCTTCGTTGTCCCTCCTTCGTCCTTCGTCTCGGCCCTCGGCCAAACCACGCAAAACGCCCCGGTCACCATTCCTACCGCTCGACCACCGCGGCTTCCTCGCCCACCGGACGGATGCCTTCCAGTATCCAGCGCGGGCGCACATGCCAAAAGCGCGGCAACACCTCGTCCCAACGGGCCAGCAAATCGGCCGCCAGAGGACTATCGGTCGCGGCCAAATGCTCGCTGACCATGCGATAGAGGAGGTTGCGCGCCTCGGGATCCTCGACCCGGGTCAGGAACACCAGCTCGTGATTGACCCGCGCCGGGAATTCGGGTTCCTCGACCGTGCCCGTGTCGAGCACGAACGCCTGGCCGCCCGTCATACCGGCGCCGAAGTTGATACCCGTGCGGCCCAGCACGACCACGGTGCCGCCGGTCATGTACTCGCAACCGTGGTCGCCCACGCCCTCCACCACGGCGTTGCCGCGGCTGTTGCGCACGGCGAAGCGTTCACCGGCGCGGCCCGCCGCGTAGAGCACCCCGCCCGTGGCGCCGTAAAGCACGGTGTTGCCGACAATGTAGTTCTCCGACCAGACGAAACCGGCGTCTTCCGGCGGCCGGATGATGAGCACGCCGCCGGCCAAGCCCTTGCCCACGTAGTCGTTGGCATCGCCGAAGAGACGGAAGGTCACGCCCGTGGGCAGGAAGGCGCCGAAGGACTGCCCGGCGCTGCCGCGGAAGGTGATGTCCACCGTATGGGGCGGCAGCTCGGTCAATCCAGCCCGCACGAGCTCGCCGCTAAGGGCTGCGCCCACGGTGCGGTCGGTGTTGCGGATGGGATAGGAGCGGACGACGCGGCGCTCGCCCGCCTTGAGCGCGGCCAAGACCTCGGCGGCCAGCCGGTTGCCCAGGGCCTGAGGCTCGCTGTAGTCGGGCCGCGCCAGGAAGCGATAGGCCGAAGGCACATCGGGCTGCGCCAGGATGGGGCTCAGGTCGAGCGAATCGAGCACCGGATCACCCGTCATCTTCTGTTCGAGCAGCTCGGTATGGCCGATGACCTCGTCCAACGAGCGGAAGCCCAGCTGCGCCAGCAGCTCGCGCACCTCCTGGGCGATGAACGTGAACAGGGCGACGACATGTTCGACCTTGCCGGTGAATTTGGCCCGCAGCTTGGGATCCTGGGTGGCCACACCCACCGGACAAGTGTTGTTATGACACACCCGCGCCAGGATACAGCCCTCGGCGATCATGGCCAGGGTGCCAAAGGAGTACTCGTCCGCGCCGAGGATGGCGGCGATGAGCACATCGCGACCGTTGCGCAGGCCGCCGTCGGTGCGGACGATGATGCGGTCACGCAGATGGTTGGCCCGCAGCACCTGCTGGGTCTCGGCCAGCCCGATCTCCCAGGGGATACCGGCATGCTTGATGGACGAAAGCGGCGAGGCGCCCGTGCCGCCGGCATCGCCGGAGATGAGCACGCTATTGGCCCGACCTTTGGCTACCCCTGCGGCAATGGTGCCTACGCCCACCTCGGCCACCAGCTTGACCGAGATGTCGGCCTCGGGGTTGATCTGGCGCAGGTCGTAGATGAGCTGCGACAGGTCTTCGATGGAGTAGATGTCGTGATGGGGCGGCGGCGAGATCAGGGCCACGCCGGGCGTGGTCAGACGGATGGCGGCGATGCGCTCGCTGACCTTATGGCCGGGCAAATGGCCGCCCTCGCCTGGTTTGGAACCCTGGGCCATTTTGATCTGCAGCTCCTCGGCCGAGACGAGATAGGCCGGGGTGACGCCAAAACGGCCCGATGCCACCTGCTTGATGGCGCTGTTGCGCTCCGTGCCCAGCCGGGCCGGGTCTTCGCCGCCCTCGCCGCTGTTCGAGCGGCCGCCGATGCGGTTCATGGCCATGGCCAGCACCTCGTGGGCCTCTTCGCTCAGCGCGCCCATGGACATGGCCGCCGTGCTGAACCGCCGCATGATGGCCTCCACCGGTTCGACCTGCTCCAAGGGAATGGGCGTGCGGCCAGGCTTGAAGGCGAGTAGGTCGCGCAGGTCGGTCACCGGTTGCGAGATCAGCATGGCGCTGTAGCGCTTGTAGATGGCGTAGGCCTCGTTGAAGCCGGCGCCGAGCGCGTCGGGATAACGCACGGCCTGTTGCAACACGTCAATCACGTCGGGGTTAAGGGCGTGATGCTCGCCGGACTTGCGGTATTTGAAGAAACCCCAGTGCTCCAGCTTGTCGGCCGGGGTCTTATAGGCCAGATCGTGCCGGTAGAGCAGGTCGTTGGCCAGCTTGAGGAAGCCGACGCCGCCGATGCGGCTGGCCGTGCCAGTGAAACAGCGCTCGACCACCTTCTGGTCGAGGCCGATGATCTCGAAAATCTGGGCGCCGCAGTAGCCGTCCACCGTGCTGATGCCCATCTTGGACATGATTTTGAGGAGACCGGCTTCCAGCGCCTTCAGGTAGTTTTTCTCGGCCTGTTCCGGGCTGCTGACGCCCTTGAGACGACCATCCCCGGCCATATCGCGCACGGTATCCAGCCCCAGCCAGGGATGGACGGCGCTGGCGCCGTAGCCGATGAGGGTCGCCACTCGATGCACGTCAATGGCATCGCCGGACTCGACCACGATGCTGCCGTGCATGCGCAGCCCCCGGCGAATGAGATAGTGGTGCACGGCGCCCACGGCCAACAGGCTGGGGATGGGCAGGCGCTCGCGGCCGGCGTTGCGGTCGCTGAGCAACAACAGGTTGTGACCGTTGGCCAAAGCCGCCGCCGCTTCCTCGCACAGACGATCCAGCGCGGCCTCCAGGCCCTGTACGCCGTCGGCCAGAGGAAAGGTCATGTCGAGCTCGACCAGCGAGAAGGGCAGCCCATCGTGACCGGGGTCGAAAGGCACCGAGGCCGGGCGGCGGAGCCGTCGCAGCGCGGCCATGACCTTGCGACTGAGGATGGGCGTGTCGAGGACGAGCAGACGGGCATGCTCCGGCGTCTCCTCCAGGATGCTGCGCCGCCGTCCCAGCAGCGTTCGCAACGACATGACCACCTGTTCCCGCAGGGGGTCAATGGGCGGATTGGTCACCTCGGCAAAGCGCTGTTTGAAGTAGTGGTAGATGGGCCGCGGCAACCGCGAGAGCACGGCCTTAGGCGTGTCGTCGCCCATCGAACCCACGGGTTCCTTGCCAGAAATGGCCATGGGCTTGAGCACGACGGCCACCGACTCGGCCGTAAAGCCGAACAGCTGCTGCATGGGCAGCAGGTCGGCGGGCAAATCCTCGGCTTTGGGCGGCTCCCACAGCAATCCCTCTTCGTAAACGGGTTCGGGCACGGCCTCACCGTTGCCCTGATGACCGTTGGACCGGGGCGAGAACTGCTCGAGACGACCGAGGGAATAGAGATGGGTCTTAAGCCATTGGCCGTAGGGTTTGTTGGCGCAGACTTCTTCCTTGACCTCGTCGTTGAGGAGCAATCGTCCTCGGCGCAGGTCAATGAACAACATCTGACCGGGACCGAGTTTGCCGCGACGGATGATTTGGGACGTGGGAATGTCAATGACGCCCGTTTCGGAGCCAAGGATGACCAGACCATCGCGCGTGCGCAGGTAGCGCGACGGCCGCAGGCCGTTGCGGTCGAGGGTGGCGCCAGCCACACGACCATCGGTGAAGACGAGCGCCGCCGGCCCATCCCAGGGTTCGGTCAGGCAAGCATGGTAACAGTAGAAATCGCGGCGCTCCGGCGGAATGGGGACGTGTTCCCAGGCTTCGGGCACGAGCATCATGAGGACATGGCGCAGCTCGCGGCCGCTGCGCACGAGAGCCTCGACGGCGTTATCGAGCATGGCGCTGTCCGAGCCGTCGGGGTCAATGATGGGGCTGATGGCTGCGCCCCAGGCGTCATCGCGCAGGGCCATCTCGCGCGCCTTCATCCAGTTGACATTGCCGTCCAGGGTGTTGATCTCGCCGTTGTGGGCCAGCAGGCGGAAGGGTTGGGCGCGCTTCCAGTTGGGGAAGGTGTTCGTGGCATAGCGTTGGTGGAACACAGCCACGGCGCTGCGGAATTCCGGGTCGGCCAGGTCGGGGTAGAAATTGGCCAGCTGCGAACCCAACATCAGGCCCTTGTAGACGATGGTGCGACTGGACAGAGAGGCCGCGTACAGGGAAATCTGCTGTTGCAACGCTTCCGCCTCGATGGCGCGGCGGGCCAGGTAGAGGACCTTCTCGAAGGCATCCCCGCGGTCCAGGAACTCCGGCCGGAGGATGAACACCTGCCAGATGGCCGGTCGCGTCTCGGCAGCCACCTTGCCCAAGGCCTCCAATCGGGTGGGAACCCGTCGCCAGGCCAGGGCCTCCAGGCCCACGACCTTCAGCTCGCGAGCGACCAGGGCCTGCCATTCGTCGGGCACCAGGTGGCGGTCGGCGAAGAACATCCCCACGGCCAGATCGCCGTGTTTGAGCGGGGGCAATCCCAGCAAACGGGCAAAAAAGCCCACCGGGATTTGGGTCAACACACCGGCGCCATCGCCGGTGCCGGCATCGGCCGCCACGCCACCGCGGTGCTCCAGGTTGGCCAGGGCCTCGATGGCCATGCTGACGATCTCATGGCTACGCCGGCCTGCGATGTCGGCCACGAAACCGACGCCACAGGCGTCGTGTTCGTAACGAGGGTCGTAAAGGGTGCCGCGAAGGGAGTGAGAAGAGGGAATGGGGGTCATAGGCGGCTTCGAGTGAGGAATGAGGGATAAACGAAAAACCCCTGACCCGCGCACAGCGGTTTGCCAGGGGCTTCGTAGCCGGGTTCGGCAGCGGCGCCGAATGTATGGACGCCGATTATACGCGAGAGCGAACCGTTTGTCTAATCCGTCGAGGGGGGCAACCCCCCAAGAACGGCCCTGCTTGATGGCCCGGTAGACAGGGCGGGAGGAAACCGTATAATGACCACACGGACTCAGGCCCAGGCCCGGATGGCGCCGCTTGCACGCGCGGGGACTGCCCAGGCCGATGCCGATGACGGCTCAGGCGCCCACAGTGTTCCGTTTCAGACAGATGGAAGACGAACGACGAAAAAAACGACCTCGCTTCGTCCGTCGTCTCGATGAACGATCCATCCGGCAGATCAAAGCGACGGGCCGAGCCGTTGCAGCGTTCCCACGTTCCACACCCAGGAGGTGCCCATGAAATCCTTCATCGTCTTGTCCGTTTTGGGGATGGGGATCGTGCTGTTGTCGGCCTGCGCGGCCGCCCCCACGCCGGCGCCGCCCACCGTTCCGGCTACGGTGGCGCCGACCGTGCTGCCCACCCCTGTGCCGCCCACCCCGACCGTGCCGCCACCCACCCCAACCCCGGCGCCGACCGCCGGAGGCGCATCCGAGGCGACTGCCATGCCGACCCCGACAACGCCTCCGCTCGTCCCGCTTGTCACAGTCGGCGATCAGACCGTCGAGGAGGGCATGGTCACCGTGACCGAAGCCCGGCTCGATAGACCCGGTTGGGTCGTGATCCATGCCGAGGCCGAGGGCCAACCGGGCGAGGTCATCGGCTATGCGCCTATCCCGGCCGGGACCGCGACCGCCATCCGGGTTGCCATTGACGCGGCCAAAGCCACCCCCGGTCTTTTCGCCATGCTTCACTACGATGAAGGCGCGACCGGAACCTACGAGTTCCCCGGCCCCGATGTTCCCGTCCGCGTGGGCGAGACCATCGTCATGGCGCGCTTCACGGTGACCCTCCCACCCCGCGGCACCTCGGTCCACGTCGGCCAGAAAGAAGGTCTGGGGGCCTTTCTGGTCGATGCCGAGGGCAAGGCGCTGTACCTGTTCGTCAAAGACACCCCCACCCGTTCGGCCTGCACGGGGCGCTGTTTGCGCTTCTGGCCGCCGCTGCTGACCGAAGGCCCGCCGCGCGCAGGCGAAGGGGTGGACGCAAGCAAGCTCGGCACCCTGACCCGCGATGACGGCACGATCCAGGTGACGTACAACGGCTATCCGCTCTACTACTACGCCGACGACGTGCAACCGGGCGACACGAAAGGCCATGGCGTCGGCCGGGAGTGGTATCTGCTTTCCCCCGCCGGCGAGATGCTGCCGTAAGCCGGCCAATCCCTGGAGACGAAGGACGACGGACGTAGCGCACGATGGCATCTTGCGCTACGTCATCGTCCATCGTCTTTTTTTGTCCGTCCCCGGGCGTTGTGGTAGCATGAACCGAAAATTTGTTCTACTCCTATGCTCGAGCTGCGACGGCTTTTGGACGACATCGAGGCGATGAGCCGGGAGGTCACCACCTCCCGGCAGGGGTTGAGCGCGCTGCGCGCGTATGGACTGGACGCGTTGGCGCGTCTGGCCGTGGTCAACGATGCCTTGCTCGATAAAATTGACCGGGCTGCCGCCGAGGACCCCAGCTGGCGCGGGGCCTTTCCCTTGGGGCCCCGGCTCGATGAACGGCATCGGCCCCAGGTCGAACCGGTGGACGCAACCCTCATCGGCGTGGACGGTTCGCAAATCTACCCCGACCGGCATGGCCCGTTTCTCTACTACCTGATCAACACGGGGGCCATCGTCCTGCGCCAGGGCAGCGGCCAGGCGCCGCTGACCGAAACCCGCCCCACCCTGGTCTTCCGCGAAGAGGCCCTCTACAACGAGGACCAGGAGCTCGTGGACAACCGGGTCGTCAACGCCGCCCGCGAGCTAGCCGAAATCCGCGAGATGGCGTTACAGGCCACCGCCGAACGGGAGCGTTTGGGCGGCGAGCTCGACCGCCTGCTCATCGTCCTCGGCGACGGGCCGCTGCTCATCTGGGTAGGCGAGAAGGACAGCCGGGATCGCGAAGTCCAACGCCGCATCGCCGCCTATCTGGCCGAGCTGGACGCCATCCGGCGGGTGGGTGCCGTGCCCATCGGCTACGTGGACCGGCCGCGCTCGGCCAACGTCCTGCGGATGCTGCACGTGGCCGAACTCGACCTGCCGGACATCGTCACCGAGAACCTGCGGGCCACCCGCTACCGCCATCTCACCGACCGGGCCCTGTTCGAGCACATGTTGGGTCCGAATGAACGCTCCGCCCTTTTCACGAGCACGGCCACGATCAACCGGGTGGACTTTCGCCAGGCCGGCCAGGAGATCGCCTTTTTCTACCTGAACGTGGCGCGCGACCCGGGACCCGACGCCGCCCGTATCGCCCGCGTGGACGTGCCGGTGTGGGTGGCCGAACAGCCCGACCTGCTCGACCGGGTGCAGATGGCCATTTACCGCGATTGTGACGGGATGGATTATCCTTACGTCCTGGCCCGCGCCCATGAACTGGCCGTTGTGGGCCAACGCGAACGCGAGGAGCTTGAACACATGCTCACCGTGGCCCTGATGCGACGGGGACTCGTGCCCATGCCTTCGGCCAAAGCCACGGCCAAACGTCTCCTGTAGGTAACCACTTCCGGATGGCTTTCCCTTCCCGCCAGCGGCTGCTCGCCAGGACGACGGACAAAAAGACGGAGAGCAAGATGCCATCTTGCGCGACATCTTTTGTCGGAACCTGAGTCCTCATCGGCCTGAGCAGTTCCTCCTGTAACCTGTAACCGTCATGGCCTCACCACTCGGTCGCGTGCTGCGCAGCAGCACTACCATCTTCACCTTCGGCAGCCTCGATAACGCCGACCTGCCTGCCTTCGGTGCGCTCGTCGCCGCCGAGGTCGGGCCCACCTGGGTATACGGCCTGGTGTACGAGGTGGTCATCCAGGACGACCCCTTTGTCCGTCAGGTTGTGGCCGCGACCGAGGGGCTGACGGCCGAACGTATTGAGGACATGCGCCAGCGCCGCCAGGTGCCGGTCGAGATCACGGCCCTGACCGTGGCCTATCGCCAGGGCGATCGGGTTTACCAGCGGTTGCCGCCCCGTCCTCCGGCAGCCTTACAGCCCATTTGGGCCTGCGACGAGACCACGACCGCGCAGGTGCTGGCCGATTTCGCCTTTTTCCGCACCGTGCTCAATGCCGCCCATTGCCCCAGCGAAGAGCTGCTGGCTGCAAGCCTGCGCCGGGCCGCGGCCTGCCGTCCTCCCGAACAGGAGAAGGCCTATCTGCTGGAGGCCGGCCGCGAGCTGGCGCGGTTACTGGCGGCCGATCTGCCGCGGTTGGATGCCATTCTGCGCCGCTTGGCGCCCTGAGTCCTTCGCCTTGCCTATGGACGATTTGACCCATCCCGATGCCTTTCTCGCCTCCCTGCGCGCCGAGGCCGACGGCGAGGATGCCGGCGCCCGCCTGGGCCGGGTGGTGGCCGGTTCCCTCAGCAGCGGTCTGGAGGTGCGACTCGACCACGATCGCCGCCTGGAGGACCTGGCCGTGGGCCGCTATGTGGTTATGAAGGCCGGCGGGCGACTCTTTTTCGGCATGATCACCGATATCGCCCTCGACAGCACCCACCCCGCCTTCGAGAAAACCCCGCCCGATCTCGACAATCCGTTCCTGCGCCAGGTTTATCTGGGCACGAGCGCCTTCGGCCGGCTCCATGTGTCGCCCTTACTCGAGCTGGACGAACACGACCGCACCCCGCGGCCGGTCAAGACCATCCCCGGCCACTACACGCCGGTGATGACGGCCAGCCCGGAAGAGGTGGCCTACGTCTTCGGCGCCGAAGGCGTCCAGCGGGACGCCGCCGGCAAGACGGCCCACTACTTCCACATTGGCCGACCGCTCGAGATGGAAGACGTGAAGATCACCCTGAACCTGGAGCGGCTGGTCGAACGTTCATCGGCCGTGTTCGGCAAATCGGGCACGGGCAAGACCTTCCTCAGCCGGCTGTTGCTGGCGGGCGTCATCCAGAGCGATGTGGCCGTCAATCTCATCTTCGATATGCACAACGAGTACGGCTGGGCCGGCACCAGTGAGGGCGCCACGCGGCAGGTCAAGGGCCTCAAACAGCTCTTCCCCGGCCGGGTGGTGATTTTCACCCTCGACCCGGAAAGCAGCCGTCGCCGCCAATCGAATCCCGATGAGGTCGTCACCCTTCCGGCCGAGCGCATCGAACCGGAAGACCTGGAGATGCTGGCGGGCGTGCTGGACCTCCACGAGGCGCAGGTGGGGGCCATGTACGTCATGCGGCGACGGTTGGGGCCGGGCTGGCTGAGCGATTTCATGAACGATGATTGGGTGGATGCCTATGGGAGCCAGGATCCCGAAGCTCTCGCTACGGGCTTGAAGGCCCTGGCCGAGGACCTGGGTCTCCATCAGTCCACCCTGGCGGCGCTGCGGCGCAAGCTCGACCGCTACTGGCGCTACGAGTTCATCACGACCCGCAGCGGGGAACGGGACTCGGTGGCGCTCATTTTGGAATATCTCCAGGCCGGGCGCAGCGTGGTGCTGGAGTTCGGTCGTTACGGCAACGACCTGGGCGCCTATCTGTTGGTGGCCAATTTCCTCACCCGCCGCATCCACCAACGCTATGTGGAGATGAAGGAGCGCGCCTTCGGCCGGAGCAGCGACGAACCCAAGCCCTTGGTCGTGACCATCGAGGAGGCCCACAAGTTCCTCGACCCCCAGATCGCCCGTCACACCATTTTCGGCACCATCGCCCGCGAGCTGCGCAAGTACAACGTGACCCTGCTCATCGTGGACCAACGGCCCAGCGGCATTGACCCGGAGGTCATGTCGCAGGTGGGCACCCGCATCACGCTGGCGTTGGACAACGAGGAGGATATCCGCGCCGTGTTCATGGGTGTCAGCGGCGGTCAGGCCCTGCGCGAGGTGCTGGCCCGACTCGACAGCAAAGAACAGGCCCTCATCCTGGGCCATGCCGTGCCCATGCCGGTGGTGGTGCAAACGCGGGCCTACGATACCGAGTTCTACCGGCAGATGGGCTACGCCGAGGAGGAGGAGCTGGAGGCACGGTTCCAGCAGAACCAGGCCCTGATGCGCGGGCGCCAGCGCCATCGGCTGACGTAACCGGTGTCAGGTCGTCGGGCCGACGGCGATCCAGCCAAAGCTGTCGCGCTCGCCGTCGTAAAGGCCCCAGGTGGGGGCGTGGTCTTTGCCCAAGAGCTCGCCGGGGTTGACCAGATGGCAGGCGCCGATGCGCTCGTGGTGCTTGCGGTGGTCGTGGCCGTAGCAGACGAGGTCGAACTGGCCCGATTGGGCGATGCGCAGGGCCGGTTCGGGGTAGTGGATGACGGCGACGCGGCGGTTGCCCACGGTCAGCTCGGCGTAGATGCCGTGGTGGGTGACGTGGGGATAGCGGCTCACCAGGGTTTGGATGAGGCGACCGTCGCCGTCGTTGTTGCCGAAGACGAGATGGATGGGGCCATCAAAGCCTTCGGCCAGCTGTTTGACCACGAAGGGCGCGCACAAATCCCCGCAGTGGATGAGGGCCTCGGCGCCGTGGGCGCGAGCCTGTTCCAGGGCCCGGGCCAGGTTCCAGATGTTGTCGTGGCTGTCGGAGAAGATGGCGATCACGCTCATGGGGGCCAGTATACCCGTGAGCGCAGGGGTTGCCAAGTCGAGAAACGTTACCGAGTCCCTCGAGTGTTTCCGAATAACATCCGGAGCTACGGTTCCCCAGAACCGAGGAGGGTGGGGGGCGTTTGTTTTGCATGACTTTGTGATTTGGTCTACACTGAGCATGACCTCCGGTCTTCCGTCGTTCGTCCTGCGGCCCCTCGCTGGACAGAAGACGAAGGACGAAAACAGATAAGATAAGGATAGGTAACTATTCAGGCCGATAACGATGATTCGCTCAGGTTCCGACAGGGTTCCATCCCAGGCAGACGAACGATGTCGCGCAAGATGGCATTTTGCTCTACGTCTTTCGTCCGTCGTCCTAGCGAGCGGCCTATGGCGGGAAGGGAAGCCCCATCCGAGCGTGTGGAAGATGATTTGGTTATGGAAGAAGATGATTTCTTGAAATGGCTCTGAGCAAACCGAAACGCCCACCCAACCAGCGTTTCCAACCGACTCGCTCCGCTTCGTTCCACGTGCAGCCGAAGCGCAAACCATCACCGGTTTCCACCCTATGCCTCGCATCGCCAACAACGTCACCGAACTGATCGGCAATACCCCGCTGGTTCGTCTCAACCGGGTGACCGCGGGCGCCGTAGCCACCGTCGTCGCCAAGCTCGAGTTCTACAACCCGGCCTCGAGCGTGAAAGACCGCATCGGCGTCGCCATGATCGAAGCGGCCGAACGGGCCGGGCTGATCACGCCGGATACGATCATCCTGGAACCCACCAGCGGCAACACGGGCATCGGCCTGGCCTTTGTCTGCGCGGCCAAGGGCTATCGGTGCACCTTTGTCATGCCCGAGACGGCCAGCCTGGAGCGCCGGATGCTCATGCGGGCCTATGGCGCCGAGCTGGTGCTTACGCCCGGCAGCGAGGGCATGCCCGGCGCCGTGCGCAAAGCCTACGAGATGGCGGCCGCCGACCCCCGCTATTTCATCCCCCAGCAGTTCGAGAACCCCGCCAATCCCGAAATCCACCGCCGCACCACGGCCGAGGAAATCTGGCGCGATACGGACGGGCAGGTGGATATCCTGGTCGCGGGCGTGGGCACCGGCGGTACCATCACCGGCGTGGCCGAGGTGATCAAGGCCCGTAAACCCGAGTTCAAAGCCATCGCCGTGGAACCGGCCGCGTCGCCGGTGCTCTCCGGGGGCAAGCCGGGGCCCCACAAAATCCAGGGCATCGGCGCCGGCTTCGTTCCGGCCGTGCTCAACAGGGCCATCATTGACGAGATCATCCCGGTTCATCACGAAGATGCCTTTCGGGTGGCCCGTGAGCTGGCCCGCTTGGAGGGCCTGCTGGTGGGCATTTCTTCGGGCGCGGCCGTGCACGCGGCCCTGCAGGTCGCCCGCCGTCCCGAAAACGCCGGCAAGCTCATCGTCGTCATCATTCCTTCCTCCGGCGAACGCTATCTGAGCACAGCTCTGTTCGACGATTTGCGCACGTGAGGGAATACCATGCTTGCTACCCTGCGTCGTGACATCCAGGCCTTCAAAGAGCGGGACCCCGCGGCCCGGACGACCCTGGAAATCCTGCTCTGCTATCCGGGCTTGCATGCGCTATGGTTCCATCGCCTGGCCCATTGGCTCTGGTGCCATCGGCTGTTTCTCCTGGGCCGCTTGGTCTCCCATTGGAGCCGTTTTCTCACCGGCATCGAGATCCATCCCGGCGCCGTAATCGGCCCCGGTCTCGTCATTGACCACGGCATGGGCACGGTCATTGGCGAAACGGCCGAGATCGGCGAGGACGTCACCCTCTATCACAACGTCACCTTGGGCGGGGTGGACCTGAAAAAGGGCAAGCGACATCCCACGGTCGAGGACCGGGTGGTCATCGGCGCCGGCGCCCAGGTGTTGGGCGCCATCCGCATCGGCGCCCACTCCCGTATCGGCGCCAACGCCGTCGTCGTCAAAGACGTGGAACCCGATTCGGTCGTGGTGGGTGTGCCGGGCCGCGCCCGCCCCCGCCATCCCCATTACGAGGTCGGGGCCGAACCCGACCTCCATCACAACCGCGTCCCCGATGTGACGATGGAGATGATCCAGGACCTCCATCGCCGTCTGTGCGCTCTGGAAGAAGAAGTTGCCCGTTTGCGTTCGCAGCCGCTCCGTTCCGCCGAAGAAGGCGTTCATGCTCGTTGATTGGTCTCTCGTTGCCACGCTGGCTTTCATCTTCATCGCCACCCTAGCTGGCGCTTGGTTGCGCGCCCGTCGCGTCGACCCCTGTTTGCGTGCCTTTGCCGATTACCACGTCACCCTGGAACTCGCCGACGGCAAACTCATCTGGGGCACCCTGGAAGTGACGGCTTCGGGGCTGGAGCTACGCTACCGGCAGGCGATTCGGGACGATGCCCATGTGGAGGCGAGTTATGTTCTGTATCGGCCCGAATATCCCCTCATCCAGGCCATCTACCGCTATGCCCGCGGGGTGGACGCGGCCGAAGGACGGCGACGGGACCGCGATGTGCAACGGTGGTTCCATCCAGGACCGTTCCGGTTTCTGCTGCGCAAGATACGCAGTTTTCTGGCGATGAGTTCGGACGCGCTCAACGAAGTCATCGGCCTGCTCCTCGGCAAGGCGCGCAGGCCTTACATCACCGAGACGGGCGAGGGCTATCTCAAGCGCTTCGGCGGCGAGCTGATCGTCCAGGCCGCGCTGGAACACGACCCCCTGCTTGAACGCTTCATCGGCCAACGGGTGGTGGTCGAGATCGCCGAAGATGAAGAGGTACACGAACACGTGGGCATCTTCAAAAACTACTCCGCCGACTTCTTCGAGCTGCTCGACCTTCACTATCCTGTGCCGCAGACACTACCTCTCAACGCTGAAACGCCGAGTTGGGACGAACGCATCCGGGTCATGCCGACCGATGGCGCCGTCCTGCTTGCGAATCAGGCCGATATGCCGGTGCTGGTGGAGGCGTTGGAGGAAAACGGCGAGGAGCGCCTGACTTTCGATGTACTGGTGGATCCGGGCGAAACGGTGACGCTGGTGGTGGGAGCGGTCGGGCCAGGTGCCTGCCTACGGCTGCGGGTCGTGCAGGAGCTCGACCTCATCGTTCCCCGGCAGCGCTGTGTCATCCGCCATCGCGCGGCGCCCATCCCGCCGGAGCGGCTGTCCGACATCATCTTCGACCTGGGCATCTCATTGCGTTCCGGCGACCGCGAGCAGGAACGGGAGAAGCGGTTGCGGGAACAACTCGAGTTCGACCCCAACAACGCCCCAGCCGCGGCGCAGCTGGGCGCGCTCCTCATCCGTCGGCAGGCCTATGAGGAAGCTGCCTATTGGCTTGACCACGCCCTGGCCCGCCGCGATTCCTTGCCCGACCGCGGGCGTCGCGCCGAAATGGAACGTCGCGAGATCGAACGACGGAACGGCCCCAAAACCGGTCTGGCTCCGCTTCCCCTTGTGGGATCCCTCCCGATGGCATCCCGTCCGGCTGCCCCACCCCCGCCTGTGTCATGATGACCGCAACCGAACTTGTGAACACCGTCCGCCAGGCCCGCGCCAAACTCGAAGGCGTCCTCGCCCGCATCCCGCCGGAGCAATGGGATCAGCCCCTTTTATCCAACGATTGGTCGGTCAACGATGTCCTGAGCCACATCACGGCCTGGGAGGAACGGCTCCTCGCCTGGTGGGATACGGCCCTGGTCGGGGCCGTGCCGGAAGAGCCGGCGCGCGGGTGGACGGAGGAGACCATCACCGCAGCCAACGAGGCCATCTACCGCGCTCACCGTGGCAAACCCACCGCGGAGGTGCTGACCGCCTTTCGGCGCTCATACGAGCGGCTTCTGGACATGTTGGAGACGGCCCCGATGGAGGCGCTGCTGGAACCGGGCTACTGGCCCTGGGCGCGCGGGTACGCTTTTGCCGACTTCGTCCTGGCCAACACGGCCGACCACTATCGCGACCATCTCGCCGACTTGCAAACGCTCATCCCTCGCCGTGACGATTCCGCCATGGACCTGAGGCAGGCCCTGCGCATCACACGCGGCGCCGTGGTCACCTTCACCGGCGCCGGCGGCAAAACGACGGCCATGCTGCGGCTGGGGCGTGAGCTGGCCGCGGCCGGTTTGCGGGTGGCGGCAACGACCACCACCCGGTTGGGATTGGACGAACTCGACCGCTTTCCGCACGTGCTGTTTGCTCCCACGCCTGCAACGCTGGCGGCCGCGCTGCGGGAGACCCCCTTTGTCCTGGCTGTGGCCGGTCGGGCGCCCGCCGAGGGCAAAGCCCTGGGCCTGGAATCGGAACAGACGGCGGCCCTGAGCGAGGTGGCCGATGTGGTCCTGGTGGAGGGCGACGGCAGCCGCCGGTTGCCGCTGAAAGCGCCCGGTCCCGGCGAGCCCGTCGTGCCGCCGACCACGACCCATCTCGTCTGTTGCATCGGTCTGGCCGCCCTGGGGCGGCCTTTGGACGAGACAACGGTCCATCGCCCGGAACGGGTGGCGGCCCTGAGCGGCTTGCCGTTGGGCGCGACCATCACCCCGGCGGCGCTGGCGCGGTTGTTGCTCCATCCCGACGGCCCTGGTCGCGGGGCGCCGCCAACGGCGCGGCGATACCTGCTGGTTAACGGCGCCGATAGCGCGCCGACCACCGCGGCGTTGGAGGGCCTCTGGCTGCGGCTGGCGGCTTCGCCCGCGTGGGAGGCCGTGCTGACGGCGCAGGTGGCGAAGGAACCGCCCGTCCTGGCGGCTTACGGTCATCTCAGCGCCGTGGTGCTGGCGGCCGGCGGTTCCGTGCGTTTCGGTGCGCCCAAACAGCTGGCCCTCTGGCAGGGGCAGCCGCTGCTGCGGCATGTCGTCTTGCAGGTTCTGGCCGCGCCCGTCCAGGAGATCGTGGTCGTCTTGGGCGCCCATTACGAGGAAACGGCCGCCGTGCTGGCGGGCTTACCCGTCACCCTGGTCTACAATCCCGATTGGGAGGCCGGTCAGAGCACGAGCGTCCGGGCTGGGCTGCGCGCCTGCGCGCCGCAGACGCAGGCCGCCCTGTTCATCTTGGGCGATCAGCCCGATTTGCCTGCCGGCCTGTTGCAGACCCTGGTCGCCACCCATCGTCGCACCCTGGCAACCATCGTGGCCCCCCGGCACGAGGGACGCCGCGGCAACCCCATGCTTTTCGACCGGCGCGCGTTTCCGGAACTCATGGCCTTGTCTGGCGATGCCGGTGGACGGCAACTCCTGGAGGCCCATGTCGGCGAGATGGCCTGGGTCGAGGCCGGCCCGGAAGTTCTGCGCGATATAGACAAACCGGAGGATTTGGATGGTAACTGGTAACTGGTTACTAGTAAATAGTTACTGGTTACTGGTAAAATTTGTGCCAAAACGTCCAAAATCGCCTATCCATATCCAATATCTAATATCTAATATCCAATATCCAGTATCCAATATCCAATATCCAATATCCCATTCATCCACCATGTTCACCAACGAGACGCTGAAAACGGCAGCTGCGGCCCGCGCCTTGGCCGAAATTCGCGATGGGATGAGGTTGGGGCTGGGTTCCGGCTCGACTTCGACCATTTTCGTCCAACTGTTGGGCCAGGCCTGGCAGGAAGGCCGGATACGCGACATCGTCGGCGTGCCCACATCGGAAAAGACGGCGGCGCTGGCGCGGTCGTTGGGCATCCCCCTGCGCACGCTGCCGGAGGTAGGCCGTCTGGACCTGGTGGTGGACGGCGCCGACGAGGTGGCGCCCGATTTCGGGATGATCAAGGGCTTAGGCCGGGCGCTCCTGCGCGAGAAAATCGTCGCCGTCCATGCCGACCATTTCCTGGTCATTGTGGACGAGACGAAGCTCTCCCCGCGGTTGGGCCTGTCGGTGCCGTTGCCGGTGGAGATCGTGCCCTTTGCTGCCGAGATGACGGTGGCCTGGCTGGCCGGACTGGCCGACCGGGCCGAGCTGTGGTGCGAGGAGGATGGCCGGCCCATCGTCACCGACAACGGTCTGTATCTGGCCCGCTGTTGGTTCGATAACGGCATCGCCGATCCATCGGCCCTGGCGCGCGTGCTGGCCGATCGGCCGGGCGTGGCCGAACACGGGCTGTTCCTCGACATGGCCGATACGCTTATCGTGGCCGGCCGTGATGGGGTGCGCGTGCTCCGGCGCCAGAAAGGGGCAACCGCTCCGCACACCGAGTCGGTTTGAAATCGCTATGCCTCAGACCGATGCCCCTGACGGTTCCTGCTTTGTCCGCTACCAGACAGGTGGGAGACGAACCCCGCAAGACGCCCCCTCTTCGCCTTCCGTTTTTCGACCCTTGGCCCGATGAGCGGGTAACGAAAGTCGAGACAGTAGGAGTAGGCTGGCTGAGCAATGACTTGAAAGCGGTCTTTGGCCCTTCTGTCAGTTTTGACGAGGCCACACAAAAGCATTACAATGCGGGTTGTCTATCGGCATTCTGAGTGACAGGCGTTGTATCAGGGTATTTCACGAGAGAAAATTAACATTTGTTCATTCCGGAAAGTTCCTCTCGCAAAAGAAAGTCGGTTGTAGGTCGTTTGCCGCCGTCAGGAAAGCCTTCTCGGTGACGTCTCTTGTGGCATGATGGCTCCCATCATCCATTCGGCCACTGCTGATGCCTGTCCCGTTCGTCCTCTCATCGTTCTTCCTTGCGCGGTTTGCTGCGCTCTCATCGTATGAGGAGGGTTTTTCCATGTCCTTTCGTCACGCCAAAGGAGTCATCTCTCTGCTGGTCATAACGGCCCTGTTGTTGCTATTGGCGCTTCTGTCCGGTTCGGCTTTGGCCGGGAACGGCAACGCCGCCCCCAACCTGGCGCCCGCCGCGCCAACGGCCGCCTGTATCGAAGGCTGGGTGCACGATGCCCTCGATATCGGTCTGCCGGGCTGGACCATCACGGCCCATCCGGTGGGCAACCCGGCAGCCTCGCAAACCCGCACCAGCAATAGCCTGGGCTATTTCAAGTTCGACGGCCTTGCCGCCGGGGATTGGGTCTTTACCATCACGGTGCAACCGGGCTGGGCGCCCTATCCGGGCACGCAGACAAGCCTGACCGTCACCCTGGTGGACGGGATGACGTGCAACGGCATCCGCGGTCTGGAGGACCTCCGCTTCAAGATGCAGCAGGGCACGCCGACACCGACTCCCACCTTTACTCCCGGTCCACCGGCTACCCGCCTGCGCGGTTATGTCTACCAGCTCACCTGCAACGGTATGACGCCCGTGCGCAATGCCCGTTTGGATGCCTGGCGCAGCAACACGGCCGACACTCTCGACAGCGTTGTCCAGACCCGGTTGACCGATGCCGGCGGCTTCTACAACTTCTATCTACCGACCACACGGCCGCCGTTCTATCACATCATCATTACCCCACCGCCCGGGTTGGAGCCGTTCCAGGCCACCTCGCTCGAAGGGATTGTCGTGGCGCCCAATCACATCCGCATTGATGCGCCGGGCTACCTGGTGTATGAGGACAACATCTTCATCCTGCGCGACCCCAACCTGAAGTGCGGCACCGATACCCCAACGCCCACGCCCACCCGAACACCGACTCCGACCAACACGCCTACGGCCACGCCCACGCCGCCGAACGGCTGTATCGAAGGCTACAAGGTGGATGACGTCCATGTCGGTCTGCCCGGTTGGGAAATCCACGCCGTGCCCGAGGGCAGCGATGAACCCCACCTCGTGCGGGTCACCGACGGCACGGGCTACTTCCGCTTCGACGACCTGACCCCCGGCGTCTGGCGGGTGTGGGAGATCATGCGGCCGGGCTGGGAACCGGTGACGGATGAGATGTTCACCGTGACCGTGCGCGGCAGCCTGACCTGCTCGCAGGTGCGCTTCAAGAACCGCCAGCTCCCGCCCACGCCTACCCCCACGAACACGCCCACGCCCACCCCCACCCC
>JAOADB010000343.1 GCA_026417535.1 Caldilineales bacterium
AGATGTGTATAAGAGACAGCATAGCGGCCCTCGTGCATCACCCAGGCGGGGAAGCGGGTGCCCCAGCGACCGTCAATCAGGGTCACGGCCGAACAGACGCCGCGCCCGCGGGGGAAAATCGAGCGGGCCGCCGGCGGCAACGGCAGCGTGCCGGCCGCCAGATGGGGATAGGTGAGCAAAACCATGGTGGACGGTACCTGGGTCGGCACCGTTTCCGCCAGCCCGCCCTCGGTCCATTCATCGGCCAGCTCCCATTCGGCCTGGAGCAGCGCCACATCGAGCGCCTCGCGCGGGTAGGGTTCGGGCCGATAGGCGAGCACGGGCGGGATGCTCAGCGCCTCCGGCGGCAACAACCGGCGCAGATACCACAGCGATTCCTCGCCTCGGCCCACCTGGACGAAACGCTCGTCGGCATAGAGCGCCGTTTCCAACGAAAACGTCCGCACCGCTTCCGAGGCGTCGGGGGCCAGCTCCAGGATGCCGAGCAGCGTTGTCGTGCTGAGAGGTCGCGCTTCGGTCTCGATGGCCGCTTCGGCGATGTGGAGATGCCCCACCGTTACCTCGACCATGTGATCGGTCGTCAGCCACAACGGCCCCGCTGCGGCAAATACGTTCGGATGGCGGCGCAGATGCTCCTCGACCTTGCGCACGACCTCAGGGCCGACTTCGGCGTAGAGGTCTTCGGGACTGAGCAGGTTGTCGGTATCGAGTTGCAACGGACGACCGCGGCGGTTGAGCACGTGCGGCGTCTTCAGCGCAGCGGCAAAGTAGCGTTCGCGCGGCTCCTCGGCAAAACGGACGCCGATGACCTGAAAGGCGCCGTGTTCGGGATTCTCACCCGGACGGATGCTCTGCACCCGACCCTTGGCAAAATCCAGGGCCGGGAAGACGATCTCATCGCCGATTTTGTAGCGCTCGGCCGGGTCGTAGATCAGCCCCCGCTCCAACTCGGTGCGAATGCGGTTTTCCTCCAGCCGGCAGCGGCGCCGAATCAGGGCCAAGGTCAGATCCTCGACCCGCTGCGGTTCCTGCGAGTCCACCAACAATTCGTATAAGAATTCGTGGTCAGAGGCATCAACTTGATATTCATTACGCCAAAAGGCGAGATTTTGAGTTTTTCGCTGAATCACGCTTTTTTCCTCTCCTTGACTGATTTGAAAACGGTATACAGGGCTATTGTACCCTCGGCCGGCCCTGAGGCCAAAACGTCCACGGGTTGGTGGGAAATCCTACCGTCATCAGGGCGTGGGCGTGGCCTGGTCCGCGGGAGTGGCGCCAGCCTGCAGGCTGGCCAGATAGGCATCGCCCCAACGCGGGCGCGGGGGGCAACCGGTGGGCGGCTGGGACTGGGCCGCAATCGAAGGCGCGGCAAAAAGCCCCTCGATGATCTGGAAGACGCTGTTGCCTTTCGAGGTCACCACGGCGGCGCCGCTTCGGAGTTCCACCGGCTGTAGCGCCTGCCAGTCAATCACACGGGCATGGATGGCGTTCACGTCGAGGTCACGGGCCAGCGCGCCGAGGCGGATCAGGTCGCGCAGCCCCAGGTTGGTCTTGAAGTAGTCCTTGAAGATGCCCCACAGCCGGGGGATCTGGGTGAGGGTGCCGGCCCGGATGAACTGCTCGCGCGCGGCGGCCAAAAAAGCCTGTTGGCGACGGGCGCGGTCCCAGTCGGCCGAGTTGTAGCGATAGGTGGTGAACTTGAGAGCCGTCTCGCCGTCGAGATGGTTGCGCCCGGCCGGCAGATAGAGCACCCAAAAGGTCTCGTTGCCAATGGGAAAACCGCCGGGAACCCCCTCGGTGGGCGACAGCTCCCACAGTTCGCAGGGGAGCTCGATGTCAATCCCACCCAAGGTATCCACGATGTCCACAAAGCCCTGGCGGTGCAGACGGGCAAAACGGTCGAGCCGGATGCCGAAATTGTATTGGAATGTCTCCTGAAGGAGGCCGAAGCCGCCCCGGGGATGCTTGATGACGTGTTCGCCGAGGTAATCCACCTGGTTCAGGCGCTGAAAATGGCTGCCACTCTCGCTCGTGTAGCCGGGAATGTAGAGCCAGTAATCGCGGGGGAAGGACAGAATCCCTACCCGGTTGTTTTGGTGGTCCACAGCCACCAACAGCATCGTATCGGTGCGCCAAGTTCTATCGCCGCTGCGCAGGTCACTGCCGAGGAGCAGGATGTTCTCGGTCGTAGCCAACGCCTGCGAAGGCGGCACCGGTTCGGGGATGCAGGTGACAAAGGGCGTACAGGCTTCGGTCGGTGTGCCCTCGGCGTTGGTGGCCGGCGCGCCGCCCGCGGAAAAATCGGCGGTAAAGGTCGGCGTGGGCAAAACCGGCGGTAACGGCGTGGCCGTCGGCGTGATGGTAGGCGTGGCCGTGGCCGTCGCCGTGGGGGTGGCCGTGGCCGTGGGTGTGGCGGTAGCCGTCGGGGTGGGGGTCGCCGACGGCAAGGGGGTGGAGGTCGCCGTCGGCGTCATCGGCGAGGCGAGGGCGACGGTTGTAGCCTGGGGAACCGTCGGGGTAGTCCTCTGGCAGGCGGTCAGGAAGAGGACGAGCAGGACGCCGCAAAGAAAAACGCGCAATCTCATGGAGTCGGAGACGGTTCGGGTGTGATGTCTCGGCAATTGGCCGGGCGGAAGGGGTTTTCGAGGATGCTGGGTTGGTTGAACAGGTCGCGGATACCCTCCTGGATGAGCTTCATCCGGGGGAGGAGCACACGGGCGCCGTCAGGTGTCGTCCAGCCCTGGGTGTGTTGAAAGTCAATGATGAAGCCGTGAGCATCCTTGGGTTCGATTTGTAAAGC
>JAOADB010000344.1 GCA_026417535.1 Caldilineales bacterium
GGAGGACGGAGGGGTTGGCGCCGGGCGGGGTTCGGCCGTCGTTGCGGGTTGCGGCGGAGGACGGGACGGAAGGGGTTCGTCGTTCGCCCTCGAAGCCAAGCTCCTCCAAGCTCCTTCGAACTCCTCGAAGCTCCCCCAAGCTCCCTCAAGCTCCCTCAAGCTCCCTCAAGCTCCCTCAAGCTCCCCCAAGCTCCCTCCAAACGCCCTCCCCTCCCCAAGCCCCCTCCCCACCAACCTTGCCTCCGACGGAATTTTTCCGCTACAATCCTCCCACTATGGATGCCGTCGCTCACCGCACTCGTCATCGTCGCCGCGACGTGGGTATGGCTCCGGTGGTACCGCCTGTCCGGCCGGGGTTGCCGGGCGGTCGGTACAAGCCGCTGAGCGACGAGGACGTTCGCCGCATCCACGAGGCGTCGCTGACGGTGCTGGAGCGGACGGGCATCGAGGTCATGCCCTCGGAATGTCGGGAGATTTTCCGGGCGGCCGGGGCGAGGGTGGATGACGCGGCCAATCGGGTCTATATCCCACGGGCCATGGTCGAGGATGCCCTAGCAAAGGCGCCCAACGAGGTGCTCCTGTGCGGTCGTGACCCCAAACACGACATCCTCCTGGGTGGGACGCGGGTCTACATGGGCACGGGCGGCGCGGCCGTGCAGGTGCTCGACCTAGAAACGGGTCGCGTGCGCGAGTCCACCCTGCGAGACGTGGCCGAGATCGCCCGGCTCGTGGACGCGCTGGACAACATCCACTTCTACCTGCGCGCCTGCGTGGCTCGCGACATCCCCATCGCGCTTCTCGATATCAACACCTACTACGCCTCGCTGGCCAACACGACCAAACACGTCACCGGCAACTGCTTCTCGGTCCAATCGGTGCGGGACGTGGTCGAGATGGCGGCCATGATCGTCGGCAGCCGCGAGGCCCTGCGCGAACGGCCCATCATCTCCGTCACGAACTGTTGGACGGTCAGCCCCCTGCGCTATGCCCCGGAAACGGTCGAGGTGCTGACCGAGGTCGTGCGCCAGGACATCCCCGTCTTCCTCTCCTCGGCGCCCCAGGCCGGCGCCACCTCGCCGGCGGCCCTGGCCGGCACCCTCGTCCAGATCAACGCCGAGGAGCTGTCGGGCGTGGTCTACACCCAGCTCGTGCGGCCCGGCGCCCGCATCATCCTGGGCTATGTGCCCTCGGTCTCCGACCTGCGCACGGGCAACTTCGTCGGCGGCGCCCCCGAGTTCGCGCTCATGCACGCGGCGGCGGCCCAGTTGGGCCAGTTCTATCGCCTGCCCATGTACAACTCCTCCGGTCTGACCGACGCCAAAATCCCCGACATCCAGGCCGGCTATGAGATAGGCATCACCGGGCTGGCGGCAGCTCTGGCCGGGGCCAACTACATCCACCACTCGGCCGGGTTCCTCGAATCCATGCTCACGGTGGCCTACGAGCAGTACGTCATAGATGATGACATCAACGGCGCCATCATGCGCATGGTTCGGGGCATCGAGGTCACCGAGGAGACCCTCTCGGTGGAGGTCATTGACGAGGTGTGCCGCGGGCGTGGGGATGAGCCGCCGGCCGGCCATTTCCTGGGCACTGAACAGAGCCGGAAGCTGATGCACTCGGAGTACTACTACCCCCATTCCGGCGACCGCCAACGCCGCCGCGATTGGGAGGAGGACGGCAGCCTGAGCATGTGGGAGGTTGCCCGGCGGCAGGCCCGTCACATCCTGGCCACCCATCGTCCCACACCCTTGCCGCCGGAGGTGGATGCCGCCATCCGGCAGCGTTTCACCATCCTGCTCTGACCCGTTCCCATACTCAAACATCGCATTGTAAAAGCATTTCATCGCGATAACTATCGTATCACGTATCACGTAGAGCAAGATGGCATCTTGCGCTACATTGCGATAACTATTGTATCACTTCGTCCCCTCCACCGATTCCTCTTTCTGCCTATGTCCCTCCGTCTTCTCCGTCAGGGCCTGGGCCTGGAGCGCCCCACCCCGATGTGGCGGCATCACGACCTGGCCCCCTCCTACGATGTCGTCATCATCGGCGGCGGCGTCCACGGTCTGGCCTGCGCCTACTACCTGGCCAAAGACCACGGCATCACCCGGGTGGCCGTGCTCGACAAGAGCTACATCGGCGCTGGGGGCAGCGGTCGCAATACGACCATCCTCCGCAGCAACTACCTTACGCCCGAGGGTGTCGTTTTCTACGACGAGAGCCTTAAGCTGTACGAGGCGATGGCGGAGGAGTTCGACTTCAACGTCCTCTTCAGTCGCCGCGGGCACCTGACCCTGGCCCATACGGACAGCGCCGTGCGCACCATGCGCCGTCGGGCCGAGGTCAATCGCTTGCAGGGGGTGGATTCGCGGGTCATCGGCCCGGACGAGATCAAGCGCCTGTGCCCGTATCTCGATGTCAGCGAGCATCCTCGCTACCCCATCCTGGCCGCGCTCTACCATCCGCCGGGCAGCATCATCCGCCATGACGCCGTCGTTTGGGGCTATGCCCACCAGGCCGACCGTCGCGGGGTGCACATCCATCAGCACACCACCGTCACCGGCATCCGCACGGCCAACGGCCGCGTGACCGGCGTGGAGACGAACCGTGGGTTCATCAAGACCGGGGTCGTCCTCAATGCCACGGCCGGCTGGGCTACCACCATTGCCGACATGGTGGGCGTGCGGCTGCCCATCGTCACCTACCCGCTCCAAGCCTGTGTCAGCGAACCCCTCAAGCCCTTCCTCGATGTCATCGTCGTTTCCGGGAGCCTGCACGTGTACGTCTGTCTCTTATA
>JAOADB010000345.1 GCA_026417535.1 Caldilineales bacterium
TGTATAAGAGACAGGTGCGGACGTAGTAGTTCGTATTGGGATCGCCAGTCAGCGGCCCGCGTAGCATCAGGCCGTGGTTGGGCCGCGTGCCGTTCACCCATTGCTGCACCAGGCCGGTCACCGTCCAGGCCTTGTAGCCCTCGGTCAGGTTGAGGCCGGCCGTCGTCACCGCCACGTCGAAACCCGGCATGGTGCTCCAGGTCACCGTGGCCTCGTTCCAGGCCGTGATGACCGGGTGCAGACCCACGGCGACCGTGTTCAGCCCCTGGCCGAAGGACTGATAGGCCTCGAAGACGGCGCTTTCGATGGTCGAACCGGCCGGGATGAAGGCCAGGTCGAAGCGCACGACCGACACGCCCGTGGCCGAGTCAATCCCGCCGTAGCCCACGCCGAAAGTCTCAAACGCGCCATAAGGAAAATCGTGTCCGGCCGCCCCCAAGAAGGCGTCGGCCACGGCGCAGACCGTGACGTTGCTTGTCACCGAGGTCGGGGTTGCGCCCGGCGTCGCCGTGGGCGTGCGGGTGGCCGTAGGCGTCGGCGTGCGAGTGGGCGTGCGGGTGGGTGTGCGCGTTGGCGTGGGCGTCCCGTGGGTGATCACCAGCCGGGCGTCGTAGACGTTCTCGCGGCTGTCGAAGTAGCGCATGTTGCAGGCCGTCTCGGCCTGGCTGATGAGTTTGAGGCCGTAATTGGTGTAGGTTCCGTTGTACCAGCTCCGCACCAACTCGGTGATGTCCCACTCGTACCACACGCCCGTAGCCAGACCCACCCCCGTTGTGGCGACCGCTGGCACCATATGGCCGGGTTGGTTGTTCCAATTGACCCCCGTTTCGGTCCAAGAAGCGGTAACACGGTGGACCCCGATGGTGTTGGTGGTCGCGCCGCCGGTGTAGGAAAAACGCTGATAGAGCCGCAGGGTGGCGTTCTGGATGATCTGGCCGGGCGGGATGGCCGCCAGGTCAAAACGCAGCAAGGCCCGGCCGCGGTCGGGAAACTCCTGGCCGGGGCATTCCTCCGAGCCGACCTTCAACCGATCAGCCGTGCCGTAATTGGAGTTGGGCAACCAGTAGTTCACCCAGGCGTCGGCCACGGGGTAGAGGGTGATGGAGGCATTGACCGTGGCAGGAGGTCCGGCAACGGGAACGACCATCGGGAGCAAGGCCACGATCGCTAATCCTACAAGCACGATCAAGCGTACGGCCCTTCCAGGCAAATAGACGTTGCTCATGGTGCACCTCCTTGGGACGGTTACACCTTGGCGGATGTTACCTCGGCCCCCTCCGGGTCTGCCACGGTGAATCACGAGCGGTCGAGCCGATGGGTTTCATCCCTGTTTTTGCCATCCGGCGACGAAAGACGGAGGATCTCTCCGTCTTGTCCCGGACAAACGCAAGACGGCGGACGAAAAGGTTTTCGTCTTCCGCCCTTCGTCCTATTTTCGCAATCCCTGACGTTTGCGCAACTCAGGTCCGTACCACGGACGCGGTTCAACTTTTTGCGGCGTTCTCGAAGGCTTTTCCCAACGGCGGGCCGTTGCGCTTTTGCGCGGCGTTTTGAGGCAGGTCGCTCCCGGTCTTCATCTACCCTTCCCTTCTTTCGCCAGCCCAAGATGGCACAGTGTTGAGGCGGCGGAGGGTGATGGTGGCGCCGGGATGAGCGCTCCAATAGCCAAACCCGATCAGGCGCAGTGACCATTGCGGCAACCAGCTGACCAGAAACGCGGCCGGACGCGACCCGATCAGGGGCCGGGTCAGGCGCTGTTCCAACGCCCAGCGCAGTGCCTGCGACGATGTGCCGGGAAACTCGCTATGACACAGGCCGATCGTCCACAACATGTGCGAGTCGGTGTTAGCCAATGGCGCCAGCCCAGTGGCCTCTCCCAATGCCTGGGCGTTGCGGTTGTCAGCCAGCCGTGGCAGCCCCATATTGTAAACCTCGATGCCGACCAGGATGCGCGTCGCGTCGGAATGCTCCAGGACGCGCCAGATCGCTGCCGCGCTGAGGCTAGACGCCCAAGGGGCAGCAGGGTGGGGAATAGCACAGAGGCCGCCTTGTTCGCCCACCCGCAGTACGGTCTCGAGCAGTGGTCTTCCCGGTGGGATAGGCCGTTCGACCCAATAGGCCAGGAGATGTCCTTCGGCGGTCGAGATTTCAACTCCGGGTACCACTTCGAGACCATAGCGCGGGCCGAGATCACAGGCTCGCCATGCGCCCTGCAACGTATCGTGGTCGGTGATGGCGATGATGTCCAGTCCAGCGCGTCGTGCTGCCTCCAACACCGCTTCGACCGTTCCTACGCCATCGCTGAAGGTCGTGTGAAGATGCAAATCGGCTTGTCCCATGATGTTTCAGGCAGCCAACGCCATTTGTGGTTGACGAACGATGCTCTGCCAATCGGCGATCAACCCATCCAGCACCTGCTCCCAGCGTTGGGTTTCGGCATAAGCGCGGCCGGCAGCCCCCAGACGGCGCGCCAGCGGCGGGTCATTGACCAGGCAGGCTACCCGGGCAATCAGCGCATCGGTGTCCTCGGCATCGTAGATCAGGCCGTTGACGCCGTGACGCACATGGTCCAGTTGGCCTCCGGTGCTAGGTACCACTACCGGCAGACCCGAGGCCATGGCCTCCAGCACAACGTTACCGAAGGTCTCATTGGCGCCGGTCAACACAAACATATCGGCGGAGGCGTAGGCGGCAGCCAGATCCGTCCCATGTAGATAGCCGGTAAAGACGGTCGGGGTGCCGGCAAATTGATGCTCCAGTAG
>JAOADB010000346.1 GCA_026417535.1 Caldilineales bacterium
ACCTACCACCGTCCATCGTCCAACCATGCTCGCCCACGTCCTTCATTTTCTGCAAACAACCCGTTGGAGCGACCTGCCGCCGGCTGTGCAGCACCAGGCACGGCGCTGTTTGCTCGACGGGATGGCCGCGCTGCTTGCCGGCACGCAAACCCCTGTGGCCCGGTTGACGGCCGCCTTTGCCGCCGCCCATTTTGCCGGGGGCGAAGCCACCATACTGGCGACCGGCGCGCGGGTCTCCCCCGTCGGGGCGACACTGGCCAACGGCTTCGCCGCCAATGCCCTCGACATCGACGACGGCTATCGTCCCATCAAAGGCCATCCGGGCGTGTGCGTGCTCCCAGCCCTGTTGGCTGCGGCGGAGTGCCGTCCTCTCTCCGGCGCCGAGTTTCTGACCGTCCTCGTCCTGGGCTACGAAATCGCCATTCGCGCCGGGCTCATCCGCCACGCCACGACCACGACCTATCACTCATCGGGCAGCTGGGGCGCCATTGCCGCCGCAGCCGTTGTCGGACGGGTGTTCGGGTTCGATAGCCAATTGCTATGCGAAGCGATGGGCGCAGCCGAGTACCTCGCCCCCATCGCACCCATGATGAAAGGCATTGACCGGCCCAACATGGGCAAAGACAGCACCGGTTGGGGTGCCATGGTCGGCATGACCGCCGCGCTCATGGCCGCCCAAGGCTTCACCGGGGTGCATCCCCTTTTCGACGATTCGCCCAACCCCGATTGGGTCCTGAGCCTGGGCCATCGCTACGAGATCCTCAACCTCTACTTCAAGCCCTACGCCTGCTGCCGCTGGACCCAACCCGCCATTGCCGCCGCCATTCGTCTGGCCCGTGCTCAGCGCCTTGCGGCCGCAGACATCGCCGCCATACGCGTGCGTACCTTTGCCGCAGCCGCCCGCCTCAGCCGCGCCCACCCGACCAACACGGAAGAGGCTCAGTACAATCTGGCCTATCCCATCGCCGCCGCCCTGATAGACGGCGAGCTCGGCCCCCGGCAAGTGCTGCCTCCCCGCCTGTTCGACCCGGACCTCCTGGCCCTGGCCGACCGGGTCGAGGTCGAGGTCGAACCGGACTACGAGGCGGCCTTTCCCGCCAGGGCTTTCGCCGACGTGACACTGCACACGAGGGACGGACGCGAACTCCGCTCTGGCCGTACCGAAGCGCCTTGGGACGCCTCGCAGCCGCCTACGGACGAGGCGCTGCGGGCCAAGTTCCTGCAGCTGACCACGCCCGTGTTGGGCGCGGCCCGCGCTCAGGCTCTGGCCGACCGGATCGAACGCTTTGAGCAGGAGCCCGATGCACGGGTGGTGGTGACCGGTGATTGGTGAACGGGCTTTCGACCATAGGACGACGGACGAAAGACGAAGAAAAGTCGTCGTTCGTCTTCCATCCGTCTGGCACAGGATAAGGTAAAAAACGGAGCCATTATGAACATCGGCCCCAACCGTTACACGGAATGGTTCACCCTCGACCGCGGCCAGCTGCGGCTGCACCTGGACGGCGTGGACTGGCTGGCCACCGGCCCCCACGAGCTGTTCGGCGTCGAGGCCGACGGCAGACGCTGGAGCGCGCGCAATCTAAACCTGCGTGAGGCGAACACAAGCCGGGAGAACGGCTACCGCCAGGACGTGTTGGCCTTCGCGGGCGACGGCCTGGAGGTGACGCTGACGGCGCGCGGCTACGACGACAGCGCGCTGGTGGAGTGCTGGCCCACGGTGCGCAACGTCGGCGCGACGCCGGTGACCGTCACCCGCCTGGACTCGCTCTCCCTGGACCTGGCGCCGGCTGAGCTGCGCCTGCTGGCCTTCACCGGCAACTGGGGCAGCGAGTTCGAGCCGGTCGAGCAGCCGCTGGCGGGCGAGACGGTCCTGGAGTCGCGCTCCGGCCGGTCGTCCAAGGGCAACCATCCCTGGTTCGCCCTGTTCCGGCCGGGCGGCGAGGCGCTCGCCGGCGCAGTGGCGTGGTCGGGCAACTGGGCCATGCGCTTCTCACCGCAGGCAGGGGGCGGCTTTCGCCTGACAGGCGGCCTGCACGATTGGGCCTTCGCCAAGACCCTGGCGCCGGGCGAGGCCCTCGAGGCGCCGCCCTTCGTCCTGGCCGTCGGCGCTGACCTGGACGACGTGGCCCAGCAGTACGCCCGCGTGGGGCGCCGCCACTGGTATCCCGCCAACGACCTCTCGCGGCAGCTGCCGGTGGAGTGGAACCACTGGTGGCCCTACGAGGACGCCGAGATCAACGAGGCGGTGTTCCTGCGCAACGTGGACGAGGCGGCCCGCATGGGCTTCGAGGTATGCACTCTCGACGCCGGCTGGTTCGGGCCCAGCGACCCCGACACCTTCTGGGAGCACTACCGCGGGGACTGGCACCTGGTCAACGCGCGGCGCTTCCCCAACGGCATCCGCAAGCTGGCCGACCACGTGCACGCGCACGGGATGAAGTTCGGCATCTGGTGCGAGATCGAGGGCCTGGGCCCGCGCGCGGCCCTGGCGCAGGAACGGCCCGACTTCGTGGCCCTGCGCGATGGCGCTGCGCTGGGGTACGTGTGTCTGGGCAACCCGCAGGCGCAGGAGTGGGCCTACGCCACCCTGGCGCGACTGGTGACCGAGTTCGGCGCAGATTGGATCAAGGTGGACTTCAACCTGGACCCCGGCGCAGGCTGCAACCGCACCGACCACGGCCACGGACCCGGCGACGGCCTCTACGCGCACGTGCGCGGCTACTACCGCGTCATGAGC
>JAOADB010000347.1 GCA_026417535.1 Caldilineales bacterium
GTATAAGAGACAGGCCCAGGGGGATGGCCGTGGCCGAGACCGCCTCGTCGCGCAGCAGCAGCGGATAAACGCCGGGCGCCAGGTCGGGTGGCACCGGCAACGGTTGGGCCAGACGCCAACGACCGAGAGGCAGCGTCGCCGGGTTCAGGCGGCCGAGGGGGTGGTCGCCCAACCACACGCCCACCGTGCGGCCGGTTTGGGGCTTCGTGACCTCCCAGCCCAGAGCGAGCGGCAGCGGCAGGCCGGGCACCCCTTGGGTGGGTAGCCCATCATGGCCCAGCAAGGTCAGGCCATCCGCCACGACGAGCGGTTGTGGGAGCGCCACAGGCGGCGCGTAGGCCGGCGCTGTCGGCCACGGCGCGGCCACCTGCACCTGACCCAACGGCACAACCTCTCGCGGGATGCCGTCGGCGTCGGTCACGGCCCATCGGCGCAGGGTGTCGGCCTCGTACACGGCGAGCAGCAGGGTGTACAGACCCGGCGGTGTGCCCGGCGCGGCTTCGAGGGGATGATAGGTGGTGGCCGTGTGGCCGGGCGGCCAATCGGGGTTGTAGAGGGGCGTGGTATCCACCAAGTCGCTGTCGGCTTGACCAACGAGTTGTCGATAGGCATCCACCAGACGCAGAGAGACGCGCAGGAACACCGACGGCGGCGCCGTGGCCGACCATTGCAAGGCCACGGTTCCCAACCCGCCTGCCGTGACATGGGCATCGGCGGCGGCGCTGTCGGCCACATTCCAGCCGATGAGAAGCAGACTTCGGCCGGCGGCATCCGCAAAAGAGGCCCGAACCGGGCGTGAAGGCATCGGCAAATCCAGCCGTACCGGCCCGGAGGCGGCCGGGATAAAGGTCTCTACGGTATAACCGGCGCCCGTTTCCCCGGCCAGCGGCTGAGCCATCCGGCCGAGCAACAGCGCGGTCACGCGTTGGGGGTCGGCCGAGACATCGTCGCCCTCGGCCATCCACACCACCCGCACCTGCTCCACACCTGGCGTATTCACCAGGTCGTTCAGACGGGCGATGGCGTTATCGGCCTGCGGGAAGAAAAAGAGCACCCGGCTGCGGTCCGAGACGAGAAAATCGAAGGTGTACTTGCCGCCCAGCCCACGCCAGCGGTCGTTCAGGGGCACAATGTAGCGAACGGCAGGCGGCGCCTGGTTGATGGCCGTGGCGACGGCCCGGTCCTGGCCCAGATAGGCGAAGTAGGTGGCGGGGTCGTTGGCCCACCGACCGAAGTACGTGGAGACGGTGAGGCTGGCTTCGACCGTCACGAGGCCGCCGAGGAGAAGGCCCATAAGGGCCGGTGGGAGACGGTCGGGACGGCGACGCCGGGTGAGGCGGGACACGGTCTCGACACAGGCCAGCGCGCAAAGGCTGTAAACGATGGGTTGCGTGCCGATGGCGCGCAGGGCATGGCGTGGGGGAATGGCGGCCAGGATGGCCGGTAACAGGAGGAGGCCGAACCAGGCGACGGCGAAGCCCTGCGCGGGATGGCGACGGCCGCGCAGCAGGGCCAGGCCTATTCCCGTCCAGAAAAGCACGGCCAGCCAGGGCGTCAGCAGGGAACGACCCGGCAGGTTGTGGCGCGGTTCCAGGTCGCCCGTTCCGCCGAACATGCCCAGGTTGCCGATCAGGCTTTCCCACAGGGGTATCAGGGGGGTTCCGGCCTCTGCGGCCGCCCGCGTGAAAACCACCTGGTCGGCGCGACGGATGAAATCCTCCGGATGCCGGGCGAAATGCACGAGCAAGGGGAGCATGACGGCCAGACACACCCCGGCTATGAGGAGGAGTTCTTGCCGACGTCGGCGCAGCAGCGAGCGGCCATCGGGCGACATGGCCGCCAAGCCCAGCCCGACCAAGGCCAGGGGATAGACGAATCGCCCGGCCAGGTACGTGTAAAAACACAGACCCAGCGTGGCCCCAGCGGCGACGGCCCGGCCTTTTCCACCCCGCCGCCAGGTCCGCCAGACCAGGGTGAACGCCACTGCAGCCAGAAACGGCAACGTGTTGGCGCGAAAGCTGATGCGGTTGAGGGTCACGGCCCAATAGCTGACGGCCAACAGCCCGGCAGCGATCCATCCGATCCAGGTCGCCCGGTCTCGGCCCTCCTCATGCCACAGCTCGCGGGCCAGGAAAAACGTGGCCGGCACGGTCAGAATGCCCACGAGGGCTGCCGGCAGGCGCACCGCCAGCGGTTCCCGGCCCAACCAGGCCACAAAGGGCACGATCAGGTAATTGAGCAGGGGTTCCTTGCCCAGCGAGCGCTCGAAAAAAAGGGAGGGCCGACCGGCCAGGATGTNCAGCGCATCCAGGCCGTTGCCGGCTTCGTCCAAAAAGAGACCGGGCGGCACCTCGCTCAGCCGCCACAGGCGGAGTACGGCCGCCAACAGCGTCAGACAGGCCAGGATGAAGCGAGCGCGGCGGTACGACATGGTCGGGGACGATGGAGAATGGACGATAGACGATGGTAATACAGGCCGAAAGGGAGGACAAGCGGAGAATGGACGATAGACGATGGACGATGGAAAAAGCTCCCCCGAGCTCTCCTCCTCCGTCTCGTTTTTCCGTCCCTTTGGCCGGGTTGGTTATAATCCCTGCCGTTATGCGCGCCCTTGTGACCGGTGCGGCCGGTTTTGCCGCCACCCACCTCATTCAGCATCTGCTGGCCGTCACCGACCTGCATATCATCGGCACCATTTACCGTCGCCAGCCCGAAGTGGCCTATCC
>JAOADB010000348.1 GCA_026417535.1 Caldilineales bacterium
GCCGCGGGTAACCGGGCGCATCTATCAGGCTATCGGCAAAGGCGGCCTTGATCTCGGCCGTCAGCGGGTTGCTCTGGGCCAGGGGATTGTCCATCCGCTCGATGACCGAGATGGCCTTGCAGCGCCCCAGGACTTCCACCAGCTCGGGACCCGGGAAGGGACGGAAGCAGGTGACGTGCACCACGCCGACCTTGAGACCGGTCTCCTCGCGCAGGTAGTCGCAGGTGACGGCGGCCGTCTCGGCCATGCTGCCCATGGCGACGATGGCGTATTCGGCGTCGTCCATGCGGTAGGGTTCGACCAGGTTGTAGCGCCGGCCGGTCAGCTCGTAGAACTCGTCCATGGCCCGCACCAGGAAGGGCTTGACGCGGTCGTAGAAGTAGCGCTGGGCGATCTTGCCCTTCATATAGCTGTCCTGGTTCTGCACCACACCCGACATGATCGGCCGCGAAGGGTCCATGTAGTTGCGCAGTTTCTCGGCCGGGTTGCCCACGAAGCGTTTCATCAGCTCCGGCTCGGGCAGGCGCACGTTTTCGATGGTGTGGGTGGTCAGGAAGCCATCCTGGCAGTTGAGGAAGGGCGTTTCGCTGTCCTCGGCCGTGCGCCGGGCGATGAGAGCCAGGTCAGCCGCGCCCTGGGCGTTACGGGCGAAGAGGATGCCCCAACCCGTATCGGCCACGCCCATCACGTCATCGTGACCGGCGTGGACGTTCAGACTCTGGCTGGTGAGGGCGCGAGCGCCGATGTGGAAAACCACCGGCAATCGCTTGCCAGCGATGACATAGAGCACCTCTTTCATCAGGATGAGGCCCTGACCCGAGGTGAAGTTGGTCACGCGGCCGCCGGCCAGGGCAAAACCCTCGGCCGCCGAAGCCGACGAGTGCTCGGATTCCGGCTCCATGAAGATGAGGGGATCGCCCCAGAGGTTTTTCTGGCCGTTGGCCACGGCCTGGGCATAGTTGGCGCCCATCACGGTGGAGGAGGTAATGGGATACGCACAGGCGCCCTGGGTGATGTGGGTCTCCACCCAACTGACGGCGCCGCTACCATCGGTTGTGACAGGGATACCCGGAAAAGGAAACGGTCCGGGCCGTTCGCCATTCGTCTTCATAAACGGAACTCCGTGGAACGTCATGAGGTGGGATGAGGCGGGATGATGACGGCGCTGCCTTCGGCGGCTCACGCCGTTCATCATTGGAGATCAACACACGGGAAACGGATGGGAAGCGACCGTCCTTACGTGGGAACGTGCGAACGTTCCAAACGTACAGTGTACACTGAACGCAGGGCGAGGGAAGTCAGCTTGTGTACAACTTCCTGAGAATCCTCGCCCAGGCCGGACGGTTTTGCCTTGTCAAAAGGTTCACAATCTACCCCGGCCTCGTTGCCGCAAGAGTACCCTGATTGCGGTAAGCTATTGTACCCTATTTGTGCGCAGGGGGAAAATTAGGAGCTCAGGGGAGCTTGGGAGAGCTTGGGCGCCCTCCGTTTTTCGTCCTGTCCATCGGCCTCCATCCAGGCGCAGGATGAAGGACGCCAGGGAATACGTCTCGTCTCTATCATCAAGGGCGCTGGCAGTTGCCCATCGGCGCCGTCTGTGCTATGATGAATTATCCGATATTTCACAAACCGGGCACAAACTCGGCACATGACGCCTTCTAGGTCAATGCTGTCCTTTCTTCTCGCAGGAGCTGTTTCTATGCCGCAAAACGAAGTCCCCGACATCGTCGTCGCCCGTCTTCCCATTTACCTGCGGGTGCTCAACCATCTGTTGGCCGAAGGTCGGCAGATCACCTCCTCGCAGGAATTGGGCGACCGCCTGGGCATTAGCTCGGCGCAGATCCGCAAGGATCTCTCCCATTTTGGCGAATTCGGCAAGCAAGGCACGGGTTACAATGTCGCCTACCTGCGCGAACAGCTGCGTCGGATTCTGCACGTGGATCGCGAGTGGCGGATGGTGCTGATCGGCGTCGGCGACTTGGGCCAGGCATTGCTCCACTACCAACGTTTCGACGAACACGGCTTCCACATCGTCGCCGTCTTCGATAACGACCCGGCCAAGATCGGCACCGTCATCGCCGGGCATCGCGTCCACAGCATGGACGAACTGGCCGACATTGTGCGCGAACAAAAGGTCGAGATCGGCATCCTGGCCGTCCCGCCCTCAGCTGCCCGCGAGGTGGCTGCCCGCCTTATCGAACTCGGCGTCAAGGCCTTGCTCAATTACGCTCCCATCACCCTCACCGTGCCGCCCGATGTGCGCGTCCAATACGTGGACCCGGTGGCCCAACTCCAACACATGACCTACTATCGGGGTGCCGAGTACGAGAACGGCAACCGGGAACGTTAGCATCCCGAACGTTATCCACAGCTCAGCAACGTTTTCCCCAATTTGGGGCCGAGTTATCCACAAGCCGCCGAGCGGCATACGGCCGGAGCCATCCGCAATGCTCCGGTCGTGCGCCGCTCGGCGTAGGTGAGGGGAACGCCTTCGCTCGCCTTGCCTGTTGTGCGCTTACGTGCGACGCAGCAAGCGCACCCGCACCTGCTCCAGGTGTCGGCGCAGCTCGTCATCGCTCTCCATCTCCTGGACGATTTTCTCGTAACCGTACATGGCGGTGGTGTGATCGCGTCCGCCCAAGACCTCGCCGATTTGGGGGAACGAGAGCTGACATAGGTCGCGCAGCAGATACA
>JAOADB010000349.1 GCA_026417535.1 Caldilineales bacterium
AGATGTGTATAAGAGACAGGGGTGGGATTGATGTACATGCCCGTGCCCATCTCGAAGCCGGCCAACGTGGAAACGCGCGCCACGACCGTAACGTACCAGTGCAGGTATTCCCGCCCGCGGTCGTGCAGGGGGCAGGAATGAAGCACGTAATTGTAGGCGGGGTTATTGAGGCCCCGGTCCAAGGCCCGCAGCACCCGATGGAGGCAGGCGGCCACGGCCCGTACATCCTCCGGTTCGGCTTCGAGGAAGTTGGAGAGGTGACGCCGCGGCAACACCCAAATGTGAAACGGGCTGAGCGCGGCATAGAGCACAAACGCGGCCGCACCCTCGTTGACGGCCACCAGCCGGCTCCCGAGACGCAGCTCGTCCGTCAGCATGGCGCAAAACACGCAGCTGCCGATTTCATCGAAATAGCGTCGCGCCTCTTCGGCTCGTTGTCGGCGTGCGCCCGGCACCACGGGCAGGGCGATGATCTGACTGTGGGGATGGTCAAGCGAGGCCCCGGCGGCCGCGCCGTGATTCTTGAAGTACTGGATGTACACCATGCGCCGGTCCTTTTCCAGCATCTGCCCGCGACGCTGAAAGGCCAACAGGGTCAGATACAGGTCCTCGGCATCGGCCCGGGCCGGCGACAGGTTGTGATACGGGCTTTCGATGACGATCTCGTGATAGCCCAGCCCGGTCATCCAGCGTTCCACGCCGCTGAAGTGGCGTTCGAGATCGCCCTCCGGCGCCAGGGCCGGATAACGGTTGCGCACGATGCGCACCCGCCAGGCGCCGTCCTCCGGCAGGCGCAACACTTCCACTTCGCCCGGTCGTTCTTCTAGCGCGCAGAAGGGGCAATTGGGATCGTAGGCCGGTAGATCGGGCGGTTGGCAGGGCTGCAACTCGCTCAGGCTATGTGGACGCCGCGATCGCTCGGTGCTGATCACCACCCATTGCTTGGTCACCAGGTTCTGGCGCAATTGCGGCATCGTCGTACAGCTCCCAACCCCAAGTATACCCCATGAGCGCAGACGATTCCAAACGGCTTGTAGGTCTCCATCGGTGCCACTCCGTGACGAAGGACAACGGACGAAAGACGAAAACCCATCGTCTATCGTCCGTCGTCCATCGTCCCATTATCCGTCTGTCAAAACTCGGTGGTGCCGTAGAGCAGCGCCTTTTTCACTTCGCCGATGGCCTTGGTGATGTTGATCTCGCGCGGGCAAGCCTCGACGCAGTTGAAAGCCGTGCGGCACGACCAGACGCCAAAGCGGTCGTTGAGGATTTGCAGACGCTCGGCCGTGGCCTGGTCGCGGCTGTCGAAAATCCAGCGGTGGGCCTGGACGATGGCGGCGGGGCCGATATAGCGGCCGTTGGCCCAAAACGATGGGCACGAGGTGGTACAGGCCGCGCAGAGGATGCACTTGGTGGTGTCGTCAAAACGGGCGCGATCTTCCGGGCTTTGCAAACGCTCGTGTTCCGGCGGTTTGGTCGTGTTGATCAGCCACGGCATCACCTCGCGATACTTGGCAAAGAACGGCTCCATGTCCACCACCAGGTCCTTGATGACCGGCAGACCGCGGATAGGCTCTACCGTGAGCCGGGGCGCCACGTCCTTGACCAACGTTTTGCAGGCCAGACGGTTGCGGCCGTTGATGACCATCGCATCCGAGCCGCAGATGCCGTGGGCGCAGGAGCGCCGCAGTGTCAGCGTGCCGTCCTGGTACCATTTGATCTGGTGCAGGACATCGAGCACCTGGGCGTTCTCTTCGGTCTCGACCTCGTACTCCTTCCAGTGCGGTTTTTTGTCGGTTTCGGGATTGAAGCGCAAAATGCGCACTTTCAAATGCACCTTGGACATACGATGGACTCCTTACAGGCAAAACGGCGGCGCTCAGTAGACCCGCTTGACGGCCGGATACTTGGGCGTGCCGTCAGAATTGAACACGAGACGCACCGGCTTGTAATCGAGGGTGACATGGCCGTCGGTCTCCAGCCAGGCCAGCGAGTGCTTCATCCACTCGGCGTCGTTGCGTTCGGGATAGTCATCGCGGGCATGGGCCCCGCGCGATTCGGTGCGGGCGGCAGCGGCCACGGCCGTCACCAGGGCCAGGTCGAGCATGCACCCCAGCTCCCAGGCTTCCAGCAAGTCGGTGTTGTAGCGACGGCCTTTGTCCATGATGGCGATACGGCGATAGCGCCGACGCAGTTCTTGCAGGTGGGCGATGGCCTCGTCCAGCAGCTCCTGGGTGCGGAAGACGCCCACGTTCTTCATCATGATGGCCTGCATGCTGCGCCGGATCTCGGCCACGTTTTCGCCCTCTTTGCGCTGGCGGATGGCCTCGAGCTCTGCCGCCACCGGCTCCCAGGTTTCGGCCGGCAACTTGGGGAAATCGTTGGCCTGGCAAAACGCCGCCATGTCCTGACCGGCCCATTTGCCGAAGGTCACCAGGTCCACCAGCGAGTTCGTGCCCAGGCGGTTGGCGCCATGCACGCTCACACAGGCGCATTCACCCGCCGCATACAACCCCGGCAACACCGTCTCCTTGCTATCCACGACGACGCGGCCACGACCATCGGTGGGGATGCCGCCCATGGCGTAGTGGGCCGTGGGCTGGATGGGCATGGGCTGTTTGACCGGGTCCACATTCAGGT
>JAOADB010000350.1 GCA_026417535.1 Caldilineales bacterium
TGTGTATAAGAGACAGTTCGGATTGTGGCCTAAAACCTCAGCCGCACCGTTTTGATCTCGAACGGCCGAAAGTCCAACGTCAGCCGCGAGCCGTCGGCCGTCAGGGGCGTCGGGTCCTCCTCCAGCAGGTTCGTCTGCCAGGCCTCGCGGATGTGCCGGAACGCCTCCAGGGTGCAACGGGTGGCCGTGCGCATGGCCTCGTACAGGCGCAGGACGATGTCGCCCGACCCGTCCTCGGCCGGCTTTACGGTCTCGACGACGATGTTGTCACGGTCCAACCGGAAGAAGGAGCCGCTCCCTGCGGGCAGCGCGACGGGCGCGGCGTCCACCAGCTGCACCGGCGCGTTGAGGTCGTAGGCCTCGCGCAGCACATCGCTGGCGATGAGGGGCCCGTTCCAGGTGTAGAGCGCATAGGTGAAGGTCTGGATGCCCTTGTCGGCGGTCATGTCGGGGGCCATGGCCGACTTGAGCAGGGTCAGGTTGATGCGCTTGCCCAGCGCGCTCAGGCCGTACTTGCCGTCGTTGAGCACCGCCGCGCCGCGGCCCTCCTCGGCCAGGGCCGACCACTTGTGGTTGCAGATCTCGAAGCGGTCCTGGTCGTACTGCCGCGAGCGGTGGTTGGGCCGACGGATGTGCCCGAACTGGATCTCGGAGATGACCTCGTTGGTGTGGACCTCCACCGGGAAGCTGACCTTGAGCAGCTTGTGGCTCTCCTGCCAGTCCACCACCGTGGCGAAGTCAATGCGACGGCTGTCGCGGCGCAGACGGATGACCTGCTCCACCGTGGACAGGTTGAGGGTGCGGCGCACGCGCACGGCGACCACCAAGGGGTTGTCCTCCACGATTTCGAACTGCGCCGCCGCATCGTCGCCAGTCACGGGCATCAGCTCCACCATGCTGTCCACGTCCCAGGCATCCCACTTGGTGGGCACGTCCTTGTACAGGGTGAGCACGTTGCCCGCCGCGGCCATCCACTCGCGCTCGGCCTCGCGGTCCCACAGGCTGACGAGTTGGCCCAGGCCGTCGAAGCGGGCGCGGATGCGGGCGTTCTCCAGCACGAACCCGTCCGGCTCCAGCGCCACCCGGGCGCCGTCGGTGGGCGCAGGGTCGGCCTGGGATGGAACCGCTGCCCAGCCGCAGGCCGGCACCTCCACCTCCACCGGACCGTTCTCGCCCTGCACCAGGGCCCGCCGCGGCCAGGGGAGGGAGTTGAAGGCCGTGCGGCCTTGGCCGGACCCCGTCAGGGCCGCCAGGGCCGCGGCCGTCCACCGTTCGGCCTCGGCGATGACCTGGGCGTAGGCCGCCTCGGCCTCCTCGTACACCCGATGGATAGAGGAGCCGGGCAGGATGTCGTGGAACTGGTTGAGCAGCACCCGGCGCCAGGCCTCCTCCAGGCTGCGCGGGCCGAAGTCGAAGCCGGCGACGACGCGGGCCAGGCTGCCCCACAGCTCGGCCTCGCGCAGGGCGAACTCGCTCTTGCGGTTGCCGCGCTTGGTGCGGGCCTGGGAGGTGTAGGTGCCGCGGTGGGCCTGGAAGTAGAGCTCGCCCACGTAGCGCTCGCGCGGCAGGCCCTGGCTGCGCAGGTCGGCGAAGAACTCGGCCGGCGAGGACATGCGCACGCGCGGCAGGCCCTCCAGGTCCTGCACCCGGCGGTAGAACTCCAGGTGGTCGCGGGCCGGCCCGCCGCCGCCGTCGCCCCAGCCGAAGGCCATGATCATGGAGCAAATGCCGGTCTTCTTGAGCCGCGTGTTCCAGCGGTCGAGGACGGCGCTGGGCCGCATCTCGCTGTTGTACTCGGTGAAGATGTGGGCGGGGATGGCCGTACCGTCAATGCCCTCCCACCAGAAGGTGTTGTAGGGGAAGGGCTCGCCGCCGTTGTAGGCCCAGGTGATCTTCTGGGTGGCGAAGCCCTCCATGCCGCAGCCGACCAGGATCTGCGGCAGCGCGCCCGAGTAGCCGAAGACGTCGGGCAGCCAGAGGATGCGGCTGTCCACGCCCAGGACCTCGCGGAAGTAGCGCCGGCCGTGCAGGATCTGGCGGATCAGGCTCTCGCCGCCGGAGAGGTTGGTGTCGGCCTCCACCCACATGCCGCCGTCGGCGATGATGCGCCCGGCCCGCACGGCCTCCCGGATGCGTTGGAAGATGTCGGGGTAGCGCTGCGCCATCATCCAGTAGAGGTGCGGCTGGCTCTGCAGGAAGCGGTGCTCCGGGTACTCCTCGAAGAGCAGGAACTGGTTGAGCATGGTCATGGCCATCTTGCGCTCGGTGTGCTGCAAGGGCCACAGCCACGCCACGTCGATGTGGCCGTGGCCGAAGGCGTGGAGGGTGGGCATGGTGGGGCCGTTGCGCTTGGCCAACACGGGGCGCATGCGCTCGCGGCCGGCGCGGACGGTCTCCAGCAGGGCGGCCTCGGGCAGCTCCGGGTCTATGATCATCGTGGCGTCCATGAGCGCCTCGGCGATCTCGGCCGCGCGCAGGCTGTTGGGGTCGAGGCGCTGGCACAGCTCGAACAGGGTGGTGAAGTCGAGCGCGGCCTGGTACACCTCCTCGCGCCAGATGCCGAAGGAGGAGGGCTGCACGGTGGTTTGGGTCGGCCCCGGCTCCGGCACCGACTCGACGCCGTGGGGGTAGGGTCCGTCGCCCACGGTGATGTGGCCGTGGCCGGCGTAGGCCTCCATGAGGAT
>JAOADB010000351.1 GCA_026417535.1 Caldilineales bacterium
GGGAAGGGCCATTCAGTCGCCGGCCTGCGGCAGGGGCTGCTCGCGCCAGGCGATCCAGCGCTGGCGCAGCAGCGCGGGCACGCTGGGCCGATTCGTTGTCGCCCACCCCGTGTTCGGGCTGGCAGGTCGTGTAGACAACGACGACGGCCGGACCGGGGTAGGTGTTGGCATCCATCACGGCCCGGTAGAAGTGGTTGGCATGGGCGGCTGTGGTCTGGGCGACGAAGACATCCGGGTGCATCATGGCGATTTGGGCAAGCTCCTTGCGCCGTTCGCTGCGGCCCATTTCCACCTTTCCGACCGGGGTCATCTTCGTGTTCTGGCCGGTGAAGGTGCTGGTCGAGGACTGACCACCCGTGTTCGAATAGACCTGGGTGTCCAGGACGAGAACCTTGATGTCCATACCGCTGGCCAGCATCCGGCTCAGGGCCGAAAAGCCGATGTCGTACATGGCGCCGTCGCCGCCGATGACCCACAGGCGCTTGTGTTGCCAGCCCATCTGGTCCCAGCGGGCGCGGATGCCCATGGCGTCGGTGGGCGCGTTCTCGAACAACGAGTTCGTCCACGACACCATCCAGGGGTTGTAGGGATAGGTCGAACCGTACACCGTGGTGCAGCCGGTAGCGTTGACGATGCCGATGTTCTCGCGACCGACCTGGAAGGCTACCGCAGCCATCCACATGCGCAGGGCCGTGCCTTCACCGCAGCCCGCGCAGGAACCGGCGCCGCCGACGTAGAGCAGGCTGCGGTCGGCCAGCATCATGTCCACGAGCACACGGTCGCTGATGAAGCGCTCCGGCGTGGGCGGCAGACGGCGGAAGAACTCGAACGCGTACTTGTAGCGCGGGATGGTGTTCTCGTCTTTCTCGATCATCTTCAGGGCGTTGTAGCCCAGGTCCGCGCACACGGTGACGCATTCGGCGCAGCCCTTGCACTTGGTGGGATCAATGAAGATGCCGAATTTGCCGCCGCTGCCGGGCTGCTTTTTCTCGGGCACGTTGTAGAACTTGTTCGTGATGGCCCATTGCTCGGCCAGCCAGGCCCGCTCCTGTTCGTCAGGCACCTCCGCCAGGGCCTCTTCCAGGACATGGGGTTCGACCACCTTGCCCAGAATGGCCGTATCCGGGCATTCGGTGACGCAGGTCATGCAGCCCACGCAGTTGTTGTGGTTGAATTCGGGGATTTCGGGCGCGATGTAGGAGAAATCGCGGAACGCGGCCGTGCCAGCCGGGATGAGCGAACGGGCCACGCCCAGGTCGGCCGGCAATTCGTCATCGCCGCCGGCGTTGTAGGCGCCGATGACACGCTCGTTGAAATCCTCGACGTAACCCTCCAGATCGAACTCGAAGATGGTCGTCTCGATGCCAACGGCGTGGGTTTCCTTGCTGGCGCCGCTTTCTTTGATCAACGCACCCAGGCCCTCGGTGCCTGTGATGCGCGAGTAGACGGTCTTGGGGGGCTTGACCCCCTCTTCGTCAATGAGGATGATGGGAGCAGAGATAGCCATAGGGATGCTCACAAACGCAATGGAAGCAGGCAGGGCCGCTTCTCAGGAAGTGGTCGGTAAACGGGTCAGGTCTTTGATGGAGAGGACGCCGACGGGCTTCTGGCGCCCGTTCTCCTTTTCCACCACGATCAGGCGGTGGATGCGGTTTTCGATGAGACGATTGACGGCATCGGCCAGCGGCTCATCCGGCGTCGCCGTGATGACGTTGCGGGTCATGATGTGTTCGGGCAGGATATCGGGCAGGGTGGTGAACTCACGGTTGCTGGCCTCGGCCTTCACCAGGTCGGTGCCGCTGACGACGCCTTGGAGATAGCCGTCCTTGTCCACGACGACCACGGCGCCGATATCGCGCTCGTGCATGGCCCGGACGAGGGTCTTGAGAGGGGTATCGGGCTGACAGGCGAAGACGCCGTGATGCATCACGTCGCGCACGCGCTTGCCGCCCGTCTCGATGGTCACTGGCTCTTCGGCCTCGATGATGGCGCGCGGGATCTCACGCACTTCGGTATAGCCGCGGCGCACGGCCGTCAGGTTGTCCTGGATGACCTGCTCTCCGCGCTTGCCGAAGTACTTGCGCAGGCTCTTCTCGACGCCGGCCATGAGCTGCTCTTCGGTCAGATTGCGCGCCTGCAGGAAGGGCGTGGCCCGCAGGAACACCCCCAGGAGGACGATGCCCTGCATCCGCACCTGCAGGTCAGGCTCTGAGGCCACCTCGCGGGCAATGGCAGCCGCGTCGAGATAGAGCACCCGGATGCCCTTGCGGCGGATGATGCGCCGGGCGTATTCGGGGATGTTCTCCCAAACTTTTTGCGGGTCCTCGTGCCGCGATTGCAGAAACACGGTGCCGCCCGGCTGCAGGCCCATGAGGGGATTGCCCAAATTGAAGGCGTTGACGTCGTTGAGGGGGACGAACTCGACGAAGTTGAGCTCGCAATGGGTGCGGATGGGTTCTTCCGCCGCCGTCAGGTAGTAGGTCGTGGGCAGGCCCTTCTTCTCGGAGCCGTACTTGGGATAGGCCTGGACATAGAGGTCGAACAGGTCGCCGACGATGGTGGCGATGACCTTGTTCGTCGTCACCGAGCCGTAGCCGCCAACCGAGTGCCCGCGCATGGAGAAGGCGCCCTTCGGCCGCACGTCGGGGTCGAAGGTGTTGGGCCTGTCTCTTATACAC
>JAOADB010000352.1 GCA_026417535.1 Caldilineales bacterium
CATCGTGGACGGAGGCAACTTCGACTGGACGAGCGGCCGTTTCTCCAATTTCACCACGCCCGACCCCAGCTATCACGGCCTGGTCTACGCCGACCTGGTCGGGGTGGGCCTGCCGCCTTTCATCATCAAGGCCCGCGTGCAAATCCTGCGCGATATCGGCGCCTGCCAGGCGCCCTTCAACAGCTGGCAGACCCTCCAGGGTATCGAGACCCTGAGCCTGCGCATGGAACGCCACGTGCGCAATGCCCAGGCCGTGGCCGAGTTCCTGGAGGATCACCCCGCCGTGGCTTGGGTGACCTATCCGGGCCTGGCCAGCCATCCCGACCATGAGCGGGCCAAGAAGTACCTGCCGTTGGGCGCCGGCGCCGTCCTGGGCTTTGGCATCAAGGGCGGTCGCGAGGCCGGACGACGGTTCATCGACAACCTCAAGCTGTTCAGCCATCTGGCCAATGTGGGCGAAGCCAAGAGCCTGGCCATCCATCCCGCCACGACCACCCACAGCCAGCTGACCGAGGAGGAGATGCGCTCGGCCGGCGTCACGCCCGACTTCATCCGCCTGAGCATCGGCCTGGAGGACATCGAGGACATCCTTTGGGATCTCGATCAGGCTTTAGCCGCGGCTACTGCCTCGTGAATCCGTTGCGCGAAGGCGCAGACCCCCTCCCGCAGGCCCATCGGTCTGCGGGAGGGCCATTCGTGATCGTCGGTGAGGATGAACACCATGGCCGAACCCGGTTCTGTTGGTGTTGTCGAGACTCAATATTTCACCTTTGCTCAGGATGAGCCGTTCCGATTGGAGAGCGGCGCTACCCTCAGCCCGGTGACGCTGGCCTACGAGACCTATGGTCAGCTGAACGCCGATCGTTCCAACGCCATCCTGGTTCTCCATGCCCTGAGCGGCGGCGCCCATGCCGCTGGCTATCATGGGCGCGAGGGCCATCTGCCGGGATGGTGGGACGATTGTATCGGGCCGGGCAAGGCGTTGGATACGAACCGCTTTTTCGTCATCTGCAGCAACGTCCTGGGCAGTTGTTACGGTTCGACAGGGCCGTCGAGCATTGACCCGGCCACGGGCCGACCCTACGGGTTGCGTTTTCCCGTCGTCACCATCGGCGACATGGTGCGGGCGCAGGTCAGGCTCATAGACCACCTGGGTATCCCGCGGCTGCTGGCCGTGGTGGGCGGCTCGATGGGCGGGATGCAGGCCCTGGAGTGGGCCGCGCACCATCCCGAACGCATCGTTGCCTGCATCCCCTTGGCGACGACGGCCCGCCACAGCCCCATGCTCATTGCCTTCAGCGAGGTCGGACGCCAGGCCATCTACGCCGACCCGGCCTGGAACCACGGCGACTATTACGATAAACCCCAGAAACCGGATGCCGGCTTGGCCGTGGCGCGTATGGTGGGCCATATCACCTACCTGAGCGAGCAGTCCATGCACGAGAAGTTCGGCCGGCGCCTGCAGGACCGCGAGCGTTACGGCTACGACTTCCAGACCGAGTTTCAGGTCGAAAGCTATCTGAAATACAACGGCAACAAGTTCACCCGCCGTTTCGACGCCAACAGCTATCTGTACATCACCAAGGCCATGGATTATTTCGACCTGGCCGCGCCCCACGGTTCGTTGGCCGCGGCCTTTGCCCGTTCGGCCCATGTCAAATTCCTGGTGGTGAGCTTTACCAGCGATTGGCTGTATCCCAGCTATCACAGCAAGGAACTCGTGCGGGCGCTCACAGCCGTCGGCGCCGATGTGACCTATGTGGATATCCAGAGCACCTGGGGCCACGATGCCTTCCTGCTCGAGGTGGACACGATGACACGCCTGCTCCGCAGCTTTCTCGACCGCCTGGTGCGCGAAGAGCGCGTGGCGCCGCCACCCGTTCCCGTCCCCCATGCTTCGTCCTGACCTGGCCGCCATTGCCGAGATGATCGCACCGGGTACCCGCGTGCTCGACCTGGGCTGCGGCGACGGCGCCCTGCTCGATTATCTGGCCCGTTTCAAGGGTGTCAAGGCGCGCGGGATCGAGCTGAATGAGGCGAACGTGCTGGCCTGCGTGCGCCGTGGGTTGAGTGTACGCCAGGGTCATCTCGAGGAAGGGCTGGCCGACTATCCCGACGGCAGCTTTGACGACGTGGTGCTCAGTCAGACGCTGCCGTTTCTAGACGACCCGGCGTTCATCTTGCAGGAGATGCTGCGGGTGGGCCGCCGAGCCATCGTCAGTTTTCCGAACTGGGGCTATTGGCGCTGTCGCTGGCATTTGCTGACGACAGGGTGTATTCCCCAAGCGCCGGACCTGCCGCAAGCCTGGTATGAGGCCCCGCGCTGGCAGGCTTTCAGCATCACCGATTTCGTTCAGCTGACCCGTCGCATCGGTCTCGTGATCACCCGGCAGGTCTATTTCACCCACGGTCGTCGTGTGCGGATCATCAAGGTGAAAAATCTGCTGGCCACGACGGCCGTTTTTGCTCTGGAACGGCGGGACGGGAGCGCGTCCTTGCGGCCAACCCGATGACGCGGAGGGTGCCGGCGGAGTGGCGCGGCCGGGAGGGGGAGAGACACACCGCGCGGCGGGTGCCGGCGTGGTTTTCGCCAGCCATGGTTGGGATCGCCACGCGCGGCTCTAGGGG
>JAOADB010000036.1 GCA_026417535.1 Caldilineales bacterium
CAAGAGGGCGGCCCGCTGCGCCCAGGTATGGCGATGGGCCTGGCGCCAGGCGGCCTGCCCCAATGCGCCGCGCTGTTCCGGCGAGGTCAGGAGCCTCACGACAGCCTCGACCAAAGCCTCGTCATCGTCCGGCGGCACCACGACTCCACCCCGGCCGGTCAGCAGGCCGTACTCGCCCACATCGGCCGTGACAACGGGCAACCCGTGGGCCAGACAATCGAGCAGCCGGGCCGGGCTTTTGGCGCGGGTGCGGGCGTCGTCGGTGACGGGGAAAAGGGCCACTGCGGCCGACCGCAGAGCCGCAGTCAGTGCTTCGCCCGTGCGCCAACCCAGGTGCTCGCTCTGTGGTAGCGACGGCGCCTGCGTCCAATCGCCCAAGAGGCGCAATCGCGCCGTCGGCGTTCGCGCCAGGATGGCCGCCCACACCCCCGCCAGACGGTCGGCCTCGACATCGTGACCGCGGGTATAGACCAGCACCACCGGTGGATTGGCTGCCACCTCGGCCGGCGTCGGGGCCGGTATCACACCGTTGGGCAGATAGAGGGCGTGGTCGGGCCGTTGTCGGGTCACGTAAGGCCGCAGCGCAATCGCCGCCACGGTCACCCCGGCCACACGACGCACCAGCTCTCGTTCCTGCCGGGTCAGGAGATGACGCCAGAGCCAGGGCCGTTCGCGACCCCAACCGGCCGCCGTCTCCAGGTCATCCAGGTCGAGATACACGCGCGGCCTCTCCCGCCGCGCGAAAGACCAGGCCAGAAGCCCGGCATAGCCCAGACCCTTGCTCACGTGAACGATGTCGGGCCGAAAGGCCATCGCCTCCCGATACAGCCGACGCAGCAAGAACGGGTCCGCCAGGGGGTGCAGCCGTGGCCCCACGGCCGGGAACACGAGGCGCACGCCCTCCTGTTCATCCATCCGACCGGCCTCCCCTCGGCAATCCCAGGCCGGGACGAGGACCTGCACCGTATCGTGCCCGGCGGCGAGGGCCACGGCCAGGGGCAACAGCCGCCGGGAAACCGTCTGACGGCGGCAGGTGCCGAAAGGAGCCACGAAGAGGATGCGCACGCCAAGGTCAATCGGTGAGCCGTTCGCGCACCCGGGCGAGCACCTGGTCGAGCATGGCCGGAGTCAGGCGACCGGTTTGGGTGTTCTGACGGCTGGGATGGTACGAAGCCACCAGGGTCGGCCAGGGTGGCGGCAGGGTCAGGACCAGGCCATGGGCAAAGGCAGGCCGGGATGCCGTCAGGCTCTGTTCCCGCCACAGGTCGAAGATGGCGTCGAAGGCGATGCGGCCCAAGGCCAGGACGACACGCGTGTTTGGCAGAAGCGCCGTCTCGCGAGCCAGAAAGGCGCGACAGGTGCGGATCTCGTCCGGGGTGGGCTTGTTGGCCGGCGGCGCGCAGCGCACCGCCGCCGTGATGAAGGCATCGCGCAGCTCTAGGCCGTCGTCACGACTGCGCGAGGTGGGCTGATTGGCAAAGCCGGCCCGATGGAGCGCAGCCATGAGGAAATCGCCAGAGCTATCGCCGGTGAAAATGCGACCGGTGCGGTTGCCGCCGTGCGCGGCCGGGGCCAGGCCGACGATGAGCAAGCGGCCGTTGGGGTCGCCAAAACCCGGCAAAGGCCGCGCCCAATAGACGTCGTCGCGAAAGGCGCGGCGCTTCGTGGCCGCCACCCCTTCGCGCCAGGTCACCAGCCGCGGACAGCGGGCACAGGCGATGATCTCCTCGTGCAGCGCGGCCAGGGGACTCATGACGGCGAAACGGCAGGCGCCACGGCGGCCCATTCGGCCTGTTCGGCCGCAATCCAGGCTTCCAACGCGGCCAGGGCGCGAGCGGCATAGGCCCGGTAGCGTTCGGCCTTGCTGCGGACGGGCGGGTCGAGTTCGGGCAACAGGCCGAAATTGGCCTTCATGGGCTGGAAGTCCTTCGGTTCGGCATGGGTGACATAGTGGAAAAGGGCGCCGGCCATGGTCTCGCGCGGCAGCACACGTGGGGGCAGTCCATGCACCCATCGCGCGAGGTTGAGCCCGGCCAGCAATCCCCCGGCCGTCGAACCGACGTAGCCTTCGGTGCCGATGATCTGACCAGCGAAGAAGAGGTCATCCCGGTTGTGCCATTGCAGGGTCGGCCGCAGCAAAACGGGGCTGTTGATGAAGGTGTTACGGTGCATCTGCCCCAAGCGCACGAACTCGGCCTCTTCCAGGCCGGGGATCATACGCAGGATGCGGCGCTGTTCTGGCCATTTCAGATTCGTTTGGAAGCCGACGATGTTGTAGAGGGTGCCGGCCAGGTTATCTTGCCGCAGCTGCACCACGGCAAAGGGTCGTTTGCCCGTGGCCGGGTCGCGCAGGCCCACCGGTCGCATGGGACCGTAGGCCAGGGCCATCAGGTCGCGGTCGGCCAGGACTTCGATGGGCAGACAGCCCTCGAAGAAGCGCTCGTCCTCCTGCTCGAAGCGCCGCAGTTCGATCCGTTCGGCCGTGCGTATGGCCTGGACGAATGCTTCGTATTGCTCGCGGGTCAGGGGGCAGTTGATGTAATCACCCTGGCCCGAATCGCGATCGTAGCGTGATTGCCGCCAGGCCGGCGGCATGCGAATGCTCTCCAGGGTGACGATGGGCGCCAGCGCATCGTAGAAGTACAGGTAACGCTGACCGGCGAGCGCAGCGATGCGCTCGGCCAGGGCTGGAGCCGTGAGAGGGCCGGTGGCGATGAGGGTTGGCCCCTCAGGGATGTCGGTGACTTCCTCGCGGATGACGGTGATGAGGGGATGGGCGAGGATGGCCTCGGTGACGCTGCGGCTGAACGCATCGCGCGCGACGGCGAGAGCGCCACCGGCAGGCAGAGCGTGTTCGTCGGCGCAGCGGATGATGAGGGAGCCCAACCGTCGCAGTTCGGCCTTGAGCAGGCCCAGGGCCTTATCCTCGGCCAAGGCACCAAACGAGTTCGAGCACACGAGCTCGGCGAATTCGCCCGTCTGATGGGCTTCGGTCTGGCGATGGGGGCGCATTTCGTAGAGACGAACGCGCACCCCGCGGCGGGCGAGCTGCCAAGCGGCCTCGCTGCCCGCCAGGCCCGCGCCGACGACGGTGACAACGGGTGGGGATTGGATCATGCTCATACCGACAAGTTTCGGCGGGGCGAGGATGGATGTCAAGTAGGGTAGCCGGGAATTGGGGAAGCGTCTTCATTCATCGCTCCCCCTCTCGGCCGCCTTGCGAGACGAAACGGGGCCGTCTTCCCTCGTTCGTCTTTCGTCCGCCCGAGGGTACAATAAACAGAGCCGTTCGCCGATTCCGGGCCTTCCCTTGCCAGGAGGCTTTTCGTATGCCCATTCCCATCGCCCTACGCCGTTTCGGCGCAGCGACGGCAGCCCACGAACTGAACGTCCGGGCCGCCGCGCTGGCCTACTATGCCGTGTTTTCCCTCTTCCCCCTGGTTCTCCTGGCCCTCGGTCTGCTCGGCTACCTTCTGCCCGACCCGACCTTGCCGGAACGCATCGGGGCTTTCTTTGCGGATATCCTGCCCGGTCTGGCCGATGTGGTCTTCGTCGTCGTCGCCCAAGCCTTGGCCCGCCGCCAAAGCCTGGGTCTGATCGGCGCGGCCGGGCTTTTGTGGTCGGCTTCGGGCTTCTTCGGCGGGCTTGGTTTTGCCATCCACCGCGTGTTCGACGAAGGCCCCTGGCGCTCGCCCTGGCTCAACCGGGGCCTGGGGCTGGCCATGGTGCTGTTGAGCGGCGGGCTGCTGCTGATGCTGGTGTTCCTGCTCTTTCTGCTGGGCGCCGTTGCCGGGCTCCCCTTCTGGCCGACGCCAGTAGCGGCGTTGTTACGCCACGAGGCCGGTCGTTTGGGCGGCTTGCTGGCAACGGGTTTGGCCCTGTTTTTGCTCTATCGCTATATCCCGCGGCGCCGGCCTCGGCCAAAACCGGTTCTGGTCGGCGCTGGTGCCACGACGTTGGCCTTGCTGCTCCTGGTCAGGGGTTTCGAGTGGTATCTGCGCAGCCCGCTGATGCGACTCGACATCGTGTACGGCTCCATTGCCACGTTCATCGCTCTGCTTCTCTTCCTCTATCTGGCCGGCCTTGTCATCCTCTATGGCGCCGAACTGAGCGCGCAGCTCGATCGGGGCCAGACGACGACCTGAGCCGTCCGGTCACATCAAGACGGGACGAAGGAAGCAGAGCCAGATGCCATCTCGCGCTACATCTTTCGTCTGCCTGTGCTGAACCTGGGCCATCATCGCCATCGGCCTAGGTCAGGACGAAAAGCCGGCACGGACGGTTACAGCCGGGCTCACGTTTCGCTCTCGAGCATGAGCTTGGCAAAGGGTAGGGCGAAGGCCACGGGTTGGGTCGGGCCGGAACAGTTGAACACGAGACCGTCGAGGTTGGTTTTCATCAGCTGCTCGAAAAGCACAGTCCCCGGCACTTCGACCGAAATCAAACGCTCGACTTCGTTCATATCCGCCATCGCCTGGACGTAAGCGTCAAAGCCATCCGACGCGGTGAAAATGGCTGCCAGGGCGCGGCCCCGGTCATCGGGCGCCAGGGCCAGCAGATAGCCCTGCTCGCCGAAATCGAAGACGGGGAGCAAATAGTGCTCGTACTCTCGCACCAAACGGATCGCGCCCTCTTGCACCTGACCCGTCCGCAAATCTGCCAACGCCCGCTCGACGGCCACCGCTTCGGCCATCGCCTGCAGCATCGGGAACTGTTCTCGGCGATAGCCGATCTGCCAGACCGAGGCCGGGTCAATTTCCACGGCGTCGAAAGACTCGAGGGGCAGGGTGAACACCCAGATCCCGGCCGCCACCAGGACGTGATGCCCGCCGGGTTCCTGTCCCGTGGCCTGGAGAAAGGTGTTGAGGGCTTCTTCCCCGGAAAAGAGGTAGAGACGGGTGACACCCTCGGAATCCTGACTGTAGAGCAATCGCACGGGTTCGCCACCGCTCAACAAGTCGGCCGCCGCGGCTTCGGATACGAGCAAACACCACTTGTCGAAGGAGACGAGCTGTCGCATGAGTTGAGTGCCGCTGATGACCTGTTCTTGCCATTCCCGGATGGCCGTCGCAATGGGAGAAGTGGACATGAGGGTCTCCTGGAAAAGTGAAAAAAGAAAGAAACTGTTCAGGCCAATAGGACGACGGACGAAAGACGTGGCGCCAGATGCCATCTTACCCTACATCTTTCGTCTGCCTGCGCTGGAATCTGTCGGAACCCAAGCCATCATCGGGATCGGCCTGAGTAGTTACCGGTTGGGTAAAAAATAGGCGGCGTACCCGCCAACGGTACGCCGCCTCTCAGGTGCCCCCGCTCCGACTCGAACGGAGACGCCCGTAAGGGCATAGGCCCTCAACCTACCGCGTATGCCAATTCCGCCACGGGGGCACTTTCGGCTTTATTATAGGCGCCTCCTCGATTCCTTGTCAACCCCGACAGGAACCGTTACAATGCTCTAATCGTTATCCGGCTTTCGTCCTTGCCTTGGCCAAAGGCCAATACGAAGCACGAAGGACGAACGACGCAACGCATCCGTCATTCGTCCTCCGTCCGGGCATCGGCCTAGACCTGGGATGAAAGCCGAACGACGATCCCCATCGTCCATAGTCTATCCTCCTTTTTCTGGAGATTGGCGCCCGTGAACGTCCGTCTTGTCTGCGATTCGAGTTGCAACGTCCCTCAAGCCTATCAGGAAACGCTGGGCATCATCCAGGTGCCGGCCTGGGTGAACTTTGCTGACGGCACCAGCCTGCGCAACGGTGTGGATATCAGCGATGCCGAGTTCTATCGGCGGCTCCAAACCGAAAAACATCTGCCTACGACCTCCCAACCCACCCCTCAAGACATCATCGAGGCCATCGAGGCTGCCGATGGCGACGAATTCATCATCGCCACCGTCTCATCCAAAATGAGCGGCACCTACAACAGCGCCGTTCAGGCGGCCGAACGGCTGGCCGGCCGCAAGGTCATCCATCTCTATGACACTCTCAGCGCTTCGATGGGGGCGGGCTGGCAGATCATCGCCGGCGCCGAAGCCGCCGCAGCCGGTGCCGATGCGGCAGGGGTGCTGGCCGCTCTGCGCCAAGCGCGTGAGCACATTGTTACCTGCTTCACCATTGACACGCTCAAATACCTGGCGGCCAGCGGCCGGGCGCCTATGCTTCAGGCCATGATGGGCAACCTTCTCGACATCAAACCGCTCATGCAGATCCAGGACGGCACGCTCCACCTTGTCCAACGGGTGCGCGGGCGCAAGAAGTCGAAGCGCGAGCTTGTAGAAATGGCTGCCGCCTATGTAGGCGACCGCCCGGCCCGCGTGGCCGTGGTCAATGCCAACGTGCCGGACGAGGCAGCCGAACTGGCCGAGGATGTGCGGACGCGGCTCCATTGCCGGGAAGTCCAGATCGTCGAATTGGGGCCTGTGTTGGGCGCCCTGGCCGGACCGGGCACCCTGGCCCTTGCCGCTTTTGTCTTGCCGAACTGAGTATGCGCCTTGTCCTAGATGCTATGGGCGGCGACCATGCCCCCCACGAAATCGTAGCCGGGGCCGTCGCCTATGCCCGTCAGAGCGGCCATACCGTCGTCCTTGTCGGTCGCGAGGACCTGGTGCGGGCCGAGCTCGCCCGTCACGATACGAGCGGATTGGATTTGCCGGTCGTCCACGCCCCTGAGACCATTCAAATGGACGAAAAACCGGCCATGGCCGCCCGTCGCAAGAAAGACAACTCGATGGCCGTGGGCATGCGCCTGGTCAGACAGGGTGAAGCCGATGCCTTTTGCACGATGGGTCATACCGGCGGCGCCCTCACGGCCGGTCACATGGTCTTTCGCCGCATTCCCGGCGTGCACCGGGCCGTGCTGACCACGCCGTTCCCGTGCGTCACCGGTTTCTTCATCCTCGGCGACATCGGCGCCAACCCCGATTGTCGGCCGGAGTGGCTGGCCCAATGGGGGCAGATGCTCTCGATTTACGCGCGCGTCCGGCTGCAGGTGGCCGAACCGCGCGTGGCCCTGCTCTCGAACGGCGAAGAGGAGGGCAAAGGCACCGAACTGACCCGGGCCGCGGAACCGCTGCTGAAGGAGGCGTTGGGCGGACGCTACATCGGTGTGGTCGAACCCAAGGAGATGATCGCCGGCGCGGCCGATGTGGTTGTCACCGACGGCTTCACCGGCAACGTCGTCATCAAACTGGCCGAGGCCGTGGCTTCGTTTTTCTTGCAGACGATGCGAGAGGAAATCATGGCCCGCCCCTTGGCCAAAATCGGCGCTGCCCTGGCCCGGCCAGCCTTTCGCGCCACGGCTGCCCGGCTCGACGACCGCGAGTACGGCGCGGCCCTGCTCCTCGGCCTGAACGGCCTGGTTACCGTCGGCCATGGCCGTTCCAAGCAGGATCGCGTCGTCGCGGCCCTGCGCAACACGGCCCATCTCGTTGCCGGTCGTATGCTCGACCGTCTGCACGATGAAATTACCCGTACCGTCCGTTTGTCTCATGCTGGAGGAGGGGACCATGAGCACGAACTCTGAAACCCTTTTGCGCACCCGTTTGGCCTTGCTCAGCGAACGCCTGTTGAGCCTGCCGGCCACCTCGCGGGCGCTGCTGCTCGATACCCTGCAGATGATCCAGCAGGGCGGCAGCTCGTTGGCCAGCGCCACAGCCGAAGCCGTGCGCGCCAACATGCGCCATCTCTCGGCCGAGGCCGTTGAACGCGCTCTCGAACTGTTGGGCCTGTCGCGACCAACGCCCCGTCGTCGGGTCGTCGTCACCGGCCTGGGCGCAGTCACTCCGGTTGGCCTCACGGCCGCCGAGACCTGGCAAAACCTGGTGGCCGGTCAATCCGGTGTGGATTACGTGACTCTGTTCGATGCTAGCCCTTATCCCACCCGCATCGCCGCCGAGATCAAGGATTGGGACCCGCGGCCCTATATCGAGTCCAAAGAGGCCAAGCGCATGGCCCGCTCCACCCAAATCACCATCGGCGCGGCCACCCAAGCCCTGCGCGATGCCGGTCTGCCCACTGACGGCAGCCTGGGCGAGCGCACTGGCGTCGTCATGGGCACGGGCATCGGCGGCTTCGACCTCTATCAAGAAGCCATCACCGAGGCCGTGCAACGGGGCGGCAACTACCGCGTCCGGCCCATGACCGCCGTAGGGGGCCTGGCCAACATCGCCGCCTTCCACATCAGCGAGATGTTCGGCGCGCTCGGCCCCCTCAACACCGTGGTCACGGCTTGCGCCGCCGGCACCCAGGCCATCGGCGAGGCCGCCGAGCTCATCCGCCGCGGCGTGGTGGACCGGGTCATCACCGGCGGCTTCGAGGCCATGATCGGCGACCTCTTCTTTGCCAGCTTCACGGCCATGAAGGCCATCAGCACCCAAAACGACCCACCGCAAAAGGCCAGTCGGCCCTTTGATGCCAAGCGCGATGGCTTTGTCATCGGCGAAGGCGCGGCCGTCCTCATCCTGGAGGAGCTGGAACATGCCAAAGCGCGCGGGGCACGCATTTACGCCGAGATTTTGGGGCATTCGGCCTCGGCCGATGCCTACCACGTGGCCGCACCCGAACCCGAAGGCCTGGGCGCGCAGCGGGCCATGCGGTGGGCCTTGCTCGATGCCGATGTCCGGCCCGAAGACGTGGACTACATCAACACGCACGGCAGCAGCACGCCGCTCAACGATAAAACCGAGACCTACGCCATCAAGCAGGTCTTCGGCGAACACGCCTACAATCTGGTCATCAACTCCACCAAGTCCATGATCGGCCATGCCTTTGGCGGCGCCGGCGCCATCGAAGCCCTGGCCACCATCATGAGCGTGTACGAGGACCGCGTCCATCCCACCATCAACTACGAGTATCCCGACCCCGAATGCGATCTCGATTGCGTGCCCAATGTGGCCCGGCACAAGGTCATCAACGTCGCCCTGTCCAATTCCTTCGGCCTGGGCGGCCAAAACGCCTGTGTGGTTATCGGTAAATACCGCGAATGAGGGGCGTTGGAACGTTTGAACGTTCGAATGTTCAAACGTTCCAACGCTCCGACGTCCCAATATTCCAACGGATCACCATGCGCATTTACGTCAACGAGAAATACGTCACCCAACGCGCCAAATGGGGGCGCCGGGCCAGCCTGATCGGGCTGGCCGTCCTTGCCATCGGTATGCTGGCCGCGTTTTCGCCGAATTGGATCATGCGCTGGCAGGCTGAGGGCAACCCCATGGCCAACTCGCCCTTCGTGGTATGGCTCTACAACGGCGGTTGGTTCTCCATCACCATGATGTCCCTCGTCATCGGCTTCATCCTCGGCCAGATCGGCAACACGACCATACGGCGCTTCGTGCGTTCCCCGCGCCCCGACCAGATCGTGGCCAAAGCCCTCAAGGGTTTCGACGACCGCAACCGCTTCTACGCCTGGGCCACGCCCGGCGACATGGTCTTTGCCGGGCCGGCGGGCATCTACGCTCTGGCCCTGAGCGATGCCACCGGCCCCATCACCATCGTCAACGACCGTATTCGCCGGCCCTTCCGCTGGCGGCGGCTGTTTCTGTTCGGCCAGGACAACCCCGGTCAACCCACCCTGGAAGTCCAGCTTCTGGCCGAAAAGGTTAGCAAATGGCTCAGCCAGCAGCTGGGCAGCAGTGAACCCATCCCGGTGCGGCCCCTGGTCGTCTTCACCAGCGATAACGCCCAGCTCGATGTCCAAAGCGCCTCGGCGCCGGTGCTCCACTACAAGCAGCTCAAGGAGTACCTGCGCAGCCAGACGCGCAACCCTGGCCTCTCCAAAGAGCAACTCAAGGCCGCCATCGAGCGGCTGGACAAGGAGGCCGAAGCGCGCGGGGTGAAGGCGGAGACGTAGCGGGTAACCGCATTTTGAGGTCTGGCATCCTGCAGGACGGAAGACGAAGGACGGGGGACGAACGAAGTTCTCCCAAGCTCCTCTGAGTTCCTGGGAGTGTGGTTCAAGGCCGGTTTTCGTCCTTCGTCTTTCGTCCTTCGTTCTCTTTACCGCGGCCCCATGCGCAAGGCGCCGTCCAGGCGGATGACCTCGCCGTTGAGCATGGGGTTGAGGATGATGTGCTCGACCAGAGCCGCGTACTCGTCCGGCCGGCCCAATCGGGGCGGAAACGGGATTTGTGCGGCCAGCGAGGTGCGGGCGGCTTCGGGCAGACCAGCCAAAAGGGGCGTATCGAACAGGCCCGGCGCAATGGTGACCACGCGAATGCCCCACTGCGCCAGGTCGCGCGCTGCGGCCAGGGTCATCCCTACCACCCCGGCCTTCGACGCGGCATAGGCCACCTGCCCGATCTGACCTTCGTAGGCGGCGATGGAGGCGGTGTTGATGATGACCCCGCGCTCGCCGTCGGCGTTCGGTTCCCGGCCCTGCATGGCCGCCGCGGCCAGCCGCAGGACGTTGAACGTGCCGATCAGGTTGACCTCGACCACGCGGCGGAATTCGGCCAGAGGCAAGGGACCGGCCCGGCCGAGGATGCGGCCGGGTGGGGCAATCCCGGCGCAGCTGACGGCCGCATGTGGCGGGCCGAACGCGGCCTGGGTGAGCTCGAGGGCGGCCTGGACGGCGGCTTCGTCGGTCACACTGCCCGCGGAAAAGCGGACGCGCGGCCCCAGTTCGGCCGCCAACGCTTCCCCGCGCTCGGCATTGAGGTCGAACACGACCACCCTGGCCCCGGCGGCATGGAGACGACGGGCCGTGGCCTCGCCCAATCCCGAGGCGCCGCCGGCAATGAAAACGGTTTTGGCAGAGAGTTCGCTCATCCTTTCGCTGGACCTCCGGCAGGTTGTATCATACATCCGTGCCTGCGTTCCACCAATTTCTGTTCTCTTCGGCGGAGCCTGCCGCCGGCCCGACCCCACGGGTGAGCCTTGGTCTCCCGGTCTATAACGGCGAGCGCTATCTGGCCGAGGCCCTCGATGCCATCCTGGCCCAGACCTTCACCGATTTCGAGGTCATCATCGTGGACAACGCCTCGACCGACGCCACGCCGGCCATCGCCGCCCGCTATGTGGCCGCCGACTCGCGCGTGCGCTACCATCGCAACGAGACGAACATCGGCGCCGCGCCCAATTTCAACCGCGCCTTTGCCCTGAGCCGTGGGGCCTACTTCAAATGGTGCGCCCACGACGACCGCATCGCCCCCGAGTACCTGGCCCGTTGCCTGGCCGTGCTCGAAGCCGAACCCGACGTGGTCCTGTGCTGCTCGCGGGTGGCGATCCTCAACGAGGTCGGGCGGGTCATCGGGGCCTATCTCGTGCAGCTGCCCGAGCTGGCCGATCCCCAACCCCATTGCCGTTTCGGCGCCTTCATCACTCGTTCGCCGGCCTGTTTCCAGGTCTTCGGCCTGTTTCGGCGGGACGTGCTCGCCGCCACCCCGCTCATCGGCAGTTTCCTCGGCTCCGACAAGGCCCTGATCGCCGAAATCTGCCTGCGCGGTCGGGTGCACGAAATCCCCGAACCCCTCTTTTTCTCGCGGCAGCATGCCCGCCGTTCGGTCAAACTGGCGCGACCCCGGCTCATCGGTTGGTTCGATACCTCCCGCCGCGGGCAACGTGTGCTTCCCCACTGGCAGCTGTTGCGGGCCTATGCCGCTGCGGTGGCCCGCGTTTCCCTGCCGCCGGATGAGCGCCGTCGTTGCCAGCGACAGCTCCTGCGCTGGGTGGTGGTCAACCGCCACTGGGCGCGACTGCTCTTCGACCCCGTGGCCGCCGTGGCGCCGGGCGTGTGGGATGCCCTTTGGCGGCTCGACCAGCGGCTTTTTCGGCCACGGGGCTATTCCCCCCGCTATTTCCGCTACGACGAACCCGATTCGCCTTCCCCATGAACGACCACACCCTGCGGGTGCTCGAATTCGATAAAATCCTGACCCGGTTGGCAGCCTATTGCAGCTTCGCCATGAGCAAGGAGCTGGCCCTGGCCTGGCGACCGACGGCGCAGCTGGCCGAAGCCCGGTTGTGGCAACAGGAGACCGAAGAGGCACGCGGCCTGCTCGCCCGTCAGCCCGATCTCCATCTCGGCGGTGTACACGACCTGCGGACCATCCTCAGCCAGGCCGAACGCGGGGGTATCCTGGCCCCGCTCGAGCTGCTCGATGTGCGCTCGACTCTCCTGCGCGGCCGCCGCCTGCGTCAGATCCTGCTCGCCCACGCCGACCGTTTCCCTACCCTGGCCGCTTGGGCCGAACCCATCCAGGACCTGGAACATCTCGCCGCCGAGATCGGCCGCGCCATCAACGAGCGGGGCGATGTATTGGACGGCGCCAGCCCGCGGCTGGCCCGCCTGCGCAGCGAGGTGCGCATCCTGCAAGAGCGTCTGCTCGAACGGTTGCAACGCATCGCCCACAACCCCGAAAACACGCCGTTCCTGCAAGAGGTGTTGATCACGCAGCGTCAGGGTCGCTACGTGCTGCCCGTGCGGGCCGAGTTCAAAAATCGCATCCCCGGCATCGTCCACGACCAATCGGGCAGCGGCGCCACCCTCTTCATCGAACCTCTGGCCGTGGTCGAGCTGACCAACGAGTGGCGGCAGAAACAGCTGGAAGAACAGGAGGAAGTCCAGCGCATCCTGCGGGAGCTGAGCCAGCTGGTGGCCGAAGAGGCGCCCTACATCCGCACCACCTTGGAAGCCCTAGCCGGGCTCGACCTCATCCTGGCCCGCGCCCGCCTGGCCGACGAGATGGCGGCCGAGCGTCCCGAACTGCTCGGTTTTGCCACCGTCCGCCCCGCCGACCTGGAGCCCGAACAGCATCCCGGCGTCATCCTGGAGCTGCGTCGGGCCCGGCATCCCCTCCTCGACCCGGCCACGGTCGTGCCCATTGACTTCCACTTCGGCCGAAACTACTTCATCATCGTCATCACCGGCCCCAACACGGGCGGCAAAACCGTCAGCCTGAAGACGGTGGGCTTGCTGACGCTGATGGCCCAGGCCGGCATGGCCATCCCGGCCCAATCGGGCAGCCGCCTGACTGTGTTCAGCCATGTCTTTGCCGACATCGGCGACGAGCAGAGCATCGAGCAAAGCCTGAGCACCTTCTCGTCGCACATGACGAACATCGTCCGCATCCTGCAAGAAGCCACGCCTCATAGCCTGGTGTTGCTGGACGAGCTAGGCGCCGGCACCGATCCCGAAGAAGGCTCGGCCCTGGCCCGCGCCCTGCTGGCCCATCTGCGCGAGAGCGGCATCCCCGCCGTCGCCACGACCCACTACTCCGAGGTCAAGCTTTTCGCCCACACCACGCCCGGCATTACGAACGCCTCGGTGGAGTTCGACCTGGAAACCCTCAGCCCGACCTACGAGCTGACCATCGGGCTGCCCGGGCGCTCGAATGCCCTGGCCATTGCCCGACGTTTGGGGCTGCCGCGGAGTATCGTGGATGCGGCCGAGAACATGATCCGGCCCGAAAGTTTGGCCGCGGATACGCTTCTGAGCGAGATTCGGGAGGCCCGTCAGGCCGCGCGCAAAGCCCAACAACGGGCCGAGGCCTTGGAACGGATGGCAGCCGCCCGCGAGGCCGAGCTGCGGGCACAGCTGGCGGCCATCGAGGAAGCGCGACGCCGCGTGCTCAACGAGGCCCGCACTCAAGCCGAGGCCGAACTGACTGCCATTCGCGAGGAGATCGCCCGGCTGCGCAGCCAATGGGAGCGCGGCCGAACCGATACGGCTCACGCCCGTTTTCTGGCCGAGGCCGAAAAGGCCGTCCAGGCCCGCCGGGAAACGGTGCAACCGGTGTCGGTCAAGGTCGAAGCGCCGCCCCCACCGACCGGCCCTCTGCAAGTGGGCGATATCGTATGGGTGCACAGCTTGAACAGCAGCGGCGTCGTCCACAGCCTGCTCGACGAGAACGAAATCGAAGTGCAGATGGGCGCTTTTCGACTCAAGGTGCCGGTCTCGGGCGTAGAGCTGCGCGCCCGACCGGCGCCCGCGGAGCCGACGCCTGAGTTGCAGCACCTGCGGGCCGGGCCTTCGCCGGGCATGGAGCTGGACCTGCGGGGCTATCGGGCTGAGGAAGCCCTGGCCGCGCTCGACCGCTATCTCGAACAGGCTTACCTGGCCGATCTGCCCTGGGTGCGGATCATCCACGGCAAAGGCACGGGCGCGCTACGCCAGGCCGTGCGAGAGGCCCTGCGCGGCCACGCGCTCATCACCGGGTTTCGCAGCGGCGACCCCGGCGAGGGCGGCGATGGCGTGACCATCGCCTATTTCGTGGCCCAGCCGCTCGATTCGACGGAGGGTGAGGGGTTTGGGGGAGCCTAGAGGGTTTGGGGAAGCTTGGAGGAGCTTCGTTGTCCGCCCTGCCCCTCGGCCTTGAGTCGGACGGTGGACGATAGACGATGGTCTATCGTCCATCGTCTATCGTCCACCCCACTGCCACAGCCACCAATCCGCCCGGCGGTCGCCTTGCCACCCCGGCCTGTAGTCAACCACCCGCAAAAAGGGCCGAAAGACGACCTCGACCTGCTCCGGTCGGACCCCCGGCGGGCCATCCGTTCCGCTCTCGGCCGGGTGAACGGCGTAGAGGAGGTAGAACCCACCCGGTTCCAGGCGCAGGGCCAGCCCGGCGGCGTAACGTTGCTGCTGTTCCGGGGTCAGCCCATGAAAACAGCCGATGTCGAGGGTCACAGCGAAGGACTGTTGCACCAGAATCAGGTCGGTGGCATCGGCCTGGACGCCGTACCAGGGCAATCCCTCCTGCCGCGCGGCCGTCAGCGCCCTGCGCAGGGCCACCCATGAGAGGTCAAGACCGACGACGCGATAGCCATGCCGGGCCAGCTCGCGGCTGTGGGTGCCGGTGCCGCAGCCGATATCGAGGGCCCAACGACCATCGCCGGGATGCTCGGCGACAAAGGCGCGCACTTCCGGCGCCACGATGCCCTGGTCCCAGGGCGCATTGTTCTCACGATAGCGGACATCCCAATAGGTGGGGGTGGTGCGTTCCGGTGGTGCGCTCATGGTGGGTAGTATAAAGGACGATGGACGATAGACGATGGAGAAACGAGGCCGGTCTTAGCGTCCGACTGTCTTCTTGGTTGTCATCCCGGCTGCGGTGTATACTGCTGCACACCCTTGCCGCTGCGGATATGCCTGTGGACTGGATTTTACTCCTCAACTGGACTGTTCAAGGACTCATCCTGGCCGGTTTTGCCTTCGTCGGGGTGTACGTTGGGTTGCGCCTTTTTACACGGGGGCGCAGCGGCCCACCGTTGGCCGAGGCGCCGGGTTCCGAAAAGAGCCAACGCCCGGCAACACCGTCCGGAGTCGTGGCTACCGCCGCGGCCCCGTTGCCAGAGGTCGCACCTTCTCGCCGGGTGCTCGCCGGACCCGAAAGCGTCCGTCATGCCTTCGAGATTGAGGGCGATCGGGTGACGGTCATGGTCGAGCTGCCTCTGGCCTTACTCCACGACGACCGCACGGTGGTGGATGCCTGGATGGAGGCCATCGGCGCGGCTCGATTGGGCGATACTCCGGTTACAGCCCAGGGACCTATCCCAGTCGGCGCCGCGAGCGATGAACAAGAGCAGCTGCAGGTGCGGTTGAACGAAGTGTTGAACCGCCTCCAACTCGCAGCCGAACGTCGCCGCCGCCTGCGCGCCATGCTCGAAGAACGCTTCCCGCTGGATGAATCGTAATCGCCATCGTCTTCCATCGGCTATCGGTCGCAGGACGAGACGAAGGTCGAGAGACGGAAGACGAAATTTTCTTCGTCTTTCGTCCTTCGTCTTCCGTCCCCCAATCGGATAGGCTCTGACCAACTTCTGCTATGGCCGATACCCCCGCTCCCCAAGCCTACTACACCATCCACGACCTTCCCGAGGCCACCCGTCCGCGTGAGCGTTTGGCCCGCCATGGCGAAGCCAGCCTGAGCAACGAAGAGCTCATCGCTATCATCCTGCGCAGCGGCGCCGAGGGTCTTAACGTCCTCGATTTGGCCACGCGGCTGATGCGCCACTATCACAACGACTTGGGCGAGCTGGCCAGGGCCAGTTTCGAGGAACTCCAGCAGCACCACGGCGTGGGGCCGGCCAAGGCCGCGCAACTGCTGGCGGCCAAAGAGCTGGGCAAACGCATGATGTACGCCAGCCCTGAGAGCCGTCCGCGGGTGCAATCGCCCCGAGAAGCGGCCGAATTGCTGATGAGTGAGCTGGCCTATGCCGACCAGGAGTACGTCAAGGTCATCCTGCTCGACAGCCGGAACTACGTCATCGCCACCCCCACGTTGTATAAGGGCTCGCTCAATACGGCCCAGGTGCGGATCGGCGAGCTCTTCAAAGAAGCCATCCGGCGCAACGCCGCGGCCATCATTGTCGCCCACAATCACCCCAGCGGCGACCCCACCCCCTCGCCCGAAGACGTGGTCCTCACGCGGCGGATGGTGGAAGCCGGGCGCCTGCTCAACATCGAGGTCCTCGACCATCTCATCCTGGGTCGTACCCGCTGGATCAGCCTCAAAGAACGGCGGCAAGGGTTTTCCTGAGCCTGGCCTGGCCATGGGGCGAGTGGTTCAGGGGTATGACCTGGATCATAGACATCAGATCCGGATGGTGAAATAATGCACAAACGATTGCTTGTGCCTTTTTGCCCTTTTGGCTATGTTCGAGGCGCGACGGATCACCCAAAAGGGTGTTCTCGTTTTTGCATCACAAAGCCGATTGGCTTATACTACACCCTCGCCTGCGACGGCAAACGATTGTCTGAGCGAGCGGGTTTTGCGTACGGCCCCTCGGTAGTTGTTTTGAGAATTCGTCACCTACAACCCTGCAGGTCTATCGGTGTCTTGGTCAACCCTGCAGGTGCTGTCGCTAGGCCCTCGTGGTGAGGGCTTTGGCGGCGGCCAGATTTCCATCTCGGCTGTTCGTCTTCACAGCATTTTCCCTCTCCTGTTGCCCCCCATGCAGAATCGGCCGACGATGCCCCATGCGAACGGGTCTTCTCCCGACCAACCCGGTCACGGGTCTGTTCGGCGCGGGTTCTGCTTGTTGTTCGGTGTGGGGAGTCATTCCCGTCTTCGTGCGTTTCGCAAAAGGAGGTGTCTATTGGAGGGTCCATCCTGAGTTCAACCTTTCGCTGATTTCTTTCCTCGCGTCGTCATTTTTTTCCACGTTCTCTACAACGAGGTAGAAACATGTCGAACCTTCTTGGTGAATTTCTCGGCACGATGATGCTGATCATCCTCGGCGACGGTGTCGTTGCCAACGTCGTCCTCGCCAAGAACAAGGGGCAGGGCGGCGGCTGGATCGTGATTACCGCAGGCTGGGCCATGGCCGTGCTGGTGGGCGTGTTCACGGCCATTTCGGCGGGTTCGTCCCAAGCCGATATCAATCCGGCTGTGACCTTGGCCAAGACCATCATGGGGACCTACGGCTTCGGACAGGCCATCGTTACGATGGTTGTGCAGATCGCCGGTGCGTTTGTGGGCGCCGTTATCGTCTGGCTGGCCTACCTGAACCATTGGGAGCCGACGACCGATGCGGGTGCGAAGCTGGCGGTCTTCAGCACGGGCCCGGCCATCCGCAACACGGTGAACAACCTCATCACCGAGATCATTGGCACCTTCGTGTTGGTGGCTGGCGTGGGCGCCATCTTCAGTGGCGCGACGGGCGGCAGCCCGGCCACGGGCCTTGGACCGTATCTGGTGGCCATGCTCGTCTGGGGCATCGGTCTCAGCCTGGGCGGCCCCACCGGCTACGCCATCAACCCGGCCCGTGACCTCGGTCCGCGCATCGCCCATGCCGTTCTGCCCATCCCCGGCAAGGGCAGCAGCGATTGGGGCTACGGCTGGATCCCGGTGGTCGGTCCCTTCATCGGCGGCGCCCTGGGCGCCTTCTTCTGGATGGCGGTCTTCTAATCGTGTTTTTCGCGGGCGCTCCGGTTTCGACCACGAGGCCGGAGCGCCCTTTCCCGGAGTTGTCAGGCCATGAAAAAGCTGATCAACAAGCCCGAAGATGTGGTGGTGGAGGAGCTGCAGGGCATTGCTGCGGCTCATCCCGATTTGGTTCGCGTCCATTTCAATCCGAACTACATTGTCCGCGCGGATGCCCCGATTCAGGGCAAGGTGGGTATTGTGTCCGGTGGTGGCAGCGGCCATGAGCCCATGCACGGCGGTTATGTGGGGATGGGCATGCTCGATGCGGCCTGCCCCGGGGCCGTTTTCACTTCGCCGACGCCGGACCAGATGTTCGAGGCGACTAAGGCTGTCAACGGCGGTGCCGGTGTGCTCCACATCGTCAAGAACTACACCGGCGACGTGTTGAACTTCGAGATGGCTGCCGAGCTGGCCCAGGCCGAGGGCATCGAGGTCGCCAGCGTGATCATTGACGACGACGTGGCCGTGCAGGATAGCCTCTACACGGCCGGCCGCCGCGGGGTGGGCACCACCGTCCTGGCCGAAAAAATCTGCGGCGCTGCGGCCGAACAAGGGCGCAGTCTACAGGAAGTGGCCGATCTCTGCCGCAAGGTCAACGGCTGGGGTCGCAGCATGGGCATGGCGCTGACCTCCTGCACCGTACCCCATGTCGGCAAGCCCACCTTCGACTTGCCCGAAGACCAGATGGAGATCGGCATCGGCATTCACGGCGAGCCCGGCCGCACCCGCATGCCGCTGAAGACGGCCGATGAGATCACCGAGATGCTGGCCCTACCGGTCATCAACGACCTGCCCTTCAAGGCCGGCGACACGGTCATCGCCATGGTCAACGGCATGGGCGGCACCCCGCTCATCGAGCTGTACATCGTCTATCGCAAGCTGGCCGAGATCTGCAAGGCCCACGGCATCACCATCGCCCGCAGCCTGGTCGGCAACTACATCACCTCGTTGGAGATGGCCGGTTGCTCGATCACGCTCCTGAAAGCGGATGATGACATCATCAAGCTGTGGGACGCGCCCGTGAAGACGGCCGGCCTGCGCTGGGGCGCCTGAGGATGACAATCCCGGTAGGAGATGGCCGCCATTGGCGGTCTATCTCCTACTCTGCCGCTGGTTCTAGGTCATAAGCGTAACGGCTCAGGTCGCTGTTCATGATGGCGTGAGCTTCCGGTTCCTTGTCCTCTGTCCTGAGGTTTGGCCGATGGCGGAAACGGAGAATCCATCCGATGCTCAAAACGGCGGGCCGAGCCGTTACGTTTGATCCATTCCTTCTCGTTCGAGGTCACGCGTGATCACACGAGACGACATCATTTCCTGGTTGCAATGCTATCGCCAGGTTGTCGGCGAAAACAAGGACTATCTGACCCAGCTTGACGCGGCCATCGGCGACGCCGACCACGGCGCCAACATGGACCGTGGCTTTGCCGCCGTCCTCGAGAAGATGCCCACGGTGGCTGCAAAGGACATCGGCGCCATCCTCAAGATGACCGGCATGACCCTGGTGGCGACGGTCGGTGGGGCCGGTGGTCCGCTCTACGGGACCTTTTTCATGCGGGCCGGCGCCACGGTCGACGGTAAGATGGAGCTATCGCCGCTCGAATTTTTGGCTGCGTTGGAGGCCGGTCTGGCCGGCGTCCAGCAGCGCGGCAAGGCCACGACCGGCGAGAAGACCATGGTGGATGCTCTGACACCGGCCTGCCAGGCCCTACGTCGCGCCCTGGAGGCCGGGCAACCGCTGTCGGCGGCGTTGCAACAGGCCGCCCAAGCTGCCGAAGAGGGCATGAAAGCCACCATCCCCATGCTGGCCACCAAAGGCCGGGCCAGCTACCTGGGCGAACGCAGCATCGGCCACCAGGATCCCGGCGCGACGTCGTCCTATCTGCTTTTCCGCTGCGCCGCCGATTGTTTCGCCAACAAAAACAAGGAATAACGCCGGGTCAATGCCGTTCCCGGCGTATTCGCCAACGTCATTTTCACCAACGTTTTTCCGAACAAAGGAGTTCAAACCATGACCAAATACGTTGCTGCAGTTGACCAGGGTACGACCAGCACCCGGTTTATGATCTTCGACCACGGCGGCAATGTGGTCGGGATTCATCAGCTCGAACACGAGCAAATCTATCCCCAGGCCGGTTGGGTTGAGCACAACCCGATGGAGATCATGGATCGCACCAACGAGGTGATGGAAGTAGCCCTCCGTCGGGCCGGCCTCACCCCTGCCGAGTTGGCCGCCATCGGCGTCACCAACCAGCGCGAGACCACCATCGTCTGGAACAAGAACACGGGCAAGCCCTACTACAACGCCATCGTTTGGCAGGACACCCGCACTGACAAGATCTGCAACGATCTGGCTAGGGATGGCGGCCAGGATCGCTTCCGCCCGAAGGTGGGTCTGCCGCTGGCCACGTACTTCTCCGGCCCCAAGATCAAGTGGATCCTCGACAACGTCGAGGGCGTGCGCGCGGCGGCCGAGCGCGGGGATGCCCTCTTCGGCAACATTGATACCTGGGTCATCTGGAACCTGACGGGTGGGCCCAACGGCGGCGCCCATGTCACCGATGTGTCCAACGCCAGCCGCACGATGCTCATGAACCTGGAAACCCTCGATTGGGACGATGAAATCCTGGGCATCCTGGGCATCCCGCGGCAGATGCTGCCGGCCATCCGCCCCTCCAGCGACCCCGCCATCTACGGCTACTGGAACGGCGTCCCGGTCTGCGGCGACTTGGGCGACCAGCAGGCGGCCCTTGTTGGTCAGACCTGCTTTGGCGTCGGCGAGGCCAAGACCACCTACGGCACCGGCTGTTTCATGCTCCTCAACACCGGCACCTCCCCGGTGCCCAGCAAGAGCGGCCTGCTGACGACCCTGGGCTACAAGATGGGCGACCAGCCGGCGGTGTACTGCCTGGAAGCTGTCTCTTATACACATCT
>JAOADB010000353.1 GCA_026417535.1 Caldilineales bacterium
GTGTAGGGCATAGCGCGCGTTTGGGGATAAGTAATGGGTTACCGGTTATTGGGTACTGGTTATTGGGTACTGGTTACTGGGTACTGGTGATGAGTAGCGTTATTTGCTGTTTGGTTTTATTTTGGATAGTTTACGCAATTTGCGTGATTTAAGCTATTTACAATTCTATCAACAATGAATTCAAAAATCGCCATAAACAACAAATGACGAATAACAAATTCCAGTAACCAATAACCAGTAACCAAATTTACCGGCACAGTTCAAGCACGGTGTCGTAGAGGACCTCGATCCCCCACTCCAGGGCGCTGACAGGGATGCGCTCGTCGTGGCCGTGCACCAGGCTGCGCCAATCGAAATCGGGCGGGAACAGCATGGGGCTGAAGCCGTAGGTTTGGGTGCGCAGCGGTTGCAGATGTTTGGCGTCGGTGCCGCCAGCCAGCAGGATGGGCACAACCACGGCGCCAGGGGCGTGTTTCTGCAGGTTGCGCACCAGGGTCTCCCATAGGGCGCCCTCGGAAGGTGCCTCCAACGGCGTTGAGTCGTGTTCGGGCCGATGGATGATCGCGACCGGGAGGTCGTCGCCGATAGCGGCGCGGACTTCGGCCATCAGGTCGGCGCAGGTCTGGCCGGGCAGGATGCGGCCGTCGAGTTCGGCCTCGGCCACGCCGGGGACGACGTTGATTTTCGTGCCGGCGCGGAGCAGGGTGGGCGCGGCCGAGTTGCGCGTCGTGTGGGTGAGGATGGTCTGCAGGGTGAAGGGCGGCAATCGCTCCAACAGGGCCTCGACCTCGGCCTCGGTCTGCGGGGCCGGCCGTCCCAACAGCGGCGCCAACGTCGTCAGGGCCGTGCGCAGGGTCGGGGTGAGATGGGTGGGCAAGGGCCGGCGGGTCAGGCGTTCGAGGGCCACGGCCAGATGGCGGATGGCGTAGTCGCGGTAGTTGGGCGAAGCGCCGTGTCCCGGCGCGCCGGTGGCGCGCAGCACCAGGCGGCAATTGCCCTTCTCGCCGACCTGGATGAAGAAGACGGCCTGACCGTTGATGTAGATGGGCATGCCGCCCGACTCGCTCAGGCCCAATTCGGCATCCACCAGCTCGCGATGGTGGGTGACCAGCCATTGCAGGCCGTAGCGACCGCCGGCTTCTTCGTCGGCGCAGCCGGCAAAAATGACATCCCGACGCAGGGCGGGCCGTTCGGCAGCCAGGCGCAGCATGACCATGAGCTGCTGAGTGACAACGTTTTTCATGTCGAGGGCCCCGCGGCCCCACACATAGCCGCCGTCGAGCTCGCCCCCGAAGGGGTCATGGGTCCAGGCCGAAGCCTCGACGGGGACGACATCGAGATGGTTGTAGAGCAAAAGGGGACGCCGACTGCCGTCCCCCCGATAGCGGGCGATGACATTGCCCCGACCCGGCGCCGATGTGAGCACCTGCGGTTCGTAGCCTGCGGCAGCCAGAACCCCGGCCAGGTACTCGGCGGCGCGGATCTCGTTGCCCGGTGGATTGGAGGTATCGAGACGGATGAGTTGCTGAAGGTGATAAACGGCGTTGTTCATGGTGACATCCGTGGAGAGAGGGCCGATGGCGTCCGGCCGTCGGCCCGAAGCATTCGGGTTAGCAGGAGTGTAACGAAAAAGCGGAGGAGGCTCAAATCCCCCTGAATTGGAGGACAACTCCCGCGGGGTTGTCCTGCAACCGCGCCTCCGTTTGACACAAAGCCCGTCTCGCGCGAAACTTGGGACATCACGCGGCCGAAGTGGTTGGCGTCGGGCTGTTCTCCCCTCCCACACGCTGCAACGCGCAGGCGTGTGGTCGCCCTTGCAGCCCTTTTGCGCACCGATGCCGTCTTGCGTCTGGTCAAGCAAGCACACCGCCGGCGCAACCCGCCTTTAGGAGAGAGCCTGATGTCCTATCCACGTCTCGGAAGCCATTCCTCTGTTGTGGCTGGGCCTGGCCCATGCCAGGGGTCGTGGTCGCGCAGCCTGTTGCGCGGGCTTTGGGTCGTTTGGGGCCTTGTGCTGCTGGGAATCGTGGGCCATGGCGCGAGCCGTGTCGTCGCGCTGGAAACGGCCTCTGCGCAGCCGCAGGCCGTCCCGCCCGATGCCCGGCCGGGCATTTACGTCTTCTATGACTCGACCAATCTCGACCCGACGACGAATCCCATCACCGGCGGCCACATGAAGTTCGAGTGGAACCGTATCGAGCTGGGACCGGGACAATACAACTGGAGCGAGGTGGACCGTTGGTTGGAGACGATGCGCGCGAGCAACAAGGCCGCCGCCATCGGTTTTGTCACCTACAACGCCACCTGTTGCGGCGGCGATAACGTGCCGGCCTATCTCTACAAGCAGTATCCCGATATGCGGGTCGTCTGCGATGACCATTGGGCCATCCCCAAGTACTGGAGCGAAGATTACTTACGCGAGTACGGCCGGTTCATTGCCGAGGCCGGCCGGCGCTACGACGGCGACCCGCGCATCGAGTTCCTCGAGATTGGCATCGGCATTTACGGCGAGACCAAGCCCTCGGACAACGAGCATCGCCAATGCCTAGCCGACGCCGGGTTGACCAGCAATCTGTGGGTCGAGACGGCGCGACGGATTAT
>JAOADB010000354.1 GCA_026417535.1 Caldilineales bacterium
GGGCGAACGCTGGTGGAACCATCGCTACGATTTCTACTACCCGCCCCTCAGCCTCAAACTACCCTGGATGTACGGCACCACCGAGAGCGTGGCCACCTACGACAAGATCGAACAGCTCTACTGGGCCGAGAAACGGGCGGTGGAAGAGGGCTTTCGCGACTGGAACATCAAGTTCATCGCCCACTTTTCCCATTGGTTCCACTGGGGCGTGATGGTGTACTCGCGGTTCATCATCGAGGAACCGCCCCAGGATGCCCGCGAGGCCCTGCGGCTGCACAACCGTGTCTGGAACACGGCGATGGAGGCCGTGTTGGCCAACGGCGGCATGATCAACGAACATCACGGCGTCGGCCTGAAGCTGGCGCGCTACATGCGGCGGCAGTACGGCGACGCCTGGCCCTTCCTCGTGCGTCTCAAAAAGGCCATTGACCCCAACGGCATCATGAATCCGGGCAAGGTGGGATTTTAGCCTCGCGCCCGGGTCGAGCCGCTTTGTCACGCTTTATCGTTCCTTTGTTTCCGTTCTTCGTCATCTGTCCTCGCCGTCGGCCCATTCCGGGACGAAGGACGAACGACGGATGACGAAATCCCCTCCGTCTTCCGTCCTTCGTCCCGTCCCTCAGCCTAGACCGATGACGAACGATGGATGACGAAATGCCCTTCGTCCCGTCCCTCGGCCCAGACTCAGGACGAAGGACGCATACCATCGTCTATCGTCCATCGTCCACTGTCCACCGTCCATCCCCATGCCGACCGATACCGTCATTGCCACGACCGACAACTGCCGCTATTGCCTGATGTGTCGGCATGTTTGCCCCGTCGGGCACGTCACCCGGCTGGAGACGCTGACCCCCCACGGCTGGGGGCTGACCATTGCCTCGGTGCGTCGGGGGCTGCTCCACTGGGATGAAGCCACGGTCACGGCGCTCTATCGGTGCGCCGATTGCGGCACCTGTCGTGCCCACTGTGTGACCGATCAACCCCTGCCCGAGGCCATTGCCGAAGCTCGCGCCGAGGTGGTGGCAGCCGGGTTGGCGCCGGCGGCGGCCCTGGCCGTGGCTGAAAGGCTGGCCGCCTACGGCAACCCCTATATCGAACAGGTTCCGGAACCGCCGCTGGGCGAGGGGGCGGTGGCCCTCTTCGTCGGCGATGAGGTGGCCTATCGCCGACCGGCCACGCTCGAGGCGGTGCTGAAGCTGCTGGCCGCCCTCGACATCCGCCCCGCTCTGATCGGTCGCGGGCGCAACAACGGTTATCTCGCCAGCTCCCTTGGTTTTCCCGACTTGGCTCGCCGCCTGGCCGAGGCCACCCTGGCCGAACTGGCGGCCGTCGGCGCCCACCGGCTCCTGGTGCTGTCGCCGGGCGATTACTATGCCTTTCACCGGCTACACGATGAGCGCCTGGGGCTGACTCGACCGCGCCATCTCGAGGTTACCGAGGTGGTTGACCTCCTGGCCCGCGCGCTCGATATGGGCGACCTGAGCTTCCAACGGGCTGCGCTCGACGTGCCCTATGCCTATCTCGACCCCACCCACACGGTGCGGGTGGACGGCCGCTGGGACGCGCCCCGGCAGTTGCTAGCAGCCGTGTTGCCCGGCCCGCCGCGCGAGCTGTTCTGGCGTCGCGAGCGCACCCATCCCACCGGCTCGACCGCCCTGCAGTTCACCCAGCCCGACTTGGCAGCCATGTTGAACACGGCCCGGTTGGAGGATGCCCAGCGCGCCGGTGTGCGTCTGCTCGTGACCGAAGCCGCCGGCGATCTGGCCGTGCTGGCGCCTTTGGCTCCCCGGTTCGGCCTGGAGCTGCGCGACCTGTACGAGTTGCTGGCCGGGCATCTCGTCGGCGGTCCTTGAATCCGACTCTCTGTACCTGTCCTGTCGTTCCGTTTCTCCCGTTTCATTCCCAATCCCACGTAAGGAGGACAACCATGCATCTGTCCATGCACAACTGGATGCGCGCCGAGCCGCTCGAGGTGACCGTCGCCCGTCTGGCCAAATACGGCTACGAGAGCATCGAGATCGGCGGCGAACCCTACAAGTACAACACGAAAGAGGTCAAGGCCATCCTCGACAAGTACGGCATTCGCTGCTGGGGCGCGGTGACGCTCATGTTCGCCGGCCTGCATCTGCCGTCGCCCGATCAGGCCGTGCGCGAGCACACGGTGAAGTACGTCAAGGACTGCATCACGATGGTCAAGGAGCTGGACGGCGAGCTGGTGACCATCGTCCCCGGCACCGTGGGCAAGGTCGTGCCCGATGCTACGCCCGAAGTCGAGTGGGCCAACGCCGTCGAAGCCATGAAGGAAATTGATGCCTGGTCGAAGCGTGAGGGGGTGCGCATCGCCGTCGAACCCATCAACCGCTTCGAGACGTACTTCGTCAGCCGGGCGGCCCAGGCCCTGGCCCTGGCCGAGGCCACCAGCCCCGAATGCGGCGTCTGCCTCGATGCCTTCCACATCAACATCGAAGAAGCCGACCCCTACGCGGCCATTCTCAAGGTGGGCAAGCGGCTGTACGATTTCCATGTCGCCGACACGAACCGCTTCGCCTGTGGGCTGGGCCATTGGGACTGGGTCAAGCTCGTTGGCAACCTCAAG
>JAOADB010000355.1 GCA_026417535.1 Caldilineales bacterium
CGCGTCGGTGAAGCGGCGGCCGGACGGCTACTGGCTGGCCGACCTGGGCAGCGCCAACGGAACCTTCGTCAACGGCGAGCGCCTGGCCGGGCCGCGCCGCCTGGCCGACGGCGACCTGGTCGGTCTGGGCGGGCCGGAGCCGCTGCTGCGCTTCCTGGACGAAACGCTCACCGTGCACCGTGGCGAACCCGTGGTGCCTGGCCCCCGCTTGCAAATGGCTCACCTACCCCGGCGCCCATCATAACCTGTTCAGCGAGATCAACCGCGACCGGGTGCTTGCCGATATCGTGTAGTGGATTGAGCAGGGCTCCCCTGTAGGCCAGACGCTGACCTATCCTATCCGGGGCGTACGACTGCGCCGGCGTTGATCGACACCATCCTCGGCGGCCATGCCTGGTCGGCCGAGGGGTCGGCGCGGGATGCGCTGGTCTGGCAGGAGGCGGCCAGCGGCGACATCCCGGCCGCCCAAGCGCCGTGGCTGGCGCATCCGCTCTTCGCGCCGGCCATGCGTCGGCCCGAGGTGGCGGTGCGGCTGAAGGCCATCATCGGCGGACTACTCCGGCTGGCACTTCGTCAACGCCAAATCGGAACAGGGCATCAGCCCGCCGCCACGCGACTCCATGCGCTGGCCATGCCGACGCTCGTACTGGTGGGCGAGCACGACCTGGCGGATTTCCTGGCCATCGCCGAACGGATCGGTCGAGAGGCATCTCAGGTATGCACGGTGGTTGTGCCCGACGCCGGTTACATGGTCAACATGGAGGCGCCGGAGGCGGTCAACCGGGCGGTGTTGGCGTTTTGGGATGGAGCAATCCGCCGGCCAAGGCGTGCATAGCACTCGAGCCGACCGGAAGATAAGCTGGTGATTTCAGGTTAGTTTTTCATGCCGCGGCCGGCGCCACGGCGAATGACAAATGTAGAGCAAGATACCATCTTGCTTTACAAGCCGACGATTTTCAGAGCAGATGGTTTCAGGCTTGTGAGGCTTCCGTGTCGGGAGATGACTCGAGTCGGCGTCGAAACTCGGCCAGCGGCACCCCGCCGGTGACCCGCACCCGCTGGCGGGCTTCTTCCAGGAGCTGCAAGAAGCGCGGGTTGTGGACCAGCAAGAGGCTGTCGAGGTCATCCTCGTCTTCGATGGCGATGAGCATGGCCACCGGCCGGCCGTTGCGCGTGATGACCACAGGGCCTTCTCGGCTCTCGTCAATATAGGCGCTGAAGTGATCCTTGACCTCAGCCAACGGTGCGATTTTCATAGTTCAAACTCCTCGTTGCCGATCACGAGCCGGTTGCCGTGCTTGCGTCCTACCGCCAGCACGACGACGAAGCGGTCCTCCACGTTCACGTCGTAGAAGACGCGGTAACGGTTGTTCGCACCGCAGCGCAGCTCCCAAGTCGCGTTAGGTGCGTTCGGGATGCGCAGCGGTTTGCGGTTGGCCGTTCTTATCGCAGCTTCATGACTGAGCTGCTGTTCGATGGCGTCGAGAATGGCCCCATGATCCTTGCGCTCGATGGCAGCAAAGTGGGCCTCTACGGCATCGCCAAAGATGATCTCGAACCGGATGACGCCGGTCATGGCCAGAATTATAGCCAGATTATGGACCAGGTCAAAGCCCGCAATGCTGCCAAGTCTGCCCAACTGGTGACGCCGGACATCCACTTCGTCGACCACGGTCGCGGGCCACGCCGACCTCGCCGGCCGAGTTCCAGGGCTGGCTGGAGGGCCTGCTGGCCATGTCGTCCGACAGGACGCTGGTTGACCAATAGTACATCACTGCCGGCGATTGGGTGACCGCCCGTTTTCGCGCCGTCGGCGTGCAGGACGACCCTATGCCTCCCTTTCCACCCAGCGGCAAGCCATGCTCGCCATCTGGCTCGCCGGGCAGTTCCGGCGGTCGGATTGACCACTTCGGGCAGTCGCGCCAGGCCGATGCGGCCCAGGTTGCCGCCGGGACGCTGCGGGCCGCCCAAACCCCACACGGGATGCCGCGCGCCGCCCATGAAGAAGGCCAGTGTCACGGCAGTGCGCTGCGGGGCTGCGTCACCGGCTGCCAGTCCAGCCAACACCGCGCACGCGGCGCCTTGTCCACCGCTTGCGCCTGACGGGGGACACCGTGGGCCCACCCAGTCCCGGAGGCTCTGGCGAAACGCGGCCTCATCTGGCCTTGTCCTCAGACATGGCACAACCCTCAAAAGATAACAGACTCTCCCCTGCAGGTCGGGTATAATGCGGTCGCATAGCTCTCAATCCGTGGGTCAGGGCGTTGAGCTTGCGCAAAGCCAACCGCCCCGAACGGGAAGGTCTGCTTGTCAACGCAGGATGTTACACCACCGGCCGCGGCCGGATCAGCAATCCCCGGCAACCTGCCCTCGGTGCCGACGCCGCTCATCGGCCGGCGCCGCGAGGCGCGGGAGGTGGGGGCGCGGCTGAGCGAGGCGCGGCTGGTCACCCTCACCGGCGCCGGGGGCAGCGGCAAGACCCGCCTGGCCCTGCACGTGGCTCAGACG
>JAOADB010000356.1 GCA_026417535.1 Caldilineales bacterium
CCGTGGCCTATGACCGGGAAACGGCCTGGCCCAAGTTTTGGGCCATCGTCAGCAGCGTTGTGCTCTACCTGGCCGTGTTGCTCATGCCCCGGCGGGTGAGGCTGGGCCGCTGGCGACTGGCGCCGCTCTCGCTCGGGTTTGCCCTTTTCCCGCTGATCATCGCCCTCTATTTCCTGTTCACGAACAACTGGACCGATTGGGTGGGCGGCAAGATGCCCATGCTCGATGGCGTGCGACTGTGGCTGGCGCGCTGGCATCTGCCGCTGCCGGGCCATCTCATGCACCCGAACGTGGTGGGCGGTTTTTTGGCGGCGCTGTTGCCGTTGCAGGTGACGGCCCTGCGCCATCTCTGGCGGGGCTGGTGGCGGTTGATGGTGGTCCTGGTCGTCGCGTTCATCCTCGCCACCCTGGTGCTGACCGTGTCGCGCGGGGCCTGGATCGGGCTGGCCGTGGTCACCGGGGTGTGGTTGCTCTGGCAATACGACCGTCGGTTCCTACAGGAGCGCCCGCTCCGACGGCGGCTGCTGTTCTGGCTGGGTGTGGCGCTGTGGGTGCTGGTGCTGGGCGGGCTGGCGGTCCTGGTCATCCCCTGCGGAACGGAATGCCAGGTGGCCGTGAGCGGGCGGCTGGGGCTGTGGCAGGTGAGCCGGGACCTGGCAGGCGATACGCCGTTGTTGGGCCAGGGTTTCGGCGGCTACGAGATGGCGCTGTCGAGCTATGCGCTGATGGTTCACGTCGGTTTCATCCGCCATAGCCACAATTTCTACCTCCAGCTCTGGCTGGAACAGGGTCTGCCGGCGGTGGTAGCCTTTCTGGCGCTGTTGGCGCTGGCGTGGCGTCAGGCCGACGGCCATCATCCCTGGCATGTGGCGGCGCTGGCCACCCTCGGCGTCATCGCCATTCACGGTGTGTTCGATATCCCCTTCTACGGTGGTCGCGGGGTGCAGCTCCTGTTCGTGCCCGCCGCTCTCATCGCCCGCGAGGGCGGGCGGGAACTGCGACCCAACCCGTTCCTCGGCACCTGGCGCCGGGCCGTGGGGCCGCTGCTGGTGCTGTTGGTGCTGGTCTGGCTGCTCTTGCCGACGACCCGGGCCGCGTTCCTGACCAACCTGGGCGCGTTGGCGCAGATGCGGGTGGAGCTGACGACCTATCGCTGGCCCGAATGGGGCCTGCAGGATGCCGTGCGCCGGGCCAAAGCCGCCGAGCTTGAGCCGGCCATGACCTACTATCGCCGGGCCTTGGCCCTGAACCCCCGTCAGGCCGCGGCCCATCGCCGCTTGGGCCAGATCGCGCTCTCCCTGGGCGATTACGAGACGGCCCATCGCCATTTCCTGGCCGCCTACGAGGCCGCGCCCCATCAGCAGGCCAACCGCTACCTCCTGGGCGAGAGTTACGCCATCGCCGGCGAGATCGAGCGCGCCGCAACGCTGTGGCGGACGGTCAACGTGCGNCTGTGGTGGCAGACGGATTGGGTCGGTCCGCAGACCTTCCGCAATCGCCAGTACTGGTACGAGAGCATCGGCGAACGGGACAAAGCCGCCGCCATCGGCCGCGTCATCGCCCTCGTCATGAGCCCGGCCGATAGCTCTGAGAGGACGATAGACGACCATCCATCGGCTGTCGTCCATCGCCCATCGTCCGCACGGCCGAGCCATCACGCCCTATGACCGAACTGACGACACCGCTCCCTCCCCAAACCGTGGCGACGCCGCCGGAACCGCCCACGGTTATCATCCAACCGACGCGCGGGCTGGCGTCGTTGCAGCTGCGGGCCTTGTGGGACTACCGCGAGCTGCTCTACTTTCTCGTGTGGCGGGATGTGAAGGTCCGCTACAAGCAAACGGCCCTGGGCGTGGCCTGGATCGTCCTGCAACCCGTGGTGAGCATGCTCATTTTCTCCGGGTTGTTCGGCGTGCTGCTGCGGGCGCCATCCGGCGATGTGCCCTATCCGATTTTCCTCTACGCGGGGCTGTTGCCCTGGAACTATTTTGCGGGTTCCCTCAACCGCGCTTCCACCAGCCTGGTGAACAGCGCCCATCTCATCAGCAAGGTCTATTTCCCGCGGTTGGTGGTGCCGTTGAGCGGGGTGCTTTCGGGGTTGGTGGATTTCGGGGTGGCCTCGACGGTGTTCATCGTGCTCATGCTGTGGTATCGGGTGACGCCGACGCCGGCCATCCTGCTGTTGCCGTTGTTCGTGTTGCTGGCCATGGCGACGGCCCTGGGTTTCGGACTGTGGCTGTCGGCGCTCAATGTGCGTTACCGCGACGTGAACTACCTGGTGCCGTTCCTGGTGCAGGTGTGGATGTACCTGACGCCGGTGGTCTATGCCGTGACCCTCATCCCGGAGCGTTTTCGCTGGTTGCTGGCGCTCAATCCCATGACCGGCGTGGTCGAGGGCTTTCGCTGGGCCTTGCTGGGCGCGCAGCCGCCGGGCGCTTTGTTCGCCGTGTCGGTGCTGATCACG
>JAOADB010000357.1 GCA_026417535.1 Caldilineales bacterium
GTCGAGCACGACGATGGGAAAACGCCCCGAAGCCAGTTTGAGGACGGCTTCGTCGGGGATTTTGGAATCGAAGACGATGGCCCCATCTACCTGCCGCCCCCCGAGGCTGCGCCGCGCCGAACGGGTTTCCGGCGAGACGATTAGCTCGTAATCCGTTTCCAGCACCACGCTATGGATGCCTTCCAGGATTTCCTCGTAAAAGGCGCCGCCGAAGCGGGTGATGAACACGCCCAAGGTGCGCGTTTTGCGTTTCTTGAGATGGCGGGCGTGGGCGTTGGGATGGTAGTTGAGCTCTTCGGCCGCCTGCCAGACGCGACGACGGGTGGCTTCGCTGATATTGCCCGTGTTGTTGAGCACGTAGGAAGCCGTTGTCACGCTCACACCGGCTTGTCTGGCGCCCTCGCGAAGGGTGGTCATGGGGGACGATAGACGATGGATGGAGAGACGGAAGACGAAAGACGGAAGACGACGATTGTTCGTCCTTCGTCCTGCACACCAGCCGATGGCGGTAACGGAAGCCAAAGGACGGAAGACGACGATTTTTCGGCCTAATCGCCGATCTGCAAACGCTCCAGCCCCCGGCGGAGGTGGGCGTTATTCATGGCGATCCGGTACACAAGGTCGTTTTCGGCGTTGGCCAGCATGAGCAGGGCAATGCCCTTGTCAATGCCGATGACATCGGTGGCGTACCAGTTCCGGCTCAGGTTGTAGGCGTCCTGGAAGCCGTAACGGCCTTTGAGCTGGGGAATGCTGTAGTAGTTGAGCATGGCCTGGGTGGCCTGGACCGGCAAAAACGGCATCGAGGCGATGGCCGCGTAGGGCGGGACGGTGTCATCCACCTTGTGGGCCTTGTTGTCGTAGCCAGAAGGCGGCGCGCCGTAAGCGCCTTCGTAGCCATTGGGACCGTCGCAGGCGCTGAGACCCCAGGCCAGCGGCCCCAGGGTCTTGAACTTGGGCTGCATGGTCACGGCGTAGTCGTAATGGGCCTGCGCCGCCCGCACCGAGTTCGTGAACCAGTCCACCCCTTCCCGGTCGGTCGTGCCGCGGAAATCGAGCCAGGCATGGCTGAACTGATAGGTGAAGAGCGAACCGAACCAGGAATGGATGAACGGCTCGCCGTTGCCGTAACGGGCCACGTGCCGCGTGAAGCGGTAGTAGGGCTGCTCGTCGGTGGGATGGGTGGGCGACCCGGCGGCCAGGACGTAAAGCATGAGCTGCTCGGTGTAGAAGTCCCAGTGGCCCTCGAAACCCTTTTCTGGCCGATAGGCCATGTAGAACATCTGCCGGGACGTGTCCAGGAACCAGGGCCACTCCACATCGGCGTAAATCTGCTCGGCCTTGGCCTGGATCTCGCCACCGAAGTACTCGCCTGCGGTCAGCACCCCCATCAGGAGGATGGCCGTGTCAATGCTCGATACCTCGCTGTTCCAGGCGCGGCGGCCAGTCTCCATGTCCAGGAAGTGGTAGAAAAAGCCGTGCTCCCGATCCAGACGCAGCAGCGTATCGAGGGTGCCCTCTACCCGCTCGGCCGCCTGCTCGCGGGTGATGTAGCCCTTCTCCACACCGATGGGGTAGGCCGTGAGGGCGAAACCCACGGCGGCAATGCTGGCAATCCCCGGCGAACCGGGGTAACGGTCGCGCACGAGACCGTAGCCGAGACTGTTCGGATCGGTGTTGGCCTGCTCCCAGAAGAAGTCGAATGCGCCCCGCATCTCGAAGGCGATGACCTCCTCCGGTGCGACCGTAACGGTCGGAGTCGGCGGCGGCATGGTAGCGGTGGGGGTGGGCGTTGCAGGCGCCGCGCGGGTCGGGGTAAGGGTCGGCGTGGCTGCGGCCGTGGGCGTGGCGACGACTACGGGCGTCGGCGCCACGGTCGGCGTCGCGATAACGGCCGTAGGCGCCGTGGGGGCAGCCGCGCAGCCGGCCAGGAGGATAACGAACAGAAGAAGGATAGGCCAGAACTTATTCACCGGCAATTCCCGTCCTTTCGACCGATTCAACGAACCACCGCTGCAACAGGAAATAGAGCACCAGCAACGGCAGGATGTTCAAAAACGTCCCGCTCATCTTCACGGCCTCGTTCAGGCGGTCGAAAATGTTGACCGTGCCTGGCGGGTACAACCGCTCGTAGGCCTGAACAAAGCGCGACAGCTGCATGGGCAGGGTGGTCACCCCGCCTTCGAGGAAAATGGAGGTGAGGAAGGTCTCGTTCCAGTACCACACCGTTGAGAAGATGAACGAGACGATATAGGCTGGGATGGCCGCGGGCATGGCAATCGTGAAGAAGATACGCCGTTCGGAGGCGCCGTCCAAGCGCGCGGCCTCTTCGAGCACGGTCGGCAACGAGAGAAAACTCTGGTAGAAAATGAGGATGAAGATGGCGCTGCGATAGCCCTGTCCCAAAAGGGCCGGCAGAATGAGGGCCAGCGGGTGGCCCAACAAGCCCAGCTCGCGGTA
>JAOADB010000358.1 GCA_026417535.1 Caldilineales bacterium
CCGCCGGTAGTTGACATCGCCCTTGAACAACCGCAGGTCGGCGGTTTCCAGCTCGCAGCGCAGGTCGTCGGGCAGGTTGGCGAAGGTGCGGAAGCTCGACCAGAAGGGGTGGGTGGTCAAGTGCAGCCGGCCAGCCTCTCGGTATCCGGCCAGGCGTTCACCCAACGCGGCCAGGTCGGGCGAGGGCGCCCTTTGCAAGTCGGCGATGGCCTGTTCGACATCGGCTATCATGGCATCGGAGACGAAAAACGGCCGGTCTTTCAGGTGCATGACGACTCGACCCGTCCAATCCCGGCCGAGGACGAAATCGGCCAGGGCCAGGTCGCCCAGAACATCGAGGCCGACGTTGTCACAGATGACATCGAGCCGCGGCAGACCCTGTCGGAGCCGCGCCAGCAGCCGTTGGGTGTGGTCCACGAGCAGATGGCGGCGTTCCTCCTGCACGGCCAAGCCCACCCGGGCCGTCACCGGCAGGGTGAGGTTGCTCAGGTCGGCGCGGTTGCCCCACAAGGCCGAGTGCAAAAGCGCTTCGAAGGCCAGGTCGGGCTCGGCGGCCATCAGCTCGGCCAGGGGCGGCCAAATGGCGGCCAGCTGTGTCAGCGCTTCCTGTTCCTGGCGGCGCTTTTGCGGCGCAAACGGGTCGCGGCTGGCCCACGGCCCCGGTTGCAGATAGCGGACGGCCTCCAGCAGTCGGCGGTAGAAGAAGGTTTCGGCGAAGTACCAGGGCAATTCCAGCCAGGTGCGGCCCTCGTAGCGGGCCCATTCCCGGTTCCAATCGGCCGTATCGTCGGCTTCCTCCTGCAAGGGCCGGATCGGTTCGCCGGCAATCTCGGCAGCAAAGGCGTGCAACGCGGCCACGATGGGGGGCGGGTAGGGGTTATCGGCCAGAACCTGGCGGATGATCTGCGGCTTACGCTGAACGATGGTGCTCCGGGCAAAGGAGTCCGGATCGGAGGTCATGAGGGGCGGAGGGAGCATGACGGGTTACTGGTGACTGGTGACTGGACGATAGATGATAAACGAAGAACGAATGACGGAGGACGGAGGGCGTTTCGTCTTCGGTCGTTCGTCCTTCGTCCCGATGGAGGCCGATGGCCGGGGTGGAGAACGAACGACGATGGACGGAGGCTGCAGGGGAGGATAGCGCAGGATCGGCGGCAGCGGCAAGAATGGCCTCCGCGGTGGCTCCGTGGTACACTTGCGCGAACTCGAGGAGCTTGAGGAAACTCGAGGAATTGTGTTTGTTACCTTGAAAGCGGCCTAAAGCCAGGACGAAGGACGAATGACGGAGGACGAAACCTGTTCGTCCTCCGTTGTTCGTCCTTCGTGATCCGTCCTTCCTCCATCGTCCCTCCATCATCCCTCCTCCATCGTCCGATCACCACCCATGACCACCATCCGTTGGGGCTTGCTCTCTACGGCCCGTATCAACCGTCGTCTCATTCCCGCCATCCGCGCCTCGGCGCGGGGCAAACTCGTTGCCGTGGCCAGCCGTGACCCCAAGGCAGCCGCCGCCTACGCCCGCGAGTGGGACATCCCGCTCCATTTCGGCAGCTACGAGGCTATGCTCGCCAGCGATGCCGTGGATGCCGTCTATATCAGCCTGCCCAACCACCTCCATTGCGAATGGAGCGTGCGCGCTCTGGAAGCCGGCAAGCATGTGCTGTGTGAAAAGCCCTTTGCCCTCAGCCTGGCCGAGGTGGACCGGATGATCGCGGCCGCCCGCGCCAGCGGTCGCGTTCTGGCCGAGGCGTTCATGTACCTCCATCTGCCCCAGACGAAACAGGCCCGGGCCTGGGTGCAGGCCGGCCGTCTGGGCGAAATCAGCCTGGTGCGCGGCTATTTCAGCTTCCGCATTGGCGACCGCAGCCACAACATCCGCCTGGCGCCGGACAAAGGCGGCGGCAGTTTGTGGGACATCGGCGTTTACCCCATCAGTTTCAGCCAGTTCATGCTCGGCGCTACGCCGGAGCGGGTCTGGGGCCAGGCCCAAATCGGCGACACCGGCGTGGACGAAACCTTCGCCGGCCAGATGGTCTACGCGTCCGGCGCCGTCTCTCAGATCGGCTGCTCGTTCCGGGTGCCTTTCTACACCATGGCCGAAATCGTCGGCACCGAGGGTCGGATTCTCTTCAACCGGCCCTTCATCCCCGGCTACGACGACGTTCCCATCGAAATGGTCTGGTTCCCGGCCGAGGGCGACCCGGAAATCCTGACCTTCCCGGCGGAGAACTGGTATCTGCCCGAAGTCGAAGACATGCACGCCGCCATCCTCGACGGCAAACCGCCCCATGTCTCGCTGGAAGCCTCGCGAGCGCACGTGCAAACGGCGCTGGCGCTCTACCGCTCTGCCGCCGAGGGCCGTCCGGTTGCGCTGAGCGAAATCACGCCATGACCCTGTTCGATATCAGCCATACCCTCTCCCCGGCCTTGGCCGTGTGGC
>JAOADB010000359.1 GCA_026417535.1 Caldilineales bacterium
CGGGCAGACGTAACGCGGTCATGGCATCACCTCCTCGTGGCCCGGCGGGTCAGCAACCCGAACACCAGGGCCAACAACACGAGCATCACCCCAAAGTAGAGAAAGGCCATGGCGCTGGCATAGCCGATGCCGCCGTGCACGTCGTAGGTGCGGTCGTACACATAGCGGACGACCTTGTTCTCGGAGAAATGGGAGAGGGTGATGATGGTGTACACGGCGTTGACGATCGTGACGGTGGACAACGACGGCAGAGTGATCTTCCAGAACATCTCCCAGCTCGAAGCGCCGTCAATGGCCGCCGCTTCGTACAGGCTTTTGTCAATCCGTTGTAGCCCGGCCAGGTAGATCAGAATCTGCACACCTGAAAACCAGAGGATGAGGATGAACGACGTGAGCAGATACTCCACCGGATTGCGCACCGCCCGCGGCAATTGGGCCAGGAACTCGACCACGGCCGGGACATCGGCGATCCCCGGCGCCGAGGCCGCGCCTTGGGCCACGAGCTCTTTGATCACCGGTCCGCTCGTAATCACCACCGGCAGAAAGAAAATCGTGCGAAACAGGCCCTTCAATTTGAAATCGAGATTGAGGAAAAGGGCGATGATCATGGCAAAAATGAGCACGATCGGCACGGAAACGAGGGTTTCGATCGTGTAGCCGATGATCAGCTCGACAAAATTGGGGTCGGTGAAGAGCGCGCGGGTGTAATTGGCCCAGCGCACGAACTCCAGGCTGATGCCCTCGGCGCCGACCGTTACCTGGTGCAGGCTGTAGCGAAAGGTCTCGACCAGGGGCAAAAAGGTGAACAGGGCGAAACCCACCAGCCAGAGCAGGACAAAGCCGTAGCCGTTCAGAGCCTCACGGGTGCGCAGGGTGAGCAGCGAACGCCGCGGGGTGCGGATGGTCGTCATGGCGTCGCCTCCTTCAACAGGGCCTCACGCGGGGGCACAACGAGGCCGTCGTGGGCAAAGGGGCGATCGGTGTAGTTGACGACGATCTGTCGGCCGTTGGCGTAGGTGGTGGCGAAGACGCCTTCGGCCAGGCGCTGCCGGGCGACGATGGGCTGTCCCCGCACCGGCCCCAACAGCGCGTTCATCCGGGCGTAGGTCTGTCGCACCGACTCGCCCCATTGGGCGTAGGACGAGGTGTAAATCCAGTTCGAGCGGGTGTTGAGCATCCGGGCCGTGACCTCGTGGGTGAGGAAATAGGAGGGATAGAGGCCAAAATCGATTTGCCGCAGGATGTCGCGACTCAAATCGGGGGAGAAATTGAGGGCCGGGCCGTAGCAGGGCAGATAGCCGACCAAGACGATGGGCAGGAACGGCACGGTCTCGGTGGTGTAGATGTAGCCACTGTCGCCCAGGGGCATGTCGTAATAGGCACGCGCCAGGCCCCACAGATAGTCATTCGGCCGATAGAAACCCAGCGCCGCGGGCGAGGCGGCCAGCAGGGCCTGATAGGCCGCCACCGTCTCCTCGCGGTTGAGGGGGCGGCTCTTGCGGAAATCGCCGTACAGCGTCCAGCCGATGCCGTCCAGCGCCAGCCCGGCGCCCAGCCGGTCGGCCACGTCTGCGGCCAGGGGCCGAAACCGCCGTTCCAGCGCGGTCAGGCTGAACAGGAAATAGGGCTGATTGCGGTTGAAGCTGCGCAAGTCGCGGTTGGTGATGGCTAGGGCCAGGTCGTTGCGCGGGGAATAGCCCCCTTCGTCCCGCAGCGCCGCCTGCGGGTTGAGATAGAGGGCGAAATGCCCACCCGCGGCCTCGACGGCCTCGACGAGCGCACGCAGTTCGTCCAGGTCACCCAGCGCCTCCTCCAGCGCCAGTTTTGTCGGCGGCATGCTCGAAGCACCCAACGGTTGCCAGCCGTAGTAGATGACCTCCGGGTTGCTCACCCCCAGATCGGCCAGGATGGCAGCCATCTGGCTCACGGTGGTCATGGGGATAAAGCGATGCCAGAGCAGTACCTTCTCCTTGTCGCCGCCCAGGAACTCCAGGCGAATGCCGATGTCGGGGTCGTCTGCAATGACGCGGCGCAGCAGGCCCTTCTCGAGCAGATACTGCCGATAGCTGCGGGCCATGCCCACGTAATCGGCGTCGGGACCGGTCAGAAAACGGTAGTGCACCACGACATCGAAGACATTCGGCCGGCTTTGCACGATCGTCACCCCGGCGCCGGCCCGGTTCGTCGCCTGGAAATAGCTCTCGTTGTAGATGAAGGCGTTATGGAGGAAGTTGAAATTGGTGAGGATGCCCGCCGGATGCACCACCAGCTCGCCGTAGGCCGCGCCCTTTTCGATGACGGCCAGGAAGGCGTTCTGCCCCTCGCCGTGGACCATGCCGAAAACCGGGAAGGAAAGGGGATAGGGCCGATTGACCTCGGGATCGAAGGGCAGGCCGCGCCCGGCAAGGGCGCGGGTGACGAGCACCTGCAC
>JAOADB010000360.1 GCA_026417535.1 Caldilineales bacterium
CTCCGGCGATGTCGCGCACACCGGCCGCCACCCCCTGGGCCAGTTCCAGGGCTTCGGGAATGGTCTTGTGCATTTTCCAGTTTCCGGCAAGAATGGGTTTGCGCATGGCTTTTCTCGTTGGCACAAAAAGGGCCCAGGCACCCGCCGGTCGGGTCGGGGCCTGGGCCTGTTGTCAGGATGGGATGATGAGCTCGCCGCCGACGACGTGGCTATCGAGCAACTGCCGCCGGGCATCGAAGACCAGATCTACCTCGATCCGTCGGAAACATCGGGTGCGGCCGCTGCCGACCACCACCTTGTGCACCTGCCAGTGACCGGTCTCGTAATCCAGACTGAGGTCGTTGGCCAGGTCAATGCGCACGGGGATGACCTCGCCGCAAGCCCGGCAACGCACCTCTAGCCGGAAGCTCCGGGCATCGGCTGCTGGGGTCGGCGCCAACAGACGGCGCAAACGTTCAAGCAGGCTCATAGGGTGCATGGGAGACGACCGAAGACGAAGAAGGGAAAACACCAAAATCCGTTCGTTCGTCCTCTGTCTGGCGGGTTGGCCGGCGGCAAGTGTGGGAAATCCACCCGGAAGGGGATGACCGGGCTAAGCGTCGTCGAGGACGGCGATGCCGGGCAATTCTTTGCCCTCCAGGAACTCCAGCGAAGCGCCGCCGCCCGTGGAGACATGGGTGACCTTGTCGGCCAGACCGGCCTGGTTGATGGCCGCGGCCGAATCGCCGCCGCCGATGACGGTGATGGCGTCGCTCAGGCCGGCCAGGGTGTGAGCGATGGCGAACGTCCCGGCGGCAAAGCGCGGGAACTCGAACACCCCCAAAGGCCCATTCCAGACGACGGTGTGACTGCCTTCCAGCACCTTCTGGAAGGCCGCCACCGTGGCCGGGCCGATATCGAGCACCATGCTCTCCGGCGGCACGGCATCCACCGACACGATCTCGGCCTCGGCGTCGGCGGCAAAAGCCGTTGCCGCCACCACGTCCACCGGCAGATGGAGTCGGTCGCCGGCTCGCGCCAGCAGCTCACGGGCCGTATCGAGGGCCGCCGTCTCGACCAGGGACTTGCCCATGGCCTTGCCCTGGGCCGCCAGGAAGGTATTCGCCATGCCGCCGCCGATGAGCAGGGCATCCACCCTATCGAGCAGGTTCGTGATCACTCCGATTTTGTCCGAGACTTTGGCGCCGCCGAGAATGGCCACAAAGGGACGCCGCGGGTTCGTCACGGCCTGGCCCAGATAGGCGATCTCCTTTTCGACCAGGAAACCGGCCACGACCGGGCCGCCCTTGGCGCGCATGGCCTGGGGCACGGCATACATCGAGCCGTCGGCGCGATGGCTGGTGCCGAAGGCGTCGTTGACGTAGGCATCGCCCAGGGCGGCGATAGCGGCGGCAAAGGCCGGGTCGCCTTTCTTCTCGCCCTCAGCGAAACGCAGGTTCTCCAACAGCACGATATCGCCCGGCAACAGATGCTCGACCAGGGCCTGCACCTGCGGCCCGATGACCTGATTGGCCAGATGGACCCGGTGCCAGGGCAAGAGCGTTTGCAGACGGCCGGCTACCGGGGCCATGCTGTAGCGACGGTCCCCTTCGCCCTTCGGCCGGCCCAAGTGGGACATGACGATGAGGGACGCGCCCCGCTCGAGCAGATACTCGAGGGTGGGCAAGGCGGCGCGAATGCGCACATCGTCGGTAATGGTCAGGTTGTCGTCCTGGGGGACGTTGAAATCCACGCGCACGAGCACCCGCTTGCCGGCAGGGTCGAAATCGCGAATCGTTTTTTTGTTCATGGTCGAACCTCCTGGCAGGCCCGAAACGTCGGACGTTCGGGCCTGCCTCGGTGCATGTCAGGGGCATGACGAGCCACTCACAGACCTTTCGAGGCCATGTAGTAGGCCAGGTCGGCCGTGCGCACGCTGTAGCCCCATTCGTTGTCGTACCAGCTGACGACCTTGATGAAATCGCTCTTGTCCTTGCCCAGTACGGACGTAAAGGCCAGGTCCACCGACGAGCTGTGGGGATCGCCTTTGAAGTCAATGCTCACCAGCGGCTCTTCCACGGCGGCGAGGATGCCCTTGAGAGGGCCGGCCGCGGCCTCGCGGAAGGCATCGCGCAGCTCCTCGGTGGTGCAGGGGATTTCGATCTGGGCGGTGAAGTCCACGACCGAAACGGTCGAGGTGGGCACACGCAGGGCGTAGCCGTCGAACTTGCCCTTCAGCTCGGGAATAACCAGGGCCACAGCCTTGGCGGCGCCGGTGGTGGTGGGGATGATGCTGAGAGCAGCGGCGCGGGCGCGGCGCAGGTCGCTGTGGGGCAAGTCGAGGA
>JAOADB010000361.1 GCA_026417535.1 Caldilineales bacterium
CTTATCAACGGCCGAGAGTCAAGTGTGCGGAATGAATTCTGCAACCGTGCTCTCTACAATAACTCTATCACGGATGTCTCCTCGGAGGAACGCCTTTTGGGTCCTCTGGCGGACATTAAGAGGACATCTCTGAATCCAGCCTATTCGATCACGAACGACTCACCTTATCAGGAGCTCTTAGGCGATGACACGTCCCGTTTTCACGGCCTATTCCACTTGGGGCATGCACGATGAACTCGGCGACAACGTCGTTCTCGATGAGGCCCTGGTGCTGCGCGCCCTCGACGCGTTAGAACGCTGGCGTGCGTTCGGCATGACCCCGCAGTACTTCAACATTGACTATGGCTGGGCCGACCCCGAGCTGGGCTATCGGTACTTCGACCGCCAGCGCTGGCCGGAGGGCCCCGGCCGCGTCTTGCGCCGTATCGCCGAGGCCGGCATGTTGCCCGGGCTGTGGTACGCGGTCAACGGTGGTCACATGCGGGTGCCGCGCTGGGAATCGAGCCGCTCCAGCGCGCGCTGGCATTTTTCCTTGCTCGATGGCCCCTTCTACGACGAACTGAGCGACGCGGTCATGCACGCTGCCGAGGTTTGGGGCGTGCGTTTCTTCAAGTTCGACTTCGCCGATTTCGCTGCCGGTGTCGCCGGCGACCCACGCCCTTTTGAGGTGCGTTATGCCTTGGCCGTAGAGCGCTTCGTAGAGCTCGTTGCCCGCCTCAAGCGTGCGGTACCCCAGGTTATCACCATTGCGCACTGCGGCTTTGCTCGCCATGATCCTGCTGGCCGACTCGGACCCGGCGTGCCGCCGCTGGCTGCTGATCCCGCCATGCTTGAGGTCATTGATGGCTTTTTCAGCGGCGATCCTCAACTCACCGATTTGCCCGCCACGGCCCTCTGCCGCAGCGCCGATCTCTACCAGGACATTCAGGTCCGGGCGCTCATGGCCTGCGGTTTTCCGCTGCACCGTATCGAGGACCACGGCGTCATGTGTGGCCTGACCAACACCTGTCTAAGGCGTGGGCGTGAGGGTTTGCGTCGCAGCCACATGGCGCAATTGGCGCGTGGCGGCCGTCGCGACCTGTTCTATGGCGACCCCTCACTGCCAACCGATGCCGACTTGGCCGGTATGGCGGCGGCTCGGCGCCTGTTTTTCGATGCCTGGAGCCGCGGGTTGGAGTGCGCGGCGCTTGGTCCTGAACCGGGCCGCGGGCCTTGGCATGGCTGGCTGACCGGGGGCGGACGGCGTGGGTTGGCCTGGATCGTGAACCCGCATCTCGAATCCTGCACTGTGCGCGTGCCCATCATCAACCTGGCCCGCGCTGAAGTGTTGTTCTACGAAGGGGAACGTCCTGCCTTGCAGACTCAGCCGGACGAGTTGCTGCTCCATTTGGGCCCTGAACAGGCTGCCTTGATCGGCTTGGGCGCCTATGCCGACCGTGAGTGGATCATGCCGCCGGATGCCAGCATCCGTCTGCCGCGTCACATCGAGCTGCTCAACCTGGCCTGGCAGCCCGCCCATAACGGATTGACCGCCACATTGCCGGCGGCCTTGCCCGAAGACGCCGAGCTGATGGTCATCGCATACGTCCGAGACGGCGCGCCAGACGTCCCCGGCCCGTTTCCCGCCCTGCGCGTGGCCCAGCAGTCCGATCGGGATGGCGTCGCCGAGCCGGAGAGCCACCGCCTCTTGTCCATTACCGTTGAGGGGTGTCCGCACCACGCCCAGGTACCGGCGGTCAGCGTGTGGAACGGCACGAGCTGGGTGTTACGGCGCTTTGCTCGCCCGATTCCCGGCGCTGCCATTGCGATCCGTTCGCTTCTGGTTCCTCCACGCCGTCTACGCGCCGAGGCTTGGGTTGTCAGGTAATCCAAGCCGTGTAAGCAGGTCTTTCGCCCGGCCCCACTCCCCCGCCTCCTTACGTTTTCTCTCGACCTCTCCTCATCCTCACACTGCGATACACCACGAGACCGTACAGGACGAGCAACACGGTGAAGCCACCCAGCAACGGCCAAAACCAACGGGAACGTTCGCCCGCACGGACCACCCAATGGTCAATCCAGGCTTCCCCCTCGGCCGTGATGACGACCCGATGGGGGCCGGGGCCGTCGGCGACGATCCGCAGGGGGCGACCGGCCTCGTAGCGGCGGGGCATGGGTGCGGTGTCGTCCACGGCGATATGCAGCACGGCTGGAGGTGCATCCGGCGGCGGCATCAGGCGCAATGAGACCCCGCCGAAGCGCAGCTCGAGCCGGCCGCCATCCGCCAGCACGCCCATCTTCCCC
>JAOADB010000362.1 GCA_026417535.1 Caldilineales bacterium
GCGCCGGGCGGGGGTTGGACGCCATTGCGGGTGGAGGCCGAAAGCAGGACGAATGACCGAGGACGGAGGACGGAGGGGTTGACGCCGGGCGGCGTTCGGCCGAACACAGGACGAATGACGAAAGACGGAGGACGGAGAGGTTGGCGCCGGGCGGGGGTTGGACGCCATTGCGGGTGGAGGCCGAAAGCAGGACGAATGACCGAGGACGGAGGACGGAGGGTTTTCGTCGTTCGTCGTTCGTCCTTCGTCCTTCGTCCTACAAAGTTACCAGTACCCAGTACCCAGTACCCAGTTACCAGCTCCCAACCGCCCCGTTGGCGCCGACCTGCTGGGGCAAGGGCTGCACCAGGCCGCGTTCGAGCAGGTAATTGAGGACGATGCGGGCGTTTTCTTCGGGCGAACGCAGGCCGTCGAGATGGATTTCGGGGTGTTGGGGCGGCTCGTAGGGGTCGTCAATGCCGGTGAAGCCCTTGATCTCGCCCCGACGGGCGCGGGCATAGAGACCCTGGGTATCCCGCTGTTCGCAGACTTCGAGGGGAGTATCCACAAAGACCTCGATGTAACGGTTGCTGCCGACCATAGCGCGCACGTCGTTGCGGGTGGCCCGATACGGACTCACCGCCGCACAGATGACGGCGCCTCCGTGACGGACGATCTCGGAGGCGACGAAGCCCATGCGCCGGACGTTGCTATCGCGGTCGTGCTTGTCGTAGCCCAACCCTTCCGAAAGGTGGGTGCGGACGACGTTGCCGTCAAGCAGGGTGACCTGACGGCCGTGCTCCAACAGAAGCACGGTCAGGATTTCGGCCGTGGCCGATTTGCCGGAGCCGCTGAGGCCGGTGAACCAGACGCAGAAGCCCTGCCGATAGGTGGGCGGATAGGCTTCGGCCAGGATGCGGGCCACTTCGGGCCGGGTGAACCATTCCGGCAGCTGGCGGCCGGCCGCCAGATACTGGTCGCGCACCTGGGTACCGGAGATGGAAGCCGTGCGTTTCTGGCCGTCCACCTTGTCCTCTTCCTCGTAACGGTCTTCCTCGGGCAGATAGACCAGACTGCGGAAGGGAATCATCTTGACCCCGATCTCATCGCTGTAGCGGCTGACCAGCTCTTGGGCATCGTAGGGGCCGTAGAAAGGCTTGCCGGTCGAGTCGTTGCCGGGGCCGGCGTGATCACGGCCGACGATGAGATGGTTGGCGCCGTAGTTGCGGCGGATGATGGCATGCCACACGGCTTCGCGCGGGCCGGCCATGCGCATGGCCAGTGGCAACAACGAGAGCAAAATGCGGTCGGGGTCGTAGTGGTTGTTGGCCAGGGCCATGTAGGTGCGCACGCGGGTGTAGTGGTCCACATCGCCCGGCTTGGTCATGCCAACGACAGGGTGGAGCAGCAGGACGCCGTCCACCTCCTCGGTGGCGCGCTTGGTGAGCTCCTCGTGCACCCGATGCAGGGGGTTGCGCGTTTGAAAGGCAACGACGTTCCGCCGCCCCATCTGGGCCAGGCGGGCGCGGGTCTGGGCCGGGGTGAGGCGCAGCTCGCGGAAGTCGTAGTGGCGCGGGACCTGCAGCACCTGCAGCCGGCCGGAGATGTTCAGCTTGCCCCAGCGGTGCATCTCGGCCACCAGGGGATGGCGCAGGTCCTGGGTGCCGAAGACCTTCTGGGCGACCTCGGCGAGGTCCCAGGGGTAGATCTCCTCGATGGTCATCACCGCCAACAGCTCGTTCTTGGCGTTGCGCAGCGCGATGTCGGCGTCCAGGCGAATGGCCGGCGAGGGGTCCACCGGCAGGGTGACAGGGATGGGAAAGATGTGGCCGCTGGTCAGGCGCATCTCGTCCAGCACTCGCTGGTAGTCGGCCTGCCCCATAAAGCGGTCGAGGGGGGAGAAGCCGCCCACGGCCAGCAGCTCCAGGTCGCACACCACACGGTCGGACACCTGCAGGGAGGGAAGGGCGCTGGCGTGGGCCTTTAGGTCCTCGCGCGCCTCAGCGGGCACCAGCAGATCCACCAGCTTGCCCCCGTAGGGGGGGATGAGCAGAGAGGGATAGGTCATGACGACGAAAAACGAAGCCTTTCTTCGTTGGGGTCTGGCAAACAGGAGCCTGGGCCGCTGACGACCCAGGCTGCAACACAGCCATTCTAACCGTGCGCGCTGGCCGTGTCAAAAAAGAGGGTCCGCAGGCTTCGGCGGGCTCAGCCCGCGGGCTCGGCGATGTGCAGCACGATGTGGCTCTCGCCGCCCTCGAAGCGATGCTCCCTGCGAA
>JAOADB010000037.1 GCA_026417535.1 Caldilineales bacterium
AGATGTGTATAAGAGACAGGCACCAGACCGACACCCTCTTCCACAAGCAGAAGACGGGCATGCAGTTCATCTTCGGCGGCGAGGCCGACAACCATGCGCTCAACACCGTGCCCAAGGAGACGCTGGTGCGCATCGTCAAAGCCGAGGATGGAGGTTTGGACGGCAAGGGGCCGTGGGAGCCGGCCAAGACCGGCTACACCCCGGCGCATGAGAACGAGTTCATGCTCCGCTATCTGGCGGGCGAGACGATCGAGGTAAGCGGATGAACGACACAATCGCTTCTCTGACCTGTATCAACTGCGGCCGCAGCGAGGCCGTGATTCCCCTGGTGCAGTGGCGACTGGCCGGCGTCCCATTCTGGATTTGTCCCGAGTGCCTGCCCTTTCTGATCCACCGCCGCAGCGAGGTCATGCCCCGCTGGAACCTGCCCCAGGTTTCCCCCCAGGAGTGAGCGATGCCCAAGGACGCGTTCGATGACGACGACCCCATGGAGCTGATCGGCATGGTGCTGCCCGGCGAGCCGGGCACCCTGGAGGCCATGGCCGAGGTTCTGGTCGAGGAGTACGTGCGGCTGGGCTGGGACGAGCCCCGGCTGATGACCCTCTTCGTCCACCCCATGTTCATGGCCACCCACCGCATCTACCGCCAGAAGGGCGAGGCCTACGTCCGGGAGCTGATCCGTCGGATGGAGGCGCGGTGGGTTATTCCAGAAGGTCGAGCAGCTCCCCCACCGTCATCTGCGCCTGACGCAGGACGGAGCGTAGAACCGTGGCATAATCCCCCAACGAGACGCAGCCGCCCGCACGCAGTTCGTACTTTTGGCGCAGCGGAGCCGGAATGGTAATCCGACCCTTCGACGACATCGTGAGGGTTACTATGTTTTTCGCCGAGCGAGATCAAGAACGACTTTACGGATAGCACTACACCACGCTCCGGCTTCCAAGTCAACCATAAGGAGGCATCCATGCCCGACGTCTACAACTGGCAGATCGGCCGCACGATGGCCTACCCCTATCCGGAAGCCCATCCCCGCCGGCAGTTTGCGGCCGTCTTCAACATCAACCGCTGCATCGGCTGCCAGACCTGTACCGGCGCGTGCAAGGCCACGTGGACGTTCTCGCGGGGGCAGGAGACTATGTGGTGGAACAACGTCGAGACCAAGCCCTACGGCAGCTATCCGCAGCATTGGGACGTGAAGGCGTTGCAGCTCCTGGACGAGGCGCATCAGGCCGCCGGCGTGCAGCCCCGCTGGGACCGCGGCCAGACCGGCGAACGGGCGCCCTACGGCGTCTACAACGGCCTGACCTTGACCGAGGCTGCCGACCCCAATGAGGTGGTGCTGGGCTACTTGCCCACGGACGCCGAATGGCGGTATCCCAACTTCTACGAGGACACCTCCACCGCCTACCCCGGCGGGCCGTTCGGCCTCAGCCCCGACGGCGCCGCCCTGCCCGAACACCAGGCCTGGTTCTTCTACCTGATGCGGGTGTGCAACCACTGCACCTATCCGGCCTGCCTGGCCGCCTGTCCACGCAAGGCCATCTACAAGCGGGAGGAGGATGGCATCGTGCTCATCGACCAGGAGCGTTGCCGTGGCTACCGTAAGTGCGTGGAGGCCTGTCCGTACAAAAAGACGATGTACCGCGGGGTCACCCAGGTGAGCGAGAAGTGCGTGGCCTGCTACCCGCGCGTCGAGGGAGCCGACCCCCTGACCGATGGCGTGCCCATGGAGGCGCGCTGCATGGCCGTCTGTCCGGGCAAGATCCGCCTGAACGGCCTGGTGGAGATCGCCGAGGACGGCTCCTGGGTGGAGGCGCCCCAGCATCCCCTTTACTACCTGGTGCACATCGCCCAGGTGGCGCTGCCGCTCTACCCGCAGTTCGGCACTGAACCCAACATCTACTACATCCCGCCCCGGTGGGCGCCGCGGCCCTATCTGCGTCAGATGTTCGGCCCCGGCGTGGATCAGGCCGTCGAGCGCTACACCGCGCCCTCGCGCGAGCTGCTCGCCGTCCTGCAGCTCTTCCGCACGACGCAGAAGATGATCTTCCGTTTCGAGATCGAGGAAGGGCCGTTGGTGCGCGAGGTCGCGGTCAACGGCAAGACCTGGCAGATGTACAACGACACGGTGATCGGCTTCGACGCCAAAGGCCGCGAGGCCGTGCGGCTGAGCGTGGTCGAGCCGCTGCACGAACGGCCGCCGGAACGGCCCAATTCGATCTGAAGAGGACGACCATGAACCCTACCCCCGCGCCTTACGAGGTTACGACGACGACGGCCATCGAGCAGGCCGTGTCGCGCTCGCAGGTGTACGGCTTCCTGACGTCGGTGTACCTCTACCCGACCGAAAACTGGAGCGAAGACCTGCCGCTGGCCGCGGCCGTTGCGGCCCGGCTGCCCCATGCGCCGGCTTGGCCGGCTGTGTCGCCGCTGCCGCTGCCTTCCCTCCAGGCCGCCTACCGGCGCTGTTTCGGCGTGGCCGGCTCCCTCCCCTACGAAACCGAGTACGACCTGCCCCACGAGTATCGCCAGGCCCAGGAGCTGGCCGACATCGCCGGCTTCTACCGCGCCTTCGGCTTTACGGTCGGCGGAGCGGTGCGCGAGCGGCCCGATCACCTGGCCGCCGAGCTGGAGTTCATGCACCTGCTGACGTTGAAAGAGGCCCACGCCCTGGCTACCGGCCTGACGGACGCGGCGGCCATCTGCCGTGAGGCCCAGGCCCGCTTCCTGGCCGACCATCTGGGCGCGTGGGTTGACCTGTTCGCCGCCAGCCTAGCCCTGAACACGACCGCAGAGCCATACCCACCCCTGGCCCGTTACACCACCGCCTGGGTCCACGCCGAGGCCGCTCTCCTGGGTGTTTCGCTCAGCCCGCGCCGTCGTGAGCAGGCCCGCCACACACCTTTTGACCCCGATTTCACCTGCGCCACCTGTCCGGTCGTCGAGCTGGTCGGCTACGGACGAGAGGCGGCGTGATCGCGCGCAGGAGCCTTGCCGATGAACCGTCATACCCTTCCGATTGTGTTTCTGGTCGTTCTGGCGGCCCTCGCCGTCGGCCTGCGAACGGCTCCCCTCAGCTCGCAAGGCTTGACCATCACGGCGGCGGCCGTCGAAGGCGCGCTGCCCGTGAACGCCGTGGACGACCCTCTCTGGCAGCGGACGACCGCCGTGGACGTACCCCTCAGCGCGCAGATGATCGCCAAGCCCTTCTGGCCCACGGCAAAGGTCAAATCCATCCGGGTGCGCGGCCTGCACAACGGCCAGGACCTGGCCCTGTTGTTGGAATGGAACGACGACACCCGCAACGACGCCTCGCTGCGAGTGGACGAGTTCCGCGACAGCGTGGCCGTCCAATTCCCGCTGGTCGCGGCGCAGCCGTTCGTATGCATGGGGCAGCAGGGCGGCAACGTCAACATCTGGCACTGGAAAGCCGACTGGCAGGCCGCGTTGGTTGCCCGTCGGACGTTGCAGGCCGCCCATCCCAACATCTACGTGGATTATTACCCCTTCGCCGAGGCCGATGACAACCTCTACGCTGCCGCCTACGCCGACACGACCTATCTGACCGCCGAGGCGGCGGGCAATCTGTTAGCCATGCCTGTCCATGCTTCGCCGGTCGAGGACCTGGTGGCGGGCGGCTTCGGCACCCTCACCAGCCAACCGGCCGCGGCCCAGAACGTCCAGGGGTACGGCGTGTGGCAGAACGGCGTGTGGCGGGTCATTTTCAGCCGCGGCCTGCGCTCGAACGAAAGCGACGACATCGTTCTGACCCCCGACCAGGTGTACGCGGTGGCCTTCGCCGCCTGGGACGGCGCCAACGGTGAGCGCAACGGCGCCAAGGCCACCTCGCAGTGGGTCTCGTTGCAATTCGGCGCGGCGGCCGCGCCAACGGCCCCCGCGGCGCCGGAGGCTCCCTCTGCGCCCGCGCCGATGGGCCTGCCGTTGTGGGCCTGGATCATCCTGGGCGTGTTGGGCCTGCTCATCCTCCTCGGCGGATTGTTCGCCCTCCTGTTGCCGGATCGGACGTGAGCATGCTCCCCCTGCGATGGCCTCTTCCTTTCGGCGGCGCCATTGCCCCTCGGCGCACCGCGCCGGGCCGCATCGCCGAGAGCCTGCTACCCCTGCTGGTCCTGGCGGCCGTGGGCGACTGGCTGATCACCCGCACCCTGACGCGGGCCTTCATTTTCATGCCCAAGCCGGATGGGTTGTTGGCGGTCTATCACGCTCTGAACCGGTTGGGCCGGGCGCTGACGACGCTGACGGCTTGGCTGGCCTGGCTGGCGCTGCTGTGGCTGGTCTTCGTCCTGTGGCAACGGCGCGAGCGGATAACGGCCGTGCTGCTGGGCGGTTTTGCCCTCTGGCATGGTCTGTTCATGATGCGACCGCCGGGTTCCTGGTTGCTGGTAGGCCAGGCGTTGGGGCTGCTCGTCGTTGGGGCCCTGGCCGCGCGGGCGGTACGCCTGCCCGACGGCCAGGCCCGATTGGCTGTCCTGTTCCCGGCGGCGGCCCTGATCGCCGCCGCGCTGTATCAGATTGGCCCCACCCTGGCCGCATGGCAGGGCCAACCGGAACCGCCGGTCTGGAGCCTTGTTGGCTTTCGCGGCGGTGAAATCCTGGTCGTGCTCGGCGCCGGCGCGTTGTGGTGGGCCTACGGTCGCGGCGCCCGGCACCGCCACGCGGTGTTTGCGGCGGCGCCAGCGGTCGGTTTTAGCGCCGCCTTTCTGGCCGCGCCGGCCATGACGGCCGTTCTGACCGTGTGGTCCACCGGCCTGACCCTGTTCTTGCCCTGGCCGGTCTATGCCCTGGCCCTGTGGCTGGCCGGGGTGACGGCCCTGGTCAACTGGCGCCGCCGACCGGGGCTGAGCGCCGCCGTGCTGTTGCTGGCCGCGGCCGGCTATGCCCCTCAGCTGAACACCCAATGGTTTTTGGCCCTGGTCGCCCTGTTTTTACTCGCCTTCGCGATGGCCCCTCCGCCCTCGACCGATTGGGAAGACGAAAGACGAAAGACGGATGACGAAACCACAGATTTCACAGATTTTAGGGATTACACAGATTGTGATGGATGATTCACTTTTGGGTGATTTGTGTGATCTGTCCAATCTGTATCATCTGTGGTTCCTCTTGCATTCTGTCCGTTCGTCCCAGGGCGTGAGCCTTCCGGAGGACATCGGCCTGAGCCGTTATTCGCCGATGTCCTCGTTCCACAGGTCCGGGTGGGCGGCGATGAACTCCTCCATCAACCGGATGCAGGTCGGGTCATCGAGGATGACCAGCTCGACCCCGCGGCTGCGCAGGTACTCCTCCGGCCCGCGGAAGGTGCGGTTTTCGCCGATGACGATTTTGGGGATTTTGTAGAGCAGCGCCGTGCCGCTGCACATGTCGCAAGGCGAAAGGGTCGAATAGAGCACGGCGCGGCGGTAGTCGGACGCCTTGAGTCGTCCGGCGTTTTCGATGCAGTCCATTTCGGCGTGTAGGATGGCGCTGCCTTTCTGCACCCGGCGATTGTGCCCGCGGCCGACGATGCGGCCGTCAATGACGAGCACCGAACCGATGGGGATGCCGCCCTCGGCCAGGCCCTTCCGGGCCTCCTCGATGGCAGCCTGCATGAATTCATCCATGGGCATTTCTCCTGGGGAACGGACGATAGACGATGGACGATAGACGATGGACGTGTAGGACGTCTTGTCTTCGTCCTCACGATTATCCTGGAGAACGTTTTACTCGCGACGATAGGGTTTGAGATAGGCGCCGGGATAGGGCGCGTGGCGGCCGGCCAAGGCCAGGGCCAGGATGGTGATCAGATAGGGCAGGGCCAGCAGGATCTCGTAGGGCAGGCTGAAACCCTGCGTCTGCAGGCGCAACTGCAGGGCGAAGACCCCACCGAAGAGCAGCGCTCCCGCCATGGCCCGCACCGGGTCCCAACGGGCAAAGATGACCAGGGCAATGCACACCCAGCCCCGGCCGGCGATGATCCCCGGCGAAAAGGCGCCCAGTTGCGCCAGCGACAGAAAGGCCCCGCCGACGGCCATGAGCACGGCGCCACCGACCACCGCCGCGTAGCGGATGCGAAACACGGCAATCCCGGCGGCGTCGGCCGCTTCCGGGTTCTCGCCCACCGCCCGCACCTGCAGGCCGAAATTCGTTCGATACAGCACCCAGGCCGCCAGCGGCACGAGCAACCCAAAGGCGATGTAGGTGAGCAGATACTGGCTGACGATCGGCCCCAGGATGGGCACGCCGGCCAACGGATCGAGCTGCGAGAAGGGCGGAATGCGCGGCAGGACCGCGCTCTCGCCGAAGACCAACCGGAACCCGAACAGCGACAGACCGGTGCATAACAGGGTGATGCCCAAACCCGACACATGCTGGTTCAGCCCCCAGGTCACGGTCAACAGGGCCATGAGCAGCCCCATGAGCGCGCCGGCCAGCATGGCCGCGGCCAGTCCTACCCACAGATAGGCCGGCCATCCACCGGCGTAGGCGCGAGCAGCGGCGGCAAACCCCACAAAGGCCCCCAAAAACATGATGCCTTCGATGCCCAGGTTGAGCACGCCACTGCGCTCGCTGTACACCTCGCCGATGGTGGCGTAGAGGAGCGGCGTCGCCACCCGCAAGGTAGCCGCCAGCAACCCCACCAGAAAAGTCACGTAGGACGCTTCAGCCATCGCCTTGCCTCCGCGCCCAACGCAACCGGTAGTTCTGCAACGGCAACACGGCCAGGGTAACGAGGAGCAGCGTCGCCTGGATGACCTCGCCCAGGTAGATGGGCACCCCCAGAGCGCGGCTCACGGTCTGGCTACCGGTGTCAATCAGCCCGATAAAGAGCGCCGCGGCCAGCGCGCCCCAGGCGTTGAGACCGCCCAGGGTGGCGATGAGGATGCCGGTGTAGCCATGCCCGCCGGAAATGGCCTCGATGAGATGGTAGTGAATGCCGGCCACCTCGACCATCCCCGCCAGACCGGCGATGCCGCCGCTGACGAGGGCCGTGAGGAGCAGGGTGCGCTCGACCCGGATGCCGGCAAAGCGGGCGGCTTCCGGTTCCAAGCCCACGGCCCGCAGGCGCAAGCCAAAGGTCGTGCGGCCGAGGACGAAACCCACTGCGACGATGACGAGCACGGCCAGCACAAAGCCCAGGTGCAGCCGGCTGCGGGGGATCAGTTTGGGCAGAATGGCCGTGGCCGCGATTTCAGGCGATTGCGGCCATTGCGAGATGGGGTCGCGCCAGGGGCCGTTGAGCAACGCGCTCACGGCCAGCAAGGCCACCGAATTCAGCAACAGCGTCGTCACGACCTCGTCAATGGCCAGTTTGGTCTTCATCAGCGCCGGCACGGCTACCCAAGCCATTCCGGCGGCAAACCCACCGACGACCATCAGGGGCAGGGCCACCACAGGCGGTACGCCTTGCATCTGCAGGCCAATGGCCGTGGCCGCCGTCGCCCCGGCCAGGAACTGGCCTTCGGCGCCGATGTTCCAGAAACCGCCGGCAAAGGCAAAGGTCACCGCCGCGCCCGTCAGCAAGAGCGGCGTCGCCTTGACCAGCACCTCCAGCGCGCTCACCCGACCCGACAGGGGTTCGACCAGGAAATGGTAGTAGGCGGCCAGGGGATTGGCGCCCACCAGCAGCACGAGGGTACTGGTCAGGCCGAAGGTGATGACAACGGCCAGCAGGGGCAAGAGTGGGCGCACCCAAACCGGCGCCGGACGACGTTCGAGCTTCAGGATCATGGTTTGGACAATGGACGATAGACGATGGATAGAGGCCGATTTTCAGGACGGAGGACGGAGGGGGTCGTCGTTCGTCCTTCGTCCTGGGCTTGGGCCGATTTCAGGACGGAAGACGAAGGACGGAGGACGGAGGGGGTTTCGTCGTTCGTCGTTCGTCCGTCGTCCTGGGTTTGGGCCGATTTCAGGACGGAAGACGAAAGACGAAAAACGAAGGGGTTTCGTCGTTCGTCCTTCGTCCTTCGTCCTGGGCTTGGGCCGATTTCAGGACGGAAGACGAAGGACGGAGGACGGAGGGGGTTTCGTCGTTCGTCGTTCGTCCGTCGTCCTGGGTTTGGGCCGATTTCAGGACGGAAGACGAAAGACGAAAAACGAAGGGGTTTCGTCGTTCGTCCTTCGTCCTTCGTCCTGGGCTTGGGCCGATTTCGGGACGGAAGACGAAGGACGAAAGACGAAGGGGGTTCGTCGTTCGTCCTTCGTCCCTAAACGCGCATCCCCGCCATCAACAGGCCCAACGTCTCCGGCGTGGCCTCCTCGGCGGGCATGACGCGAATGATCTCGCCCTCGTAGATGACGGCAATGCGGTCGGACAGCTCCAGGATTTCGTCCAGGTCTTCGGAAATGAGCAAAATGGCCGCGCCTTTCTGGCGCTGTTCCACCAGCTTGCTCCGCACGTACTCGGTGGCGGCCACATCCAGCCCGCGCGTCGGCTGGGAGACCACGAGCACCCGCGGGTTGCGCTCGAGCACTCGCGCTAGGATGACCTTTTGCATGTTGCCGCCGGATAGGGTGCGGATGCGGTCATCGGGCCGGGCCTTGATCTGATAACTGGCGATGAGCTGTTCGGCATGACGCCGCAGACGGCGGCGGTCGAGCAGGCCGTAACGGGTGAACTCGTCGAGATGCTCCAGGGCCATGTTGTGGGCCACGGTCATCTCGCCCACCACGCTCTCGTGGCGGTCTTCGGGGATGCGCCCCACGCCGGCCTTCATGATGTGCTCTGGGCCGGCGTTCGTGACATCGCGGCCGTAGACCCGGATGCTCCCGGCCGTGCAGGGACGGGTGCCTTCGAGCACCTGGGCCAGCTCGGTCTGGCCGTTGCCGGCCACACCCGCCACCCCCACGATCTCACCGGCATAGACCTCCAGCGAAAGCCCTTTCAGGGCCGGCAGACCCTTGTTGTCGTTGGCGGCCACGGCCTCAAGCTCCAGCGCCAGCCGAGGCCGGGCTGCCGGTGGCGGTTTGACCACGCCGAAGGTGCTGCGCCCCACCATCATCCGCGCCAGATCGGCCGGGCCGACATCCTGCGTGGCTGCCGTGCCCACCACCTCGCCGGCCCGCATCACCGTCACCCGGTCGGTGATGCGCATGACCTCGTGCAGTTTGTGGCTGATGAAGACCACGGACAGGCCCTCTTGCTGGAGTCGCCGCAGGGTGGCGAAGAGCTGTTCGACCTCCTGGGGCACCAACACGGCCGTCGGCTCATCGAGGATGAGCACCCGCGCCTGGCGGTAGAGGGCCTTGAGGATTTCGACCCGTTGGCGCTGGCCCACCGACAGGTCCTTGACCGGGGCCAGCGGGTCCACGTGCAGGCCGAAGCGTTCGGCCGCAGCGGCCACATCTCGCTGCGCGGCATTCAGGTCAAGACGCACCCCGCGCGCATGGCCCAAGATGACGTTTTCGGTCACGCTCAGCGGCGGCACCAGGGCGAAATGCTGGGTGACCATGCCGATGCCGTGGGCGATGGCATCGCGCGGGGAGCGGATGGTCACGATGCGGCCGTCCACGGCGATGGTACCGGCATCGGCCCGATACAATCCGTAAAGGATGCGCATGAGCGTGCTTTTGCCAGCGCCGTTTTCCCCCAAAAGGGCGTGGATTTCGCCCCGACGCAGGTCGAAATCCACGCCCCGGTTGGCCACCACCGGGCCGAATCGCTTCCAAATGCCGCGCATGCTGACGGCGGTGGGTTCCGCTGTCGTCATCGGCGTCGGTCAGGGATTCATCTTGGCCGAAGCCGGCGGCTGCGCTTCGTTGATATCCACGCGGAAGAGGCCGCTCTTGATCGCCTCTTCTTTGGCCTTGACCATGTCGATCAGCTCTTGCGGGATGCCGCCCTTGACCTTTGTGTTGATGGGGGCCAGGCTAGCGCCACCCTTGGCCACCATGCTGAAGTCCTTGAGGTCCTGGGCGGTGTAGGTGCCCCCGCGCACCTGATTGATGATGTAATTGACCGTGGGCTCCATGTGCCAGACCGGGCCGCTGACCACGTAATCGGGCGCCAGGGCGGTCTGATCGCTCATGTTGCCGAAGACGTAAAGCCCGTTTTCGGCTGCGGCCTCGATGACCCCGAAGCGCTCGGCAAAGAGGACATCGGCCCCGGCGTCAATTTGGGCCAGAGCGGCCTCCTTGGCCGCTGCCGGGTCGAACCAACTGTTGATGAAGGTGGTCTTGACCTCGACCTGGGGATTGACCGACCAGGCGCCGGCGATGAAAGCGTTGACAATGCGGTTGACTTCGGGCACGGGATAGCCGCCCACGACGCCGATGATGTTCGTTTTGGTCAGACCGCCGGCCAACATGCCGCTGAGATAGGCCGGCTCGTGGATCCAGTTATCGAAAACCGAGAAGTTGGGCTCGGCCGGCCCACCGCCGGAGCCGAAGACGAAGGCGATTTCGGGATAGTCCTTGGCAACGCGACGGACAGCCTCCTCGTTGCCGAAAGCATCGCCGAAGATGATGTGGGGTTTGGTCTTCTCCGCAACCTCGCGCAACACCCGCTCCATGTCACCGGCATAGCCGATGTCATCGGTGTAGGTGTACTCGATCTCGCCGGCATCTTTGGCCTTATTCAGGGCGGTATGGATGACGCCGTCCCAGGGTTCTTCGATGGCCGTGGCAAAGGCACCGAAGACGATGAGCTTGCCCGGGGCGGCCGGTTGGGGTGTGGGTGGCGCAGGCGTGGCCGGCGCGGCGCAGGCTGCCACCAGTCCCACCACCAGCACGGCTAACAGGAAAGAGACGGTGCGGGTCATGTTTCCTCCAGCAAGTGTGAGTCGAAAGGGCCGACAACGAGGAGAGCGAAAGGGAACGCAGACAACGACAGCGGTGTCACCTATGGCAAACCGGATTCCCTTCCTCTCCGGTTCGATGAATCCGCAAGCATAGGACAAAAACGGCACAAAGGCAAATCGCGACGCTAGCACGTCCGCCCATCGTCCATCGTCTATCGCCCATCGCCCGTTTCCACCCACTCGTCGTAGGCGGCTGCCACCCGTTGCCAATCGTAAGCAGCGGCGACGGCCGTCAGGTCCGTGGTGCGCACCGCGGCCGGATGGGCCGCGGCCCAACACAGCCGCGCCACCAGGTCATCCTCGTCCTCGTAAAGGTGCGCCGCATGGTAGGATGATGGTAGGATTTCGGGATAGCTGAGACGCCGCGGCAAGAGGGGATAGCATCCGCAGGCGATGGCCTCGAGGATGCCAACGCCAAAGAACTCATGGCGGGCCGTGGAGACGACCAGGTCGGCCTCCCACAAGAGGCGGGCATAGGCATCGGCATCGTCCACATAGCCCCAATGGACGATATGGCCGGCCAAGCGCCCGCGCGCCTCGGTGAACTCGGCCGGTTGGCGACGGAAATTGGCCCCGGCCACGGCCAGCTCGAAGGGCAGACCCGTGGCGTCCAGACGGTAGAGCGCGGCAAAAAAGACCTCTGGGGCCTTGTCGTATTCCCAACGTTGGTTCCAGAGGATGCGCAGCGGCGCCGTGGCCGGCCGCGGCGGCGTGCGCTGGCGCCAAAGTCGTTCCAGGTCCAAACCCACCGGCAAAACCCGGCTTTTGGCCCGCAGGGCCGGCACGAGCTCCAGATGGTTGTAATCGGGAAAATGCTTGAGCAACCGCGGCAACTCGGCGAAGAACTCGTCCCGATGGTAGGCGCTGTTGAAGGCCACGCCCTGAGCGCAAACCATGCTGAGGGTGTTGATCAGGCCGTAGGTCAGGTCACGCTTGACACCCGGCGGCAGGGGATAGGTCAGCTGATTTTCGTGCATGTACAACAAAGCCGGCACGCCGTCGAGCCGAGGTCGGGCCAGGGCCAGGAGGGCCGGCAGGTTGACCATATCGGTCACGAGCAGGACATCGGGACGGTCGCCCTGGTCGCAGGCCATCACGACTTGGGCCGCTAGCTCGAGCGCGCCGCCTTGCATCCGCCACTTCCAAAACTGCCCCTTCATGGTGAAAAGCCGCACGCGGTGGCGGCTGTACCGGGCGTAACCCTCGGCCCAGGCGGCATGGGAGCCGGTGTGATACGGCGAGAAGAGGAAAACGCGGCGGGACATCGCAAGGAGCGAAGGGGGGCCTGGAACACTCGGCTGAGAGAGGCTTTCACCGGAACCACTTCATAGGAAATTAGACCACAAAACAACCTCCGCGCTACAATGCAAGTTCTTATCGGCTCACCACTCACCCACGGCCCATGAGAGGAGGTGCCTATGACCATCGTGATCACCCTGACGGTGCCGGAGGGCATCGTTTTTGCCGCCGACAGCCGCCAAACCTACACCAATTCCAAAGGAGACCTGCGGGTTAATTCGGACAACGCCTGCAAGCTGTTCACCATCGGCCCCAACGTCATGGCCGTCGCCTGGGGCTGGGCGTTTCTGGACGGCCGCAGCATTCACAGCCACATCAAGGATTTCTGTGTCGGGTTGCCGAACCAGCCCCTGGCGGTGGAGGAAACGGCCAAACAGTTGGGCGCGCACCTGAACCAACAGTACCAGTTCACGGTGCAACAGGGCCTGAGCAAGCCGGTGCCCGAGGGCAACTACGCCGTGGCGCTCATGGTCGGCGGCTACGATCCTGGCAGCCGCGCCGGGCGCATCTTTGAAGTATACGTGCCCGAAGGCGAGTACTACGAACGCCAATCCACCGACCGCAAGCCCGGCATGAGCTGGCGCGGCAACGTGACCATGGTCACCCGTCTGATCCGCGGCTATGACTACCGGCTGCTGGAACTCCAGGGCATCAGCCCCGAACTGCGCGCGACGCTGGACAAAGGGCCGCTGGAACTCAACATTGACTACTGGGCCATGACCCTGCAAGATGCCGTGGACCTTGCCACCCTGCTCGTGCAGACCACCGTGCAGATGCTGCGCTTCAGCGACGGCATCGCCATGGCGCCCGGCGCCTCGGTCAACTGCGGCGGCCCCATTGACGTGGCCGTGGCCGAACCCGGCGAACCGGTGCGCTGGGTACAGCACAAAAGCCTCTACGCCCAGCCCCTGTTCCGCTATGGGCCGGTCGGTGAGACGTGAGGGATGGGGTTCGGAGGAACTCCGAGGAGCTGGAGGAGCTTGAGGAACTCAAAAAAGCTCAGAGAGAATGTGAAGGGACTTCCTCCCAGCCCCCAGCTCCTCCATCTCCCCTCCTCCCCCTTTCCATCGCGCACCTTTTGCCCGGCCTCTGTGTTTTCTTAGTTGCAGCATCACGCCTCCTCTCTCCCTGCTTTTGGCCCGATTCCAGGACGCACGACGACGGACGGAGGGCGAAAACGGTCCGTCGTCCTCCATCCCGCCAACGGCCAGAAGCATCCCATTACCCGCTCAATCACCACCGGTTCACCCTATGCGGAATGCGCCCGTTCCGGGCTCAACGGGGCGCTTCTGAGTAAGGTGAATTTCCCGTTACCAACCATCCGCATGACCCCTCCACGTGTCGTTATCACCGGTTTTGGCGCCATCGCCTCGGTCGGCCACGATGTGGAGACCATCTGGGCCAATGTCGTCGCCGGCCGCCCTAACGTCAAACCCATCACCCGTTTCGATGTCTCGGAGCGGCGGACCCGTTTCGCCGCGCAAATCGAGAACTTCGATTTCAGCGCCTATGTCAACGAGAAAACGTTCCGGCGCTTGGGCACCTACGTGGGCTATGCCCTGGCGGCAGCGGCCCAAGCCTGGAAACATGCCGGACTGAGCCCCGATGCCGTGGATCCCACTCGCGCCGGCGTCATCCTCGGCTCGGCCGTCGGTGGGATGAACGCTCTGCTCAACCAGTACGATGTGCTCAACCGGGACGGCGGCCGGCGGCTCAACCCCTTCACCGTGCCGGCCATGCTCATTGACACGGCGCCGGGTCAGATCGCCATCGAATACGGCCTGCGCGGGCCGAACCTGGGCGTGGTCGGGGCCTGCGCGTCGGGCAACTACGGCTTGGGCGAGGCCTTCCACGTCATCCGCCGCGGGGAGGCCGATGTCATGTTGGCCGGTGGAGTCGAGGACGCCCTCCATCCGTTCCTGCTGGCGGCGTTCGAGCGCGTCGGTGCCCTTTCGACCCGGAACGACGATCCCCAGCGAGCCTCGCGGCCGTTCGACCGCAACCGCGACGGCTTCGTCATGGCCGAAGGCGCGGCCGTGCTCGTGCTGGAACGGCTAGAACATGCCCGCGCCCGCGGGGCGACCATCCACGGCGAGATCCTGGGCTATAGCGCCACGGCCGACGCCTACCATCTCACTGCGCCCCACGAGGAGGGACTGGGCGCGGTCGAAGCCATGCAGAAGGCGCTGGCCCAGGCCGGCCTCAAGCCCGAAGACATTGACTACATCAACGCCCACGGCACAAGCACACCCCTCAATGACGCTGCTGAGACCCTGGCCATCAAACGGGTCTTCGGCGAACACGCCTACAGCATCCCCGTCAGCTCGACCAAATCGGTGACGGGCCATCTCCTGGGCGCGGCCGGCGCCATCGAGGCCATCTTCTGCCTTCTGGCCATGCGGGACGGCGTGCTCCCGCCCACCATCAACTACGAGACGCCCGATCCCGCCTGCGATTTGGACTACGTGCCCAATCAGGCCCGTCCGGCCCGGATACGCTATGCCGCCAGCAACTCCTTCGGCTTTGGCGGTCACAACAGCTGTTTGATCCTGGGAGCGGCCAATGGACGATAAGCGCAACGGTCAGGTCGGCAAATCGGCCAACGCGGGTTTCGGCCGTCCACGCTACGCCCATATCACCGGCTGGGGTATGGCCGTGCCCGACCGCGTGGTCACCAACCACGAGCTGGCCCAGATCGTGGATACCAGCGACGAGTGGATTCGCACCCGCACCGGTATCCGGCAGCGCCATATCGCCGTGGACCCACGGGAGACATCGGCCACCCTGGGAGCTCGGGCGGCGCGGGCGGCCCTCGAAGTCGCCGATTTCCCGGCCTCGCGGCTCGACCTCATCCTCTGCGCGACCAGCTCGCCCGAGCACATCTTCCCCTCGACGGCCTCGCTCATCCAGGATGCCCTGGGCGCAGTCCATGCCGGCGCCTGCGACCTGAGCGCGGCCTGTTCGGGCTTCGTCTACGCCCTCAGCCTGGCCAGCAGCATGATCGTCTCCGGCCAGGCCGATAGCGTGCTCGTGGTCGGCGCAGAGGTGCTCTCTCGCTTTGTGGATTGGTCCGATCGCACGACCTGCGTCCTCTTCGGCGACGGCGCCGGGGCCTTGCTCTTGCAGGCCAGCCCTGTGCCCGGCGGCGTGCTCTCATCGGTGCTCGGCAGCGATGGTTCCGGCAGCGACCTGCTCATCGTGCCGGCAGGCGGCAGCCGGCGCCCGGCCACCCTGGAGACGGTCGCCTCCGGGCAGCATTTCATCAAAATGGACGGTCGGGCCGTCTTTCGCTTTGCCACCCACGTCATGGCCGAAGCCACCCGTCAGGCCCTGGAGAAGGCCGGCCTCGGCGTAGCCGATGTAGACTTGGTCATCCCCCATCAGGCCAACGAACGGATTATCCGCTCCTCGATGAAACAGCTCGGCCTGTCCGAGGACAAAGTGTTCATCAACATTGACCGCTATGGCAACACCTCGACGGCTTCGATTCCCATCGCCGTGTGCGAGGCGGTGGCTGCGGGCCGTTTACGACCCAACGATAACGTCGTCATGGTGGGATTCGGCGCCGGGTTGACCTGGGCGGCGACGGCGGTGCGTTGGGCCGTACCGATGGGACAGGAAGTCCCCCGCTGGCGGGCCGGTCAGCGCTCGGCCGGATACAGCCTGGCCCGGGTCCGTTCGCGGTTGTTGCGCCTGAGCCGCAAGGTCGAAGGCACCCTGGCCGGCGAACAGAACGAGGGCTTGGGCAAAATCGTGGCCGACCGCCTGGAGGAGTGGCGCCGGGCGCGGGAATGAGGGGGCCGGGGAGAACCGGGGGAACGTTCGCTTCTCCTAAAGCCGTCGAAATTCGTCCTGAGAGGGCCCAAAAGCCCGGCTTGGGGCGAAACGCGCGTCTTCCGCCCGCCCCGGTCGCTTTGACGAACCGCGGGTCCCTGCGGTACGATCGAGATGTTGTGAAAAATACGACGAACGCTGCTCCTTCTCCCCATAGCGGGTTGGAACCCGCCCGCTTTGCCGTGACGGTGGACCTGGTGTTGTTCACCTTCACCGAGGGGGAGTTGCGCGTCCTGTTGATCCAGCGCCGGCATCCGCCTTTTGCCGATTATTGGGCCTTACCCGGTGGGTTTGTGGGGCAGGATGAACCCCTCGAGGAGGCGGCCGTCCGGGAGCTGGCCGAGGAAACGGCGGTCGAGGGCATCTACCTAGAACAGCTCTACACTTTTGGCGACCCCAAGCGCGATCCGCGGGGCCGGGTCATCACCGTCGCCTACTTCGCCATCGTCGTCCCCGATGTCATGAAACAGGCCCAGGCGGGTCCCGAAACCCGCAATGTGGACTGGTTCCCGGTCTATAACCTGCCGCCGCTGGCCTTTGACCACGAGCGCATCATCCGCTATGCCCTGCAACGGCTGCGCTACAAGCTCGAGTACACGGCTCTGGGCTTCTTGCTGCTGCCCGAAGAGTTCACCCTCAGCGAGCTGCAAAAGGTGTACGAGGTGGTTTTGCAGGAAACCCTGGATAAGCGCAATTTCCGACGCAAAATCCTGGCCCAGGGCATCATCGAGTACACCGGTAAGCTGCGCTACGGCGACCATCGCCCAGCCCGACTCTATCGGTTTACGGCCGCTGCCATCGAGCTGGAAAAAGCCCGCCGCCGGTTTCCGTGAGGGTTTGGATACTGGGTACTGGATACTGGATACTGGTAACCAGTACCCAGTATCCAATATCCAGTTACCACCAAAAGGAGCTTTTATCGTGTATCATCGTCTTCTGATACCGCTGGATGGGTCGGAGCTGGCCGAACAGGCCCTGGCCCAAGTGGAGCATGTCGCCGCTACCGGCGCCCAGATCACCCTGTTGCAGATCGTCCAACCGCCTTTACCCGTGATTGCGGCCGAAATGGCCGTGCCGTTGCCGGCCGTCAGCAGCGAGGAGCTTCGCCAGGAGGCCGAGACCTATCTGCAAACGGTGGCCTCTCGCCTGCGTGAACGGGTGGGAAACGTCCACATCGCCGTCGTCGAAGGCGACGCCGTGGCCGAGACCATCGTCCAATACGCCCGTGACCACGGTCATGATTTGATCCTCATGTCCACCCACGGTCGCGGCGGCCTGAGTCGGCTGGTCTTCGGCAGCGTGGCCGAGGCCGTCGTGCGTCATGCCCCCTGTCCGGTGCTGATCGTGAGGCCGCAGAGCAAAGGGGAACGGTGATGGACCCGGTACGCCTGCTTTTCGGTCTGGCCCTGATCCTCATCGGCCTGGAAATCCTCTCGCGCCGCATCCAACCCTACACCGACGGCGATGTGACGCGCTCTTTTCCCCAGCCCGACCGGCGGGCCACGCGCATCGTCGTCTTGGGCGATTCCATCGCCTACGGTCACGGGTTGGAGGAGGCCCAGGCCTGGCCGGCCCTGCTGGCGCGGCGGCTGGTCGTCACCTATCCCCATCACCCCTGGCAGGTGGTCAATGCTGGGGTGCCCGGCGACACCGTGGCCGATGCCTACGTGCGTTTTCCGGCCCATGTGGCGGTCTATCAGCCCCATGTCGTCCTCATCGCCCTGGGTCTGAACGACTGCTACCGCAGCGAGAACGAACGGGCCCGGCGTCGCCTGGTTCTGTTTCGGCGCCACGAGCTAAGCGGATGGGGCAAGAGCTACCTCCTCCGCCGTCTGGTGGATCGGCTTTTCCCGCCGGCTCCGGCACCCCGCCAGGAGGATGAGCCTGCCATTCCCCCGGACGATTTCGGCCGCGTGCTGACCTGGCTGGTGAACCAGACCCGTCGTTTGGGCGCCCGTCCCGTCTTGCTGACGATGACGCCCCTGGACCCGGCCCTCTTTCCCCACGGCAGCGCCGAATGGGAGCTGTGGTCGAGCTACAACACCATCATCCGCGACACGGCCCGTCGTCTCGAGGCGCCTTTCATCGAAGTCAGCCACAAGTTCCCAACGGACTATCCCTGGCAGGCCGATGGCGTCCATCTGACCCCAACCGGACAGGCCTTGCTGGCCGAGCGCGTGTGGCAGGGCCTGCACCGGCCGCCGCTGGCCTCTCTCTTGCATCGGCAAGGCGTGGAATCGAATGCCGAAATGGCCCCCACCCTGGAGTGAGATTGACGATCCCGATGTACTGGCCGCCATTGCGCGCGTGCCGCGACACCGCTTTGTGCCGCCCGAATACCAGGACCTGGCCTACGAAGACCACCCGCTGCCCATCGGTTACGGTCAGACCATCTCACAGCCGTTCGTGGTAGCCCTGATGACCCAGCTGTTGGAGCTGCACCCCGAGGCCAAAGTCCTAGAGGTGGGGACGGGTTGCGGCTATCAGACGGCCATCCTGGCCGAGCTGGCCAAAGAGGTCTATACCATCGAGGTGATCCCGGAGCTGGCCGAAAGCGCACAAAAGCGGTTGCGGGAGCTAGGCTATACGAATATCCACTTCCGGGTGGGGGATGGCTGGTACGGCTGGCCGGAAGCGGCCCCGTTCGATGGCATTCTCGTCACGGCGGCGGCGCCGACCTGGCCGCCGGCGCTCATCGAGCAGCTGGCCGAGGGCGGCAACCTCGTCATCCCCATCGGCCCTTCGGGGTGGGATCAGGACCTCTGGCAGGCGACGAAACTGGAGGGGAATCTGCTCAAGCGGCGGATCGGGCCGGTGCGGTTTGTGCCCCTCGTTTCCGCGGCTGCCGGCGTCGGCCATGAGGAAACGAACAGGCTATGAGCCGGGTTCTCATCGTCGGGTCTACGGGGCAATTGGGCCGCGTCCTCATGGCCTGGCCCAGCGGGCATGAGCATATCGGCCTGGCGCGGGCCGATTGCGACATCACCGACGGGGCGGCGGTCATGGCCGCAGTGACCTCGCGGCGGCCCGATGTCGTCATTAACGCGGCGGCCTACACCGACGTGGACGGCGCCGAATCGCGGCCCGACCTGGCCTATGCCGTGAATGCCCATGCCGTCGGTCATCTGGCGCGGGCCTGTCGCGAGGTGGGCGCCACGCTGGTGCATGTTTCCAGCAACGAGGTCTTCGACGGCACGGCCCAACACCCTTACGACGAGTGGGATCAGCCCCATGCCCTCAGCGTCTATGCCCGCTCGAAGCTGGCCGGCGAAAACGCGGCCCGGTTCTATCACGACCGGGTGCTCATCGTGCGGGTGGCGTGGCTGTTTGCGCCGGGCGGCAACAACTTCCCGGCCAAAATCCTGGCCGCAGCCGACCGCCTGGGCCGGTTGCGAGTGGTGGCCGACGAGTTCGGCAATCCCACCTATGCCCCCGACCTGGCGCGGGCGCTTTTCGAGCTGCTGGCCGCCGGAGCGCCGCCGGGCATATACCATCTGACGAACGAGGGCATGGTTTCGCGCTACGAGTGGGCTTGCGCTATCCTACGCCTGACCGGGCGCGGCCATATCCCCGTGACCCCTATCCCCCACACCGAATGGCCGCGGCCCAGCCGGCCGCCCTTGCGCGCGGTGCTGGCCAATCGAGCGGCGGCGGCGCTGGGCATTCGCTTGCGGCCCTGGCACGAGGCGCTGGCCGAGTGGGCTGCGGCAATGGGCTATCCCCCACTGCCGTGACGACTCGGCCGCCGCTCTTCCCGAAGGGGCTTCCGTCCCGGCCCTCGGCCCCAATCCGGGACGAAGGACGAACGACAGAAGACGAAACCCCTTCGTCTTTCGTCATTCGTCTTTCGTCCCGTCTACCGGCCCCAATCGGGGACGAAGGACGGACGACGAAGGACGAAAACCCCTTCGTCTTTCGTCCTGTCCATCGGCCCCGCTTCGATTAAGACAAGGTAAGAAAGGCCAAATCCCCCTTCCATCGTCCATCCCATGCTCTCCGCCTCGGTCATCATCGCCAACTGGAACGGCGCTCGGCACCTGCGCGTGTGCCTGGAGAGCCTGCGCCGCCAGACCCATCCCGATTTCGAGGTCATCGTCGTGGACAACGGCTCGACGGATGACTCGGTGGCGATGGTGCAACGGGAGTACCCCGAGGTGCGGCTGCTGGCCTTGCCGGAGAACTGTGGTTTCGTCGTGGCCTGCAACCGGGGCGCGGCCCTGGCCCAGGGCGAGGTGTTGGTCATGCTCAACAACGACACCGAGGCCGAACCCGGCTGGCTGGAGGCCCTATGTCGGGCGCTGGAGGCCCATCCTGAAGCCGGCGCCGCCGCCAGCAAGCTCCTGCTCTTCGACCGTCGCGACACGCTCCATTCCGCCGGCGATATCCTAGGCCCCGATTTCATGCCGGCCAACCGCGGGGTGTGGGAGGTGGACCGGGGCCAATACGACCATGACCGTTGGGTGTTCGGCGCTTGTGGCGGCGCTGCGGCCTATCGCCGGACAGTGTGGGAACAGCTGGGCGGCTTCGACGAGCGACTGTACATGTACCTGGAGGATGTGGACCTGGCCTGGCGGATGCAACGGGCCGGTTGGCGCACCCTGTTCGTACCCGAGGCGCGGGTATATCACCATCTCAGCGCCACGGGCGGCGGTCGCATCGCCAGCTATTACGTGGGACGCAACACGGTGCTCCTGCACCGTCGCTATCTGCGGCCCCATCAGTGGGCGCGGGCGTTACCCGGCCATGCCCGCGTGGTTTGGCAGGCGTTGCGCGCCTGGCGCGGAGAAGCAGCGCGGGCGCGGCTGTTGGGCATCTGGCACGGCCTGTTGGGGAAAGAG
>JAOADB010000363.1 GCA_026417535.1 Caldilineales bacterium
GAGCACGAGCAGGATGGACAGCCGATACGGCCGTGCGTAGCCCCACACCCGTCGCAGCAGCCCCGGGCTGATCTCCGGCCGCGCGTCCTCTTCCCCGCGCACGAGGGCCCACCAGTTACCGCCGTGAAACATCGGTCAGTTCCTTCACGTATGGCTTCGCGCCACTCGTGCCGCCTCCCGCACCCCCTGCAAGTTGAGGATTTCGGCCACCTCGAAGCGCGGGGGCAGGGCGTCCTTGACCGGCCGCAGCCGCACGCATGGCGGAAAATAGCCCATCCGGCCATGAAGCTCGGCGATGAGCACCACGGCGCTGAAGTTGAGCGAGGGTGGGTTGACCAGGATCGGCGATGTCTGCCATTCGGTCGGCGACAGCCCACACCGGTCGGCCAGCGCGCTCACCTGCGGCGCCAACGGCTCTTGTGGGTCCATTTGGCTGTTGATTTCGACGATCCGCTCGATCGGTTGCCCCGTCAGGGCCTCGATCTGCTCGAGCTGCGGTTGCGTAAGCGGATGAGCAAAGTTGAGAACGATCATGCGGAAGTACTCCGTATATGGAGAATGCCCGAAAAGAGCAATGATGGAGCGCAAGATGGCATCTTGCTCTACGTCCTTTGTCCGTCGTTCTGGCGAGCGGCCTATGACGGGAAGCGAAGACCCNTCCGGAGCGTGGGGCAGTGGGCTGAGTAGTCACCAAAAGGACACGAATGCGCCACAAAGCCACCTTACGCGGTCGGCGCTGTGGGTGAGCTAACAATTAGCGCGGCGGATAGGTGGGCCTCTCCACCTCGCGTTGCAACACCTCATCCAACCGCGGCAGGTCATCGCCGGTGACGATGACGGCGCGCTGTTGCGCGGCCTGTTGGGCAAAGGCGGGGAAAGGGTCGCTACGACCGGGTGAGGGCGGCGTCCGCACTCCGTCGGTGATGTAGAGCCGCGTGACGTAGTCGCCGCCGAGAATTTTGGCCACGGCGCCAAGCTCATCGAGATAGGCCTTTTTCCACGGTCTCTTGACGGCCTTGCAGCCAGCGATGAGGACCATCCCGCGGAAGGTGGCGATGAAATCCACCTCGCGCTCGGCCGCGCCGGAGCGGAGACGCACCCCGGCGGCGCAGTCGTAAAACACACGGCGGGCCCGCAGTTCCTGGCCCACGGCCAGCACGTACTGCTCCAGCCAATCCCCCCGCAAGAACTCGCCTTCGCCGGGCTGCGGGATCTCGAACGAAACCTGGCGGGCGCTGAACCGCACATGGCGGATCACGCCGTGCGCTTCGAGCATCTGCAGGACGCCGCGATGCGCGGCGGTGAAATGGCCAGGCCATACTTTGTGTTTTGCCCCCTGAGCGGCCGTCTCTTGGGGGGCTGCGCCCGTGCCCCGCAGCCAAGCCAAAACCTCGACGGCCGGCCGGCCGCCGCGAGCCAGTTTCAGGGCCGCCGCCTGCCGTGTCTCCGGGGTGGTGGCATAGGGAGTCGCCTGTTCCGGTGGGATGGGTTCCAGGCCGTGAATGCGAACGTAGGTGTCCACCTTCACCGTCATGCGCAAGGGGTCGGGTTCATCGGGCCGGGTCAGGTCGAGGACTTCGCCCCCGCGGGTGTTGATGTAGTAGGCGGGGCAACCCCAATGCCGCGCCATCTCGTAACCGGCCACGGTCATGGGCACGGTGGCGCTGGTGACGCTGACGATGGGGCGCAGGTCAGGAAAACGACGGCGGGCCTCTTCCAGCGCGTCCAGGGTGGCGGCGGTGCGGTAGGGGTCCACCTCAACCGGATCGGGGATGACGGCCTGGGGCAAGACGCGGCGGAGAACGCCCACGGGCGGGTTCGTCCTGTCCCGTGAGACGAGGCAGACGACGGCGGCGGGGTTGAGCTGATGGGCCAGGACGATGGTAGGCTCGACCCGGCCGCCCCAGAGAAGGATGAGGAGGGCGTTGCTCGTTGAACGTTCCATAAAGGGTCTCTCTCAAACCCCGGTCGCGGAATCGGCAGGCGTCGTTCCTATCGTCAGGTCTGCCAAACGACCGACCTGAGCGATGACGGCTTCGGCCATGGCAATCGCCTGGGCCGCGTCTGCATCACCGAAAAATTCGGCCGGAATGACATCTCGGAAAGCGCTTGTCGCCACCAACGCCCGGCTTCATGTTTCGGGTCTTTCGGGTCTTTCATAGAGAACCTTTCCTTCGGCCAAAAGTTTGCGAAAGAAGGGTCGTTCGCGTCGTTTTTCGAAATAACCCAGGCTATAGGCCAGGATATCCAC
>JAOADB010000364.1 GCA_026417535.1 Caldilineales bacterium
GCGTGGGCGTGGCGGCGGGCGTCGGCGCGCACGCGGCGAGGGCCAGGGCTGCCAAGGCCAGGAGCCACAGAAGCCAGAAGAAACGTCGGAAACCGCTCATGGTCTGACCGAACCCCATGCTTATCCCGTCGCGTGACCTCATCGCAACCTGGCTACGAACAGCGCGCACTGCGCCGAGGGTTCACCGGCTTTCGGAACCATTCCACGACTGCTCGACCTCATGACTCATGCACGCGGTGACCGCTCTCCATGCCCATCGGTAGGCCAGTCGGGTCGGCGGGGGGAGAGTCGTGGTCCCGCTGGCGTTGAGATGGAGTATAGCGCAGGCGCCAGGGCCGGGCAAGCGGGGCGGGAGGCCGATGGCAACCGCGCTGCTAGAGAGACTGCCGTAGATGTAGCGCAACTGGCATCTTGCTCGACGTCTTCCATCCATCGTCCTGGCAAGCGGCCGATGGCGAAAACGGAAGATCCATCCGGCCAGCAAGGGCAATGGGTTGAGCCGTTACTAGGCCTGCACCCCTGCCCGGCCGATTGGAATGAAAACCGACCCCCAGTTTATACTAACTCCGGCGCCCTACACGCCGCTTTTTCCCCTTCGTGTAACGGCTTAGGCCAATGCTTTGCAGGCTTCATCCGGCGTTGTTCGTCCGTCGTCCCGGGTTTGGGCCGATGGCCGAGCCAAAGCAGCGGCCTTGAACGATTGACTTCCAGGTGGTCTTATGTCCCTTCATCCCCTTGCCGGTCAACCCGCTCCACGCGAGCTCCTCGTCAACATCCCCCGACTCATCGCCGCCTACTACACCCGTCATCCCGACCCGGCGCGGCCGGAGCAGGCCGTCGTCTTCGGCACGTCGGGCCATCGCGGCAGCTCCTTCGAGAACACCTTCAACGAAGACCACATCCTCGCCATCGCCCAAGCCATCTGTGAATACCGGGCCGGTCAAGGCTACGATGGCCCTCTGTTCCTGGGCATGGACACCCACGCCCTATCCGAAGCGGCTTTCATCTCGGCCGTGGAGGTCTTCGTCGCCAACGGCGTGTCGGTGGTCGTCCAGGAGGGCCTGGGCTACACGCCCACCCCGGTCATCTCCCACGCCATTCTCACCTACAATCGTGGGCGCACGAACGGCCTGGCCGACGGCGTGGTGATCACCCCCTCCCACAATCCGCCGGCGGACGGTGGTTTCAAGTACAACCCACCGTCGGGCGGGCCGGCCGATACGGGCGTCACCCGTCTCATCCAGGAGCGGGCCAACGCCATCCTGGCCGAGGGTCTGCGCCCGGTCCGGCGCTTGCCCTGGGAACGGGCCATCCGCAACGCGTCCGTCCGGTTCCACGATTACGTGACGGCCTACGTGGCCGATCTCGACCAGGTGATTGACCTGGCCGGCATCCGGGCAGCCGGGTTGAAGCTCGGCGTTGACCCCCTGGGCGGCGCCACCCTGGCCTACTGGCAACCCATTGCCGAGCGTTACGGCCTTGACCTGGAGGTGGTCAACCCGGTCCTCGACCCGACCTTCGGCTTTATGACCCTGGACCGAGACGGCAAAATCCGGATGGATTGCTCGTCGCCCTACGCCATGGCCGGGCTGATCGGGCTGAAGGACCGTTTCGACGTGGCCTTCGGCAACGACCCCGACGGCGACCGGCACGGCATTGTCACCCGCAGCGCCGGCTTGCTCAACCCCAACCACTATCTGGCCGTGGCCGTGTGGTACCTGTTCCAGAACCGGCCGGGTTGGCGGCCGGATGCCGCCGTCGGCAAGACCCTCGTCTCCAGCGCCATGATTGACCGCGTGGCCGCGCATTTGGGGCGCCACCTGGTCGAGGTGCCGGTGGGCTTCAAATGGTTCGTCGAGGGTTTGCGCGACGGTTCGCTGGGTTTCGGCGGCGAGGAGAGCGCCGGCGCGTCCTTCCTCCGTCGGGATGGGACCGTGTGGACGACCGACAAGGACGGCATCATCCTCGCCCTGCTGGCCGCGGAGATCACGGCCCGGACCGGCCGGGACCCCGGCGAGCACTATCGGGCGTTGGAGGCGCAGTTCGGCAGTCCCCTCTATGAGCGGATGGATGCCCCCGCCGACCGTCGGCAAAAGGCCGTACTGGCCAACCTGAACCCGGCCATGGTGAAGGCGAAGGAACTGGCGGGTGACCCCATCCTGGCCATCCTCTCCCACGCGCCCGGCAACGCCGCGCCTATCGGCGGTCTCAAGGTC
>JAOADB010000365.1 GCA_026417535.1 Caldilineales bacterium
GGGCGCGGCGCGGGGGGGATGCCGGGCGCCGGTGATAACGGGCGCGGCGCGGGGGGGATGCCGGGCGCCGGTGATAATGGGCGCGGCGCGGGGAAAACGTAGAGACGGCCCGGCGGGCCGTCTCTACGGCGCCGATGGATGGGTCGGCCCCGGCGATGGGCGGGCCGTCTCTACGGCGCCGATGGATGGGTCGGCCCCGGCGATGGGCGGGTCGGCCCCTACGGCGCCGATGGATGGGTCGGCCCCGGCGATGGGCGGGTCGGCCCCTACGGCGCCGATGAATGGGTCGGCCCCGACGACGGGCGGGTCGGCCCCGACGACGGGTGGGTCGGCCCCGGCGATGGGCGGGTCGGCCCCGGCGACGGGCGGGTTGGCCGGGGGGCCGGATGGGTGGGCCACCGTCGCCAGGCCTCCTCATCGCATCACACTGAAATGGAAAGGTCCTCGATGCTCACCTGGCTGTTGTTCATGCTCTGTAGCGCGGCGGTGCTCATTGGCGGGGTCCAACTCTCGAAGTACGGTGATATTATCGCAGAGAAGACCGGCATGGGCCGGACATGGATCGGGGTCATTCTGCTGGCCTCGGTGACCTCGTTGCCAGAACTTTTTACCGGGTTCAGCGCCGTGGCGGTTTACCGGGTTCCTGACATCGCCGTGGGCGACATCCTGGGCAGTTGCATGTTCAACATTTTGATCATCGCCCTCCTCGACGCGCTTGGCGGCTCGGCGCCGATTACCGCGCGGGTCTACCAGGGCCAGGTGTTGACCGCGGCCTTCGGCATTCTGGCACTGGCGCTGGTATGTATCAGTATCGTGGCTGCGGGGAGCATCCCGGCCATTGGTTGGGTCAGTGTTGCCAGTGTGGCCTTCTTCATCATATATCTCTTCGCAATGCGCACGATTTTCATCTACGAGCGACGCCGTATCGCGGCTTTCGTGGAAGAGGTGGCCGAGGCGGTAAACTATGAACACGTCTCGTTTAGCTATGCCGTGACGCGCTTCAGCCTCAACGCGGCCCTGGTGATTATCGCCGCCACCTATCTGCCCGGTCTCAGCGCCGAACTGGCGGCCATCACCGGGTTGGGTCAAACGTTCTTCGGCACGGTCTTTGTCGCGATAACCACCTCGATGCCCGAAATGGTCGTCGCGGTCGCCGCCCTGCGGATGAACGCGGTAGATATGGCCGTGGGCAACATCTTCGGCAGCAATCTGTTCAACGTGGGGCTGATCCTGGCCCTCGACGATCTGTTTTACACCCCTGGCCCATTACTGGCCGGAGTCTCTGCGAGCCATATGCTTGCCGCAATCGCCGCCATCGCGATGACGGCGATTGCGGTGGTTGGCCTGGTCTATCGTCTGGAGCGGAAGGGCTTCCTGGTCGCGCGGGACTCGCTGGGCATCATCGCGATCTACGTCGTAGCGACGGCGTTGCTGTACAACGCCCGCGGGGGGTAAGGGGGTAATCGAGGAAAGGGCGGTTTCCCCGCGCATCACCAGGTGGTCAGGCTTCGATCTTCGTCCCGAGCACCGCCAGGAACTGGGACAGCCAGGCCGGATGGGCCGGCCAGGCCGGCGCGGTGACCAGGTTGCCGTCGGTGACCGCGGCGTGAACGGGGATCTTCGCGTATTCGCCGCCGGCCAGTTCCACCTCGGGGCCGACGGCGGGATAGGCCGAGACCTTGCGGCCCTTCACCACACCCGCCGCGGTCAGGATCTGCGCGCCATGGCAGATCGCGGCCACGGGCTTGTTGGCGTCGAAGAAGTGGCGCACTATCTCGAGCAGGCGTGGGTTGAGCCGCAGGTACTCCGGCGCGCGTCCGCCCGAAATCACCAGCGCGTCGTACTCTTCGGGGTTGATGGTCGCAAAGGTGGCGTTCAGCGCGAAGTTGTGCCCGGGCTTCTCGCTGTAGGTCTGGTCGCCCTCGAAATCGTGAATGGCCGTGCGCACGGTCTCGCCGGCCTTCTTGTCGGGGCATACCGCGTGCACCGTGTGCCCCACCGCCTGCAGAGCCTGGAAGGGCACCATCACTTCGTAGTCTTCCACATAGTCGCCGACGAGTTGCAGGATCTTCCTGGGCATAGCTGTCCTCCTTTGGTACTACTATAACTGTCCTGTTCAGGTCATGAAGCGCGGAGTATCAGACGCACCTGCCGGGACGCAGCACGCTGCGTCCTTACGCGGCGTAGCAGACGCACCTGCCGGGACGCAGCACGCT
>JAOADB010000366.1 GCA_026417535.1 Caldilineales bacterium
GGAGATGTGTATAAGAGACAGCATGGGGGCGAGCCTCTATCGCCAGGGCCGGGTCATCCGTCGGTCGCGCTATCGCCGCTGGCTGTGGCGGCGGCGGGATACGGTTGTGACCGCGGCGGCGCTGGTCGTCGTGGCGGGCATGGTCATCCTCGACCGGGTACAGGGGGACTGGCTGTTCTACTACCCCTATCCGCCCTACGAGCTCGTGCCCCTGTTCCATCCCTTGCCGGGTTTGCTAGCGGCCCTGCTGCTCATGCCGGCCCTGCTCATGCCGCCTCCGGCCCGTGAGGCCGCGGAGGGTTGATGCCATGATCGTTCTCGACCGTTTCAGCTTTCGCTATGCCACGGCGACGGAGGCTACCCTCCGGGATGTGTCGCTCCATCTGCCCCAGGGTGCCTTCATCCTGGTCATCGGCCCGTCCGGGTCGGGCAAGTCCACCTTCTTGCGCGTGCTCAACGGCCTGGTGCCCCACTTCTACGGCGGCCATCTCGGCGGCCGCGTGCGGGTGAACGGTCGCGACCCGGTGCAGGTCGCGCCGAAAGGGATGGCTGACCTGGTGGGGATGGTCTTTCAGGACCCCGAATCGGGCTTCGTGGTGGACCGGGTCGAAGACGAGCTAGCCTTTGCCCTGGAGAATTGGGCGTTGCCCCAGGACGTGATGCGCAAACGGGTGGAGGAGGTCCTCGACCAGCTGCGCATCGCCCATTTGCGCCATCGGCCGGTGAGCACCCTCTCCGGCGGCGAGAAGCAGCGGGTGGCCATCGCCGCGGTGTTGACCCTGCATCCGCAGGTGCTGTTGCTGGACGAACCGACCTCGCAGCTCGACCCGCAGGCGGCCGAGGAGGTGCTGCTGGCCCTGCGCCAGCTCAACGAGGACTTGGGCCTGACCGTGGTGCTGTCCGAGCATCGTCTCGAACGGGTGGTGCAATACGCCGATTACGTGCTCTACTGGCCGGGTCACGGCCAACCGCCCCTGCTCGGCCGGCCGGCCGAAATCCTGCGCCGGGTGCCGCTGACGCCCCCGCTCATCACCTTGGGCAAGGCCCTGGGCTGGGAACCGCTGCCGCTGACCATCAAGGAGGGACGGCCCTTTGCCCAGGCGCTGAAAGACCGGTTGCACCTGCCGACCCTGCCGGAAACGACCTCGGCGGCCAACGGCAACGGGCGAGAGGCCGTGGTGGTAGTCGAGAACCTGTGGCATCGCTACACGACCGGTGGCCGCACGGGCGGAGTTGAGGCCTTGACCGGGGTCTGTTTGGAGGTGCACCGGGGCGAGTTCGTGGCTCTCATGGGCCGCAACGGCAGCGGCAAGACGACCCTGCTCAAGCATCTCATTGGGTTGCTGCGGCCGAGCCAGGGCCGCGTGCACGTCTTGGGCCATGATACGAGTCGGGTTGCCACTGAAATCTTGGCCCGGCGGGTGGCCTATGTGCCCCAGAACCCGGAACGCCTGCTCTTCGCCGAGACCGTGGCCGAGGAGCTGGCCTTCAGCCGCCGCGGGCACGGTCTGCCGCCCGACCCGGAGGCCGACCGGGCGTTGCTGGCGCGGTTGGGGCTGGACCATCGCCACGACAGCCATCCCCGTGACCTGTCGGTGGGCGAGAAGCAGCGCCTGGCCCTGGCTGCGGTGCTCGTGCCCGACCCGGAGCTGATCCTGCTCGATGAACCCACGCGCGGGCTCGATTACGTGCAGAAGCACACCCTGGCCGGATTGTTGCAGGCGCTACGACAGGCCGGCAAGACGGTCATCATGGCCACCCACGATGTCGAGCTGGCCGCGGCCACGGCCGACCGGGTGGTGCTCATGGCCGAAGGGCAGATCGTGGTGGACGGGCCGGCGCGGCGGGTCATGGCCGAGTCCCTCGTCTTCGCCAGCCAGGTCAACAAGCTCTTTCGCGACCCACGGCTCCTGACGCCGGAGGACGTGCTCAAGGGGATTGGTTACTGGTAACTGGCCATTGCCCGGCGTTGTTTGGCGTTGGGAGCGGAGATGGATCGATGAACGGGACGAACGACGGAAGACGAAGAAGCTCCCCCAAGCTCCTTACGACTTCTTTTTCGTTGCATTTCTCCGGATGGCATCCGAAGCTACAGCTACCCTAAACTCCCCCAAGCTCCTTACGACTTCTTTTTCGTTGCATTTCTCCGGATGGCATCCGAAGCTACAGCTCCCTCAACCTCCCCCATGCGCGTATCCGCCTCGGCGC
>JAOADB010000367.1 GCA_026417535.1 Caldilineales bacterium
AGATGTGTATAAGAGACAGCCCCAACTCCTCCACCCTTTTGGGGATCGGACTTCCTTGACAAGACGGATTGAAGTTTCTACAATCTGGCGAAGTTTTCTGCAGGTTTTTCGACTTCCCCTCGCTATGTTCAGCCTATGAGCACCCCGATCCCCGCCTCCGATCCCGTGGAATCGTCCTTCAGTGTGCGACGCTCGTTGAAACTGGGCACCTTTCACATCGGCTCGTCGCTGACCGATCTGTTGACCTCGGCCGTTTGGAATCGGATTCTCATCACCGATCTCGGCGTGGCTGCCTGGCCGGTGTCGCTCCTGACCAGCGTGCGCTACCTGCTCTCCCCGCTGACCCTGTGGGCCGGATACGAATCGGACACGCGGCCGCTGTTCGGCAGCCGTCGTCTCGCCTACATCTGGCTGGGCCGGCTGCTCATGCTCCTGTCGTTGCCGCTGCTCCCCCTTTCGCTGGCGGCGTTGGGTCACGATAGCCGGTCGGCGCCGGGCTGGCTTCTGGCCGTGCTTTCCTTCTTCCTGTACGGCATCGGCACGCTCATTTCGGGCGCGCCGTTTCTGGCCCTCGTGCACGACAGCGCACCCTATGCCCGCCGCGGCCAGGTCATCAGCATCGTGCAGACCTTTCTGGTAGCCAGCTTTGCCTTCGGCGGCTTTCTCTACGGCCGTCTGTTGCCCGAATGGGATTACGCCCTGTTCTGGCGTCTCGTCCTGTTCGCCATGGCCGGCGCTTTCTTTTTCTGGGTGTTCTCGGTTTGGGGCGAAGAAAAGCGCCTGTCCAACCCGCCTGCGCCCCCATCCGCCGGGCGGCCGCCCTTGCGCCAGGTATTGGCCGAGATTTTGAGCGATCGCCGTACCCGGCGCTATGCCCTGTTCCTCGGCGCCTCGGCCTTCTTCGCCTTCATGCAGGATGCCATGCTGGAGCCGTTCGGCGGCGATGTCTTCGGCCTGAGCGTGGGCGAAACCACCCGTTTCAACGCCTACTGGGGCATGGGCGTCTTGCTGGCCATGATGGCCACCGCCATCTCGACCCGCCGCCGTCGGCCCGACCAACAGGTGGGCACCACGGCCTGGGGGCTGGCCTTGCTGGCAACCTCGCTCGTCCTGTTGAGCCTGGCTTCGGCCCTGGTGCTGCCGGCCCTGGTTCGGCCCGTGCTCTTCATCTTCGGGGTCGGCTTCGGCATTTTCACGGTGGGCGGAGTGAGCCTGCTGATGGCCATGAGCAGGCCGGCCCAGGCGGGGAGCTATCTGGCCCTGTGGAGCATGGTGCAGCTCGTCACCCGAGGCTTCGGCATTTCGATGGGCGGCGTCATTCGGGATGTAGCGCTAGAATTGACCGGCGCGTTCAACAGCGCCTACGCGTCCCTGTTCGCCATCGAGGCCCTGGGCCTCTACCTGTGCATCTACCTGCTCTGGCGGGCCAATGTGCCCGGTTTCGCCCAACAGCACGGAGGCGCGAGCGCGACGGCCGTCCTCCTGGCCGCCGCCGACGGTTCCTGACGCCTATGGCCGCCGACATTCGCCAACGCTGCCTGGAAGAAGCGACCCGTCTGTTCGTGGCCCACGGCTATCACGGCATCTCGATGCGCGAGATCGCCGAGCAGGTGGGCGTCTCTAAGGCCAACCTGTATCACCATTTCCGCGACAAAGAGGCCCTCTTCCTGGCCGTGTTGGAGGAGAATCTGGCCCGGCTGGATGCCATCGTCCACGAGGCACGGCAGCGCGAAAGCACCCCACGCGGGCGGATCACCCACATCCTCCTGGCCCTGGCCGCCTCCGCGCCGGAACAGCGTGCCATCATCCGCCTGGCCGATCAGGAGCTGGGGCAGATCAGCCCGCAGGCCAGGGAGACGTTCGGCCGGTTGTACCACGAGCGTTTCACCGGCCCCATCGAGGCCATTCTGCAAGAGGGGATGGCCGCGGGCGTGTTGCGGCCGATGGACGTGCACCAAGCCACCTGGGCCTTGCTGGGCATGGTCTATCCCTTCTTCCACCCGACGAGCGAAGCGATCCCCCCGCCCACGGCCGAAACCATCCACCAGCTCGTTTCCCTCTTTTTCGACGGCTTGACGCCGCGTGCGTAGCCTATGGGCTGTCTCTTATACACATCT
>JAOADB010000368.1 GCA_026417535.1 Caldilineales bacterium
GGGTATGCGAGCCAGCTCACGAATCAGTGTTTCGGCCTCCGCGGGCGCCAGGTGCCGTTTGCGACCCAGCCAGATCGCCAGCATCGTCAGCACCGCTACCTGCGCCGTAAACGCCTTGGTGCTGGCCACGCCGATCTCCGGGCCGGCCTGCATGTAGATGACCCCGTCGGACATGCGGGCCGCTTGCGAGCCGACGACGTTGACGATGGCGGCCGTGCGCGCGCCGTGGCGCCGCGCCTCGTCCAGCGCCGCCAGGGTGTCCACCGTCTCGCCGGATTGGGTGATGGCCAGGACGAGCGTGTTCCGGTCCAGGATGGGCTGCCGATAGCGGTACTCCGAGGCGTAATCCACCTCCACCGGGATGCGGGCCAGGTTTTCGATCAGGTACTTGCCGGCCAACCCGGCGTAGTACGAGGTGCCGCAGGCGACGATCGCCATGCGGTGGAGGCTGCGGACGGCCCCGGCATCGAGGTTGAGATCGGCCAGCGTCACCCGGCCCGTGGCGAAGTCCACCCGGCCCCGCAGGGTATCGGTGATGGCGTTGGGCTGGTCGAAAATCTCCTTCTGCATGAAGTGGCGGAACGTGCCCTTGGCCGCCGCCACCGGGTCCCAGGGGATGGTGTGGATGGGTTTGGGCGGCAGGACACGACCCGATAGGTCGTAATAGGCCACCCCCTCGCGCGTGAGCACGGCCATCTCGCGATCGTCGAGGAAGCTCATGGCGCGGGTGTGTTCGAGGATGGCCGGGATGTCCGAGGCCACGAACATCTCGCCCTGACCGTGGCCGATGACGACGCCGCCAGCGTTGCCCAGCCGGGCCACCACCAGCCGGTCGGGTTCGTGGCTGCTGAGCACGACCACGGCCGAGGGGCCTCGCAGCAGGTTGAGGGCACGGCGCACGGCCTCGGTCAGGTCTTCGCAGTGGTCGTATTCGCGGCTGATGAGCTGGACGATGACCTCGGTGTCCGTATCCGACTGAAAGGTAAAGCCCTGGGCCATCAGCTCCCGGCGCAGGGCCAGGAAGTTCTCGACGATGCCGTTCTGGACGACGACGATGCGACCCGTCCGGTCGCGATGGGGGTGGGCATTCGTGGGCGTGGGCGGCCCGTGGGTGGCCCAACGGGTGTGGCCGACGCCGATGGTGCCCAGCGGCGGCGCCTCTTCCACCCGCCGCATCAGGTTCGTGAGCTTACCGGCGTCGCGGCGCACGGCGACCTGGCCGTTGACCTCGATGACGGCCAACCCAGCCGAATCGTAGCCGCGGTACTCCAGCCGTTGTAGGCCGGAAAGGATGATCGGGGTGGCTTGTCGTGGACCGACATAGCCGACGATTCCACACATGGCGCGTTCTCCTTGCTTGAGAGGCCGTTGCCTGGCGGCGCGCGACGAGATGTCGCGGCCGCAGGCCACGGCCGCGGATGACACGACGGGTCGGACGCCCGCAGACAGGCGCCGACCGCGCAGGACCAGACTCCCGCCGAGAAGCCGCGGGTGTTGCCGTTGTGTGGAGAGACGTCCGGGCCAAGGCCCGGGGAGGCATCCGCCGATCCCTTCGATTTTCCCACCTGCCCCGCCGACCGCAGACACCCGGTCGGCGCGCCAGGGGTTAGCTTCCCCTTGCGGGGAAGGACCTCCACCTCGTCAACGGCGGCCATAACGGCCGCCGCCCAGGCGCTTCGTCATCTCCGTTGTCGAGGCTCAGACCGACGCCATGGCCGCGCCGGTCTGAGCGGGAGTATAACGGGGATGAGCGTTTTCGTCAAAGTCAGGCCCGCTGCCACAGCGATTGTGGCCGACGACATGTCTGGGGCGCGCCTTCTACGTCAGGTGCCAACCCCATTCGTGAACCATGCCTCTCACCGGGTCGGAAGAGGCTCAGGCGCGGCGGAAACGAGAGCGAAGCAGGAGGCCGCCCACAACGAGCACGGCCAGCAGCGAGATGGTCTCGCCCAGGCGCCGCACCGGCGTATCCTCAAACCGCAGTTCCAGGATGTGGTCGCCCGGTGGCACGGGCACTTCGATCAGACCGTAGGGTGGGTAGGTGTGTTCAGGGGTGAGGGGAATGCGCGCCCGCAAGGCGCCCGTCTCCGGGTCGTACAACCTGTCTCTTATACACATCT
>JAOADB010000369.1 GCA_026417535.1 Caldilineales bacterium
GGAGATGATGTGCAGACCCGCCGAAAGGCCCACCAACGCCGCCGGCCAACCCGTCAGCCAGGGCGCAATGCGAGGGCCGACCACGAGCATGAACGGCACCAGACTCAGACCCACCAGGCACCGGATCAGGAACATCTGCCCGAACAGACGTCGGGCCGCGCGGGGGTCGCGCTCATCCAGCCCCGGCAGAAAACGGCCGAAGACCTCCAACCCACCGAAGTCGCCCACCCACCACAAGAGCAGGGAGATGGACATGGCCAGGGCAAAGCGGCCGTAGTCTTCGGGCCCCAACCAGCGAGGGACAATGGCCGCCCACAGCGCGCCGCCGATGAGCTGGACGAACTTGTTCAGGCTGATCAGCGACAGGCTGCGGCCCATCGCGCGGGCGTCGGCCGTCACGGCAGGGGCGGGGGTGGGGGATGGGGGTCGTTGCATACGAGGCGAAAACCGGTTCCCTGGGCGCGATAGACTGCGCTGGGGATGGTGATGGAACAGGCCGAGCGCACGTAGCAGGCCGTGTGATGGGGACTGTAGCCCCACGACCCGCCCTTGACGACGTGGAAACGGGGGTCGTCGGGATGGTAGGGGCTTAGGGTCCATTCCCAGACGTTACCGGCCATGTCCAGGCAGCCGTAGGGCGAGCGATTTTCGGGGATGCTGCCCACGGGCACGGGCGTGCCGATGCGCCAGTACCAGCCGCTGCGGGCCCGCTCGACTTGCGGTTTCCGGAGGAGATTGTACAACAAGTAGTCGAAACCTAGGGTGTGGATGGGGCGCAGGTGCATGAGTTCGGGCCGTGGCGGCGCTTCGCCCCAGGGATAGGTGCGGCCGTCGGTGCCACGGGCCGCCTTTTCCCATTGCTCCTCGGTCGGCAGGGTATAGGCCAGGCCGTGTTCCCGGCTCAGCCAGGCGGCATAGGCCAGGGCATCGGTTTGGGAGACATCCACGATGGGATAGTTTGCCATATCCGACGGGTAGGTGTCCACCGGCGCAAAGTGACGCCACCACCGGCGCCAACCACGGCGACGAATGGCCCACCAGCGGCCTTGCCAGGGATAACCGGTCGCATCCAGAAAGGCCTTCCACTCCGCATAGGTCACCGGATAGGCTTGGATGGAGAAGGCCGGCAACCACAGCGTTTGCCGGGGCCGCAACGGCCGCGTGCCGGCATGGCGTTCGTACACGACCTCTGGCCCGTAGATGAACGCACCAGCCGGGATGAAGATGAGACGATGGCGAGACGCTGACATGGCTGAGCAGACGATAGACGATGGACGATGGAAGCCCGTCCGTCGTTCGTCCTTGGTCCGGTCCTCGGCTCACACTCGGGACGGAAGACGAACGAGGAAGGACGACATCCCTCCATCTTCCGTTGTTCGTCCTGGGTCCGGTCCTCGGCTCACACTCAGGACGGAAGACGAACGACGAAGGACGACATCCCTCCGTCTTCCGTCGTTCGTCCTTGGTCCGGCCCTTGGCCGACTTCCGTCACCGGCGCCAAACGCCGCCCACTTAGTACCCAGTTACCAGTACCTAGTTACCCGTTACCACCTTCCCCCACGCACCGCCTGACCGCACTGCCCGCAGAATCGGTCACCCGGCCGGAGCTCGGCGCCGCAGTGGCCGCAGAACCGGTCGCCGACGGCCGGACCGGTCGCCGCGGGCGCCTTGGGGCGGACGCCGCCGCCGTTGCGCCCGCGCGCGGCCTGAACGGCCCTCTCGATGGCCTCATCCTCGGCAGGGGTGAGCCCCGCCGCGCGCACGGCCGCAATTTCGGCTTCCAGGCGGGCATCGAGCTGGGGCGAGAACAGGTTTTGCTCCAGCTCGTCAATGGCCCGCAGCACGGCCGCGGCCTGCCATTTCAGTTTCGTCTCTTGCTGTTCGTAATCGGCCGGCGAGAGCTTGCCCATCTCCAGGTCGAAACGGGCATCGCGGATGGCCTTGTAGAGCATCTCGCGCTGTTCGTACAGCTCGGCCAGGCGCGGGTCAAGGGCCACGGCCTCGGCTGCCGTCGGCAGCGCCTCCCGCGGGCGCAGATAGGGCCACAGGATCACCACCCCCGCAGCCAGTAAGAGCAAAAGGGCAACGACGATCCACATAGGCCGTACTCCTGTCTCTTATACACATCTCCGAG
>JAOADB010000370.1 GCA_026417535.1 Caldilineales bacterium
ATTCCACTACTTCCGCACCCCGGCCGACCAGTGGGCGCATCGGCTGAGCCTGCTCAAGGATGCGGGTTTGAACGCGGTAGCCACGTACATCCCCTGGCTATGGCATCAGCCCGATGAAGGCGAAGCCGATCTGGACGGTCGCACCCACCCCATGCGAGACCTGGCCGGGTTCCTCGACCTGGCCGCGGAGATGGGCTTTTTCCTCATCGCCCGGCCCGGCCCCTACATCATGGCCGAGACCATCAACGAAGGCATTCCGCCGTGGGTGTTCGCGCGGTATCCCCAGGTGGCCCTGGTGGATCAGCACGGCCGGACGCAGAACATCGCCGCCTATCTTCATCCCGATTTCCTGGCCTGTGTCGAGGGGTGGTACCGGGCCGTATTCCGGGTGCTGGCCCCGCGGCAGGTCACGCGCGGGGGCCGGATTCTCCTCATCCAGCTCGACAACGAGATGGGCATGCCCCACTGGGTGCGCGGGATGGTGGACACGAACCCCGATACCCTGGCCCGATTCGCCGCCTACCTGAGCGCAACCTACGGGGAGGAGCTGGCGTCGCGCTACCCGGCCGCCGATCGGGTCGCCTTCCTGCACGAACAGCTGACCCGGCCACAACCGCCCTATGCCGTCCCGGTGTGGGAGGATTACCGGCGGTTCTATCGTCGTTACTTGCGTGACTACGCGAATTGGCTGTGGGAACGGGCCCGGGCTCACGGCATGGAGGTGCCGCCGATCCTCAACATCCACGGTTTCGCCAACGGCGGCAAAACCTTCCCCATCGGCCTCTCCCAACTCATCGAGGCCATGACCCTGGAGGGTGTCGTCAGCGCCACCGATGTCTATCCCCTCTTCATCGGCGAAGGCAATTTCCACCAGCTCCTGCTCGTCAACGCGATGACCAAAGCCCTGCAGAACCCGGAACAGCCCCTCGTTTCCATCGAGTTCCAAGCCGGCGGCAACCAGGACTTCAGCGGCGCGCAGAGCTCGTTCTACGACCTGCACACCCGGCTGTGCCTGTCCTGCGACATGCAGGCCGTCAACCACTACCTGTTCTGCGATGGCGAGAACGACCCCATCCTCAGCCCGATGCGGCGCCACGATTGGGGGCATCCCGTGCGCAAGGACGGCACCACCCGGCGACATTACCCCCGTTACGGCCGTCTCTCCCGCACCCTGGCCGTTTACGGCGAGGACCTCATCGTGGCCCGGCCGCAGACGGTCACCACGGTCGGCTTCTTGCTCGACCACTTCATGACCGAAGTGGACAACGCCTTCACCGCCGAGACGACCCGCGTCCTCACCCATCAGCGGGAAACCATCCTCTTCGATTTCATCGCCCGGGGGCTGGCCATCGGCCATCGGCCTTTTGCCGCCGTGGAGCTGAGCCGCGGGGAGCTCGACCCGGCCCGCATGCCCACTCTGTGGGTGATGATGGAACAGTCCTGCGAGGCTGCCGTGCAGGCCAAACTCGTGGCCTACGTGCGCGCAGGGGGACGGCTGGCTTTGGTGGGGCGGATGTGCCGGGAGGACGAGGAGCATCGGCCCTGCACCCTCTTGGCCGATGCCCTGGGCATCACCCACATCGCTGGCGGCGAGCCGTTCCGGGAAGAGACCATCACCGCCTTCGGCTTTGAGGAGGTGCCGGCCTCGTTCGTCGAGACCTACGCGGGCGATTTCGCCGAGGTCGTCGCCATTGGCAGGGATGGCGGCGTGGTCGGTTTCGTGCAGAAGCTGGGTCGGGGCGAGGCCCTGGTGTTCGGCGCGTCCCTGGCGGCGAATACCCTGGACGATTTGGGTATCATGTGGCGCATGGCCGAACGGATGGGCTGTCCACCCCTGTTCACGTTGAGTGATTGGGCCGATGTGCGGCTTATGGTGGGTGCCAACGGTCGCTTTCTCTTCCTGAACAATTACCAGGACGACCCGATCACGACGACGGTGAGCCTGGCCGGCGCGCCACTTTGCGATGGGCACGCCATCACCCTGCCCCCACGGCGCGGCTTCATCCTGCCCCTCGACTGGCGGCCTCGGCCCGGCGTGCTCATCCACTATCTGACGGCGGAACCCGTGGAGCTGATCGTGGCAGACGGTCGGCTTATCCTGCGCACCGACCCGCCCGACTGTCTCTTAT
>JAOADB010000371.1 GCA_026417535.1 Caldilineales bacterium
GAGACAGGGATAGAGCCGGGCCACGACGCGTTGGCCCTCGGCCTCGGCGGGCAGGGTGATGGATGTCCGGAACCAGCCGTACTCCCACTTGGCGCCCCACGGCGTGCCGGGCGGCATGGGGCGGAAGTCCCGTCGCAGGGCCTCCTCGGGCGTGAGGTGGTCAAGGGTGGTGAAGCCGCTGAAGGTGACCTCGCCCAGGGGCCGGTAGCACAGGCTCCACAGGACGCGTTGCCAGTGTTCGATGCGGTGCAGCCACTCGATGGTCAGGGGCATGGTGAGCGTCTCCTTCGGGTCGGGATTGGGGACGCTGTATTGTAGCCGGTTGCGGGGTTTGTGGGAAGCGTGGAGAGGAGGATGGAGGGGAGGTGGGGGGAGATCGGGGGAGCTCGGAGGAGTTTGGGGGAACTGTCAGTCGAGCGGGCTGCGGACGGCTTTGGGGCCGCGGTTGAGGACGTGGGTGTAGATCATGGTGGTTTTGACGTCCTTGTGGCCCAGGAGTTCCTGAACGGTACGGATGTCGTAACCGTTTTCGAGGAGGTGGGTGGCGAAGGAGTGGCGGAAAGTGTGGGGGCCGACCGGTTTGGCGATGCCGGCGGCCTGCGCGGCCTGGCGGATAGCCTTCTGCACCGTGCTCTCGCTGGTGTGCCAGCGTTGGACGACGCCGGTTTCAGGGTCCTTAGCTAGACGGGCGGAGGGGAAGACGTACTGCCAGCCCCACTCGCGCTCGGCGTTGGGGTATTTGCGCGCCAAGGCAAAGGGCAGCGGCGCCGAGCCGTAGCCGCGCGCCAGGTCGCGCTCGTGGATCAGCTTGACGTGGGCTAGGTGCTCACGCAGCGGGATGACCAAGCTCTCCGGCAACATGGTGACGCGGTCTTTCATGCCCTTGGCGTCGCGCACCAGGATCTCGCGCCGGTCGAAGTCGATGTCCTTGACGCGCAACTGCACGCACTCCGAGACGCGCATGCCGGTTCCATAGAGGAGCTGCGTCATCAGTTTCTGCACGCCAGACATCTTGTCCAGAATGCAGCGGACCTCGTCTTTGGAAAGAACGGTGGGCAGATGTTCAGGCTTGCGCGCGCGGACGGCCTCGACTTTCAGGTCCAGCGGTTGGTTCAAAACATGGCGATAGAGAAAGAGCAGAGCGCTAAGCGCCTGATTCTGGGTAGAGGCGGATACGTTTTGGTCGATGGCGAGGTAAGTCAAGAAGGCTTGCACCTCGGCAGCGCCCATGTCCTTGGGATGGCGCTTGCCGTGGAAGATGATGAAACGTCTGATCCAATGGACGTAGGTCTCCCCAGTGCGCGGCGCATAGTGCATGAGACGGATGGCGTCGTCAACCTGTTCGAGCAACTTCTTGGGGCGGGGTTCCGTACTCATTTTTGACGCTTGACAAGGGGTGCACCCTGCGCTAGAATGTCAAAAGCGATGACCAGACGGTGGTTTTCCACCTACGCACAATCCGTATTTTATCACACCTGCCTTTCCGCATAAAATCCTGGCGCCGGATGTTATGCGGCGAGCATTCCGTATAATACCCCGCAAGGGGACAGAAAGCGGAATAGGAGGCCGGCGGGATATGACGACCGGCATTCCCGCGAATCACTAGTTAGCCAGCACTGGTCACATCGCCGTGTGAAAAGGAGAATCCATGAAGACGCTTATCACCGAATTCATCAGCCTCGATGGTGTCGTCCAGGCCCCTGGCGGGCGGAGTGAGGATACCGACGGCGGCTTTGCTCATGGTGGGTGGGCTATGAAGTATTTCGACCCAAAGGTCATTGGCGGTATATTTGACGAGCTTGCCAAGCAGAGCGACGCTCTCTTGCAAGGACGCCGCACCTATCAGGTTTCAGCATCTGCATGGCCCAGCCGTTCGGGCGACGCGTTCTCCGACTGGATCAACAGCGTGCAGAAGTATGTGGTGTCCAATACGCTCACCGAGGATGACATCACATGGAAACCAACAACGATCATTCGCGGCAACGACTTTATAAAAACTGTGACCGAGCTGCGGGCGCAACCAGGGAGCTATATCTATGTGTACGGT
>JAOADB010000372.1 GCA_026417535.1 Caldilineales bacterium
GCCCATCTACATCGGCGCTACCGGCGAGAAGATGATGGAGCTGGCCGGCGAAATCGCCGACGGGGTGGTGCTCAACTACTGCGTGCCGCCGGAATACAACGACGAGGCCCTGCGCCATCTCGAGATCGGCGCCAAAAGGGCCGGTCGCCGTCTCGAGGACATTGACCGGCCCCAGCTCGTGGTCTGTTCGGTGGACCATGACCGCCAAAAGGCTCTCGACGGCGCCCGCAAGCTGTTGACCCAGTACCTGGCCCAGCAACCCCACATCGCCAAGGCCAGCGGCGTGAGCGAGGAGGTCGTGCGGCGCATCCAGTCCATCCTGGGCTGGCCGGCCACCAAGGAACAGATCGAACAGGCCATGCCCCTGGTACCCGACGACCTGGTGGAGCGCATCACCGCCAGCGGGACGCCCGACGAGGTGCGGGCCAAAGTGCAGGAGTACATCGCCCGCGGGTGCACCTGCCCCATCCTTTATCCGTTGGGCGACGCCCGGTTGATGATTGATACCTTTGCCGTGGCGTAACGGCTCAGTTTGCCGTTTTGACCCTGATCGGGGCTTCGGCCCCTGCCATGTCACAAAACCCCTATCGGCTTGATACGCGGCCAGGCATGGGCGGCAAAGGCCGCCATGGCCGCCAGCTCGGCCAGACGTCCCGCCAGCACCACCCAACCCGGCGCGGCCAGGACCGGCCCTAACCCGGCCAGCAAAACGCCCAGGTTGATCAGCCCGAACGCAAGCCAGGCCGGCCCTTCGCGACCGCGGCTGCCACCGAAACGGGGCAAAATCCAGAAAGCCACGCCCAGAATGAGCTGCCCTGTCCAGCCGATGACGAGGAACTCGATATGGGCCGGCAACCACCGCCACCATAACGGCGACCAGCCCAAACCCTTGGTGGTTAGCAACAGCGCGCCCAGGCTGAAACCGACGGCCAAATAGAGCAACGCGGCCCGCACAAACCAGCAACTCAACCGTGGCATCTCAGCGCTCCTTGACCCGAGGCCAGGTGTTGAGGACGAAGCCTATCCCGGCCAGCCATTGCAACAGCGCCGCTAGGGCCAACGCTGGTCCCCAAAGCCCGCCGTACACGGCATGGGCCGGTTCGGCCACGGTGCGCAGGAGTAAACCGGCGTTCAACAGCCCGTACACCGTCCAGGCCAGCCATTCTTTGCCGCGCGGCTCCTCTTTCGTGTACTTGGGAAACATCCAGTAGACGACGCCGAAGATGAGCTGGGCAATCCAGCCGAGCATGAGCAGATGGAAATAGACCGGCGAAAGCGCGGTCAACAGCGGCGGCAGGTTCAGCAGCCCGCGCAGCGCCAGGATCACCCCGGCCAACAGCCCGGCCAGCAGGTAAACGAGGGATGTTTTGACGAACACGCGGGTGAGGGTGGGCATGATGGACGATAGACGATGGACGATGGAGGATGGACGCCGGACGAAATCCCTTCGTCCTGAACTCGGCCCCGATCGGGAACCCCGGACGAACAACGCCAGACGAAATCCCTTCGTCCTCCGTCAGCCGTCCTTCGTCCTGAACTCGGCCTCGATCGGGAACCCTGGACAAGCGACGCCAGACGAAATCCTTTCGTCCTCCGTCAGCCATCCTTCGTCCTGAACTCGGCCCCGATCGGGAACCCTGGACGAACAACGCCGAACGAAGCACCATCGTCCATCGTCCCCTTGCAAGGCCGTCATGAGCATGAGGGCGAAAAAGAGGAGCACGGCCAGAGCATTGGCCAACCCGCCCCAGCGGCGCAAAACCGGGTTCAGGGCCAGGTCGCCAACCAACCGCACCACCAGCCCTGCCTGCAAGAGGGCCAGCGGCAGGTAAAAGCGCGGCCGATAGGGCACGGGATGGCCCAGCACCGCCGGGAAGATGAGCAAGGCGTGAGCAAAAATCATGCTGAAGACGAAACCGACCAGCACAGCGTGCCACACGGCATCGTAATACGGCCCGGCCGTCATGCCGCCGTAGGCTACGGCCAGAACACCCCCCACGGCCAGCCAGCCGAATCCCACCAGCAAGGCCATGGCGATGTAC
>JAOADB010000038.1 GCA_026417535.1 Caldilineales bacterium
AGATGTGTATAAGAGACAGCGCTCGGCCTCCTCGATCTGGATGCGCAGCTGGTCAATCTGTTCCTTGATGCCGCGCACCCGGCGGATGGCCTCCTGTTCGGCCTGCCAGCGGGCCGTCAGCTCGGCCGATTTCGTCTTGAGCTCGGCCAGCTCTTTCTCCAGCGCCTGCAGCCGCTCCTTGCTGGCGGGGTCCTTCTCTTTCTTGAGCGCCTCCCGCTCGATCTCGAGCTGCATGATGCTGCGGTCAATCTCATCCAGCTCCTGCGGCTTGGAGTCAATCTGCATGCGCAGCCGGCTGGCCGCCTCGTCAATCAGGTCAATGGCCTTGTCGGGCAGGTAGCGGTCGCTGATGTAGCGATGGCTGAGGGTGGCGGCGGCGATGACAGCGGCATCGGTGATGCGCACGCCGTGATGGACCTCGTAGCGCTCCTTCAGCCCGCGCAGGATGCTGATGGTCTCCTCGACGGTGGGTTCATCCACGAAGACCGGCTGGAAACGGCGTTCCAGTGCGGCGTCTTTCTCGATGTGCTTACGGTACTCGTCGAGGGTGGTGGCCCCGATGGCGTGCAGCTCGCCACGGGCCAGCATGGGCTTGAGCATGTTGCTGGCGTCCATGGCACCCTCGGCCGCGCCGGCGCCGACGAGGGTATGCATCTCGTCAATGAAGAGGATGATCTTGCCTTCGGAGGCAGTGATCTCCTTGAGCACGGCCTTCAACCGCTCCTCGAACTCGCCGCGGTACTTGGTGCCGGCCAGCAGGCTGCCCAAGTCGAGGGCGATGACGCGCCTGTCCTTGAGGGTGCTCGGCACATCGCCCTTGACGATGCGCTGCGCCAGCCCTTCGACGATGGCCGTCTTACCGACGCCGGGTTCGCCGATGAGAACGGGGTTGTTCTTCGTGCGTCGGCTCAGGATTTGAATGACGCGGCGGATTTCCTCATCGCGGCCGATGACGGGGTCGAGTTTGCCCTTGCGCGCCTCGGCAGTGAGGTCACGACCGTATTTGGCCAGGGCCTCGTATTGGGTTTCGGGAGTAGGGCTGGTCACGCGCTGGCTGCCGCGAATGGCGGCCAGGGCTTGGACGATGGCGTTGTAATCCACGCCCACCCGGGCCAGCAGCTCGCGCACCCCGGCCGGGGCCTTGGGCGATGCCATGGCCATGAGCAGATGTTCGGTCGAGGTGTAATCGTCCTTCATGCTCTCGGCGATGGCCTCGGCCTCCTCCAGGACAAGGCTGACCTCACGGCTCAGGCCGGTTTGCCGCGTGGCGCCCGTGACGCGCGGTTTGCGCCCTAACGCCTGATGGAGCAGCCCCATCAGGCTGTTGATGTCAATGCCGATCCGGTTCAGCACCGAAGGCACCACCCCGCCCTCCTGGGTGACGAGGGCCAGCAACAGGTGCTCCGGGTCAACGGTAGGATGATCGTATTCCTGGGCCAGATTTTGGGCTTCGAGCAAGGCTTCCTGGGCTTTTTGGGTCAAACGATCGAAACGCATGGTGATAAACCACTCCTCCTGTAAAGATGGCAGACGCTTTTCGGCGCCTGCGCCCGATTTACCTTGAGCGTAAACCCACGTCGTTAGCCGAGGATTAGAGCGATATTAGCGAAATGTATGCGATTCGGAGCGTCCGATTCCGGATTCGTCGGCCGTTTTCGCCCTTTGGCCTTGCGGTAGGCCATCGGCCCCGCCCCCGGACGAACGACCAACGACGAAGGACGAAACCCCCTTCGTCGTCCGTCCTTTGTCTTTCGTCAGGCATTCGGCCCCAACCCAGGACGAACGACCCACGACGGAGGGCGAAACCCTTCCCTACCATCGTCTAAATTTTCAACTCACTGCGGGTGCGGATGTAGTGGAGAACCTGCTCGCGCGAAATCAGACCGAGGACGCGATTGGCCAACACCACGGGCAATTGGGCCACCTCCTTTTCGTCCATCAGATGCAGGGCCTCCATCAGCTCGGTGTCCGGGTCCACCCAGGCCAGCCGGTCCAAGGGGACCATGACCTGGGCCACAGTCGTATGCGGCCAGGCCGCCTTGGGTACGGCCGTGACATCGCGCAGGCCCAGCATGCCCATCAGGTTGCCGTTATCGGAGACCAGGAAACAGCGCTCGCCGTGACGGAGGATCTGATCCTCGATGAGTTCCTGGAGGGAAGTCTGGGCCGTGACGCGAGGATAGCTGCTGCGCATCAGCTGGCCCACCTTGACCCCACGCAGCTGGGCCTCCAGGTTGGTCTGAGCAAAGGCGGAGGCGGCCGCGTTCTGAAGGAACCAACCGATGAAGATGAGCCACAGCCCGTTGAAGAGATTCCCGCCGAGGATGGTGAAGATGCCAATGCCGATGAAGCCAAAGGCCACGACCTGCCCGCTCAGGGCCGCAAAATGGGTGGCCTTGTAGTAACTCCCCGTCACTTGCCAGACGATGGCCCGCAGCACCCGCCCACCATCCAAGGGGAAGCCAGGGATGAGGTTGAAAACGGCCAGGATCAGGTTGATGCGGGCCAGCCAGATGCTGGGCGCAGCGAGATAGGGAATGGCGCGGTCGAGCCACCATAGCCCTGCAAAGACTGCGGCCAGGGCGGCGCTGGTCAGCGGTCCGGCAATGGCAATGCGAAACTCGGCCCCCGGCGTGGGCGGCTCCCGGCCGATCTGGGCCACCCCACCGAAAATGAACAACGAAATCCCGCGCACGGGCACCCCGTTGCGCAGGGCCAGGACGGAGTGGCCCAATTCATGGAGCAGCACCGAGACGAAAAAGAGGATGCTGGTCACCCCACCCATCAGCCAATAGGCCCCGCTCGGCAACTGCGGATACTCGCGGGGAAAATAGCCCAAGGCCAGCGACCAGGTGACCAAACCGAAGATGAGGAACCAGCTGGCGTGCAGACCGATGGGGATGCCCAAAATGCGCCCGAGTCGGATATCGGCGTGCATAACACGTTTCTCCTTTTTGAAGGTAATTGGTAACTAGTTACTAGTTACTAGTTACTAGTTATTATCTTTTCTTTGCGCAAAACATGCCATTCGCGTACGGCCAGGACAAGGATGGTAACCACGGTGAGAGGAATAACAAACCAGAGCATGATCCGGCTGTAGGCCGGCAGCGCATCGTGTTGGGTGGCATTGAGAAAAAGGTAAAGCACGTAGGCGATGTAATAGCCCAGGAACAGCGCGCCCTCCCACCGGGCGATGCGGTAGCCCGTGAAGAAAATGGGCAGGGTGGCCACGGCTACGGCGATCATCACCGGGAAATCGAAAACCAGGGCCGCGGGCGAGACCACCACCTCTTGCGGCGCGACTAAGGCCGTCAGACCGAGCACGGCCAACAGATTGAAGATGTTGCTGCCCACGGCATTGCCCACGGCAATATCTCGCTCCTTGCGCAAGGCCGCGACGACCGATGTCGCCACCTCGGGCAACGAGGTGCCGCCGGCCACGATGGTCAGGCCGATGACCAGCTCGCTCACACCCAACCATCTGGCCAGCGCCACCGCGCCGGCCACCAGCCAGCGCGAGCCGACCACCAAGAGGACCAGACCGACCAGGACCAAGCCGAGATGGAAAAGCCGCTGTCTCCGCATGCCAAAACGGCGATCGCCGAACTCTTGGGCGTACTCGAGTTGCACTTCCGCCGATTCTCTGCGGCTGGCACGGACTAAAAAGACCAGATAGATTACCAGGATACCGAACAATATCGCGCCTTCCCCCCGACCGATGTACCCGTTCCAACCAAGGGCAAGGCTCAGAAACGAAATCCCAATCATCAGCGGAACATCAAGCCGCACGAGCTGTTGGGCCACGACCAGCGGTACGATAAGAGCCGACAACCCGATAATGACCAGGATGTTGAAGATGTTGCTGCCGACGACGTTGCCGACGGCGATATCGGCCTGACCGGTCCAGGCCGAAACCAGGCTCACGGCCAGCTCGGGCGAGCTGGTGCCAAAGGCGACTACGGTCAGGCCGATGATGAGGGGCGAAATGCCGATGGCGGCGGCCAAGCGCGAGGCCCCGCGCACCAACATCTCAGCGCCAAGGATGAGCAGCGCCAGGCCGATGATGAGCTGTAGGATGGCAATTCCGTTCATCATGCGTGTTGGAACGTTAGCAGGTTGACACGTGGGCAGGTGATACCAAAGGTATTTTCAACTGCCGGCAGTTATGCTCCAAAAACTCCGCTTCGACTATCTCCATCGTCTATCATCCATCGTCCATAGTACCACTTCACGGCGGCTTCGGCGGCGGCGGCCAGACTCGATTGGGGCATCCCCAATTCGGCGATGGCCCGCGCCGGGTTACAGGTGAGTCGCTGCGGCCCGCCCTCGGAAGGTTCGGCCGATCGGGACCGACCGGCCCGCCGGTTGCGAATGGCCTGCTTGAGGCGAGCGCCGAACCCAGGCAACGGCACACCCTGCCGCCGCGCGGCCGCCGTGATCAGGCCGATAAAGGCCTGCCGGTCGAGATTGCCCTGGGCATGGCCGAGGATGTAGCGACGGCCGGGCACGCCTCGTTCGGCCGCCAGGATCAGTCCACACGCCACGTCGTCAACCGGCGCCCAATTGATGCCGCCGGGCGGATAGGACGGCACACGACCGGCCAACACGGCCAAGACGCGACGGCCGCTTGCCGTCGGTCGCCAATCGCCAGCGCCGAGCATGGCCACCGGATGGGTGATGACCACCGGCGCGCCGGCAGCGGCCAAGGCCAACGCCCGCTGCTCACCGGCCAGCTTGCTGCGCACATAGGCGCTGGGCCGCGGCAGATTGAAGGGCGTCTCCTCGGTCGCCAGGCTACCGTCGGTCGGTTGACCGATGACGCCGATGGTGCCGACGTAGACCAGCCGGGCGATGCCGGCCTCGGCGCCGGCGCGCAGCACGGTTTGCGTGCCCTCGTCGTTGATCCGGACCATCTCGGCGATGCGGGCGGGATCGTGGGTGTAGGCCGCGGCCAGGTGGAAGAGCGCCGTGCATCCGGCCAGCGCCGGACGATAACCCTCTGGCTGCAACAGGTCGCCCTCGAGACGAATGACGGGTAGCCCCCGCAACAACAGGTCGTTGGCGCCCGGTCGCAGCAAACAGCGCACCTCCCAGCCAGCAGCCAGCAATTGCCGCACCAACGCTCCGCCCAGGAAGCCGTTGGCGCCCGTCACGAAGGCGGTGCCGGCCGTGGATGTCATGGGTCAACTCAGCAGGGCCTTGAGACGTCCCGCCGTCACATAGGCGATGTCGTCCTGATACTTGAGCAGCACACCCAGCGTCTCCAGGACAACCTCCTCGTTCAGCGTCTCCTGATTCAGCGCCATCAAGGCTTCCATCCAATCCAGGGTTTCGGCCACACCGGGCTTTTTGTATAGGTCCTCCTGGCGCAACCGCTGCACAAAGCCGACAACGGCCTCGGTCAGACGGAGGGGCGCATCCGGGATGCGGGCACGCACGATCTCGCACTCGCGGGCAAAGGTGGGATAGTCAATCCAGTGATACAGGCAACGCCGTTTCAAAGCATCGTGCACCTCGCGCGTCCGGTTGGAGGTGACAACCACGATGGGCGGTTCGGCCGCCCGCAAGGTGCCGATCTCGGGGATGGTCACCTGAAAATCGGAGAGGATTTCCAGCAAAAAGGCTTCGAATTCCTCATCGGCGCGGTCAATCTCGTCAATCAGCAGGACCGGCGCCCGCCCGACGCTGCCATCAATGGCCTGGAGGATGGGCCGTTTCAGCAGGAATTCAGGCCCGAACAGGTCGGCCAGATGGAACCCGGCCTGGGCCTGTCCGCTGGCTTCGAGCAGACGGATGTAGAGGATCTGCCGGGCGTAGTTCCACTCGTACACGGCCGTGCTGACATCGAGGCCCTCGTAACATTGCAGCCGAATGAGGGGCCGGTCGAGCACGGCGGCCAACACCTTGGCGACTTCGGTCTTGCCGACGCCGGCTTCGCCTTCGAGGAAGAGGGGTTTGTGCAGCTTGATGGCCAGGTAAATGGCTACGGCCAGGCTGCGGCCGGCGATATAGCGATGGTTTTGCAGCGCGGTCTGGAGGTCTTCGACGGAACAGATGGGAGCAGGTGACATCGGCGCACAAACGCAGGAGATGATCGATCATCACAAAGACACAAAGAAAGTAAGTACACCAAGATATTCAAGGTTAGTGAATTATTTATAAAACTTTGTGCTTCTTTGTGTCTTAGTGATTAAATTTTTTCAAAAAATGTGAAAAATCGAGTAATTGGATGCAAAATCGATCGTTACGCGAAAAACGCTCATCCGCCACCGAGCATCCGCGCCATCATCGTCGCCACGGCGCAGTAACTGGGGGCCGTTGGGGGGATGTCAACCAGGGGGCGACCGTCGAGCTCGAAGAGGGTCAGGGTCTCGTCGGGCGGAACGGTTCCCAGCAGGGGGAAATCGAGCCGGGCGACATAGCCCTGCAGCTCGGCAGGCAGCTCTCCTGTCACTCGGTTGATGACGAGATAGGCGTTCTTGATGGCAATGTCGAGCTCGTGGCGAAAGGCGCCGATGCGCTGCGCCGCAACCAGCCCGCGTGGGGTCGGGTCGGAAACGACGATGAGATGGTCCACGTCGCGCGTCGTGCGGCGACTCAGATGCTCCATCCCGGCCTCGTTGTCAATGACCACATAGCGGTAGTTGCGGCTGATCGCATCCACCACCTGCCGCAGGTTGTGATTGACCGCGCAGTAGCAGCCCGGCCCTTCCGAGCGCCCCATGGCGATGAGGTCAAAGCGAGCGCCTTCGGCCAGGGCGTTGCGGATCTCGTAGTCCAAATACTCCCGCTTGGTGCGGCCGCCCGGTAGGGTCCCCATGGCCGCACCGCCGACCGTCAACGACTGCTTGACCTGTTCCAGGAGCTCCTCGCGGATATCGCCCACGGTCCAATCGAGTTCAAGCCCCAAGGCCAAGTTGAGATTGCTGCTGGGGTCGGCGTCAATGGCCAGAATGGGGCCGGGTTGGCTTTCGGCCAGGTAGCGAATGATAAGGGCGGCCAGAGTCGTCTTGCCGACGCCGCCCTTGCCGGCAAGGGCAATGGTCGTGGTCATGGGGTTACTCGTTCAAAGGCAACGGAACGTGATATACTCCCATTGTAACCGCTTGGCCCGCCGTTTTCACATTCCGGATCGGTCGTTCGTCATCGCCATCGGGCAAAAGGCGAACGACGGTTTCCTCCCTCTCCTGCCATGAGCGCACTGCCCCATGTAGTTGCCCCGCCTCGCCTGAGCGAAGAGGACTACTTTCGCCACGAGGAGAGCGCCGATTACCGCAGCGAATACCGCGACGGCGAAATCGTGGCCATGGCCGGCGCCACGGTCAATCACAATCAGATCGTCGGCAATCTGTACACGGCTCTGCGCACCCGGATGGAGCGCTCCTGCCGCGTCTTCGCCACCGACCTGCGGCTGTTCGTCAAACGGCATGGGTTCTACACCTACCCCGATGTGATGGTCATCTGCGGCCGCCTGCAGTTCGCCCCTGGCCGGATGGACACCGTCACCAACCCGGTGCTCATCGTCGAAGTCCTCTCGCCCTCGACCGAGGCCTACGACCGCGGGCGCAAGTTCGAGTTCTACCGCAGCCTGGAGTCGTTGCAGGAGTACGTCCTCGTGGACCAGGACCGTTTCCTCGTCGAGCATTACCGACGGCGCGAGGATGGCACCTGGCTGCTCACGACCTGCGAACGGCCCGACGACATCCTGCACTTGCCCGCCCTCGGCGTGGACCTGCCCCTAGCAGTCATCTACGAACGCGTGGAATGGGGGGAAGGCGCCAACACCGACCTGTGATTGCCCCGATGTCCCAGGAGCTCTGAGACCATGACCCTTACCCGACATCGGCTCTATGGTTGGTTTGTCCTGAGCGTGTTCGTGCTCGTTGCCGTCGAATTCGGGATCGCCCGCCTGCCCGGCAGCATCGGCCAACCCGACATCGTCGCCCTGGCCATCACCGCCGACCTGGTTCTCGGCATCCCGCTGCTAGGCTATCTGTTCCTGGTGCGGACCCGGCAGGTTTCGGCCAAAACCCTGCCGGTGTTCTTCCTGACGGCCCTTGTCCTGGCCTATGCCATCCTTCCGCCCCATCGTCGCGGCCATCTCGAGGCCGTTGCCTGGCTGATTCCCCTGATCGAGCTCCTTTTGCTGGCCCTATTCGTCGCCCGTTTGCGGTCGTTCCGTCGGCTTTATCGTCAGGCGCGGGCTACGGCCATTTTCCCCGATGAAGCGCTGCTCGCAGCGCTGACCCCGCTCCTGGGTTCGCCCCGGCTGGCCGCGCTGTTGACCATCGAGTGGCGGATCCTGGCGCATGCCCTCACGGGCTGGTGGCGCACGTTCCATCCCCAACCCCATCAGCAGGTCTTCAGCTACCACCGTCGCAACGGCTACGGCCTCATCGTCGCCGCCCTGAGCCTATTGCTGACGGTGGAAACGGTCCTGGTCCATCTCATCGTCCGCCATTGGAGTGAACTTGCGGCCTGGCTCCTCACCCTGGGCAGCCTCTATGCCCTGCTCTGGATCGTGGGCGATTACCACGCCATCCGACTCCACCCCATCGTGCTCGACCGCACCCATCTCCACCTGCGGCTGGGGTTGCGTTGGCGGCTATCGGTGCCCCTGACCGCCCTTGTCGCCTTGCGTAAGCCGACCCAAGCGGAGGCCAAGGCGTTCGACGATGTCCATTTCGGGCTGTGGGGAGAACCGCAATGGGTGCTGGAGCTGGCCGAACCGCTCACGGCCGAGGGGCTTTTCGGCCGTCGCCGCACGGTGCGGCGGGTGGGGATCACGGTGGACGATCCCAAGGGCTTGGCGACGGCGCTGCGCCTCTATCTACCGGAATCCGCATGACCATCGCCGACCATCGCCGGGACCGTCGGCGCTTTCTGCGGCTGCTGGCCGCGGCCGGGTTGACCATCCTGACGGGTTGTCGGCCCCGGCCGACGCCAACGACCGCTCCCACCCTACCGGCCACCTTCACGCCCACGCCGTCCCCGCGGCCGTCGCCGACGCCGACACCGCCGCCGGTCACACCCACGCCCACGGCGGCCCCCTCCCCCACCCCGGCGCCGCCCACGCCTACGGCCACGCCCTTCCCACCGGGGCCACCCTCGAAACTGGGCGTCTTCATCGCCCGTTACGAGCCGTCCCTGTTCGCGCTGTTGCGCACGGGCAACGTGGCCGTGGTCAAAACCCTCGAATACGACCCCAACTTCGTCGCCGAGATCAAGGCCATCTCGCCGCAAACCCTCGTCATCGCCCGCTACACGCCCTTGCCCACGCCCGACCTGGCCGCGTTCGACCCCCTTGCCGCCGCGCGGCAGTTCGTCGAGACCCTTTTACCCATCGCCACCGAACCGCGGCGGCTGGCGGCCATTGACGCTTGGGAAGCCTACAACGAACCCGTCCCGACGGATGCCGGGCAGATGGCTGCCTTGGCCGCTTTCGAGGCCGAGCGTACTCGGCTGTTGGCCGCGGCCGGCATTCGCTCGTGCGTGGGCAATTTCGGCACAGGCCAGCCTGCGCTGGAGCTTTGGCCAGCCTTCTTCCCAGCCCTGGCTGCCGTCCGCGAGCACGGCGGTTTCCTGGGCCTTCACGAGTACTCGGCGCCCTACCTCTGGTTCGGCAGCGGCCGCCACCAGCTCGACCCCAGCGCCGACGAGGGCGACACCGGCTGGCTGACCCTGCGTTACCGCAAGGTCTATCGCCAACACCTGCAACCGGCTGGGCTGGCCGTGCCCCTGGTCATCACCGAGTTGGGAATTGACGGCGGTGTGACCCCGCGGCCGGGGCCGCCGGGCCTGGGCTGGCGCGATTTCGCCGATTTCTGGCAGGCCGAAGGTCGGGTGAGCACCACGGCTGCCGGGTTTTATATCGAGCAGCTGGCCTGGTACGATGCCGAATTGCAAAAGGATGACTACGTGCGCGGCGCGGCCATCTACGCGCTGGCCGCTTTTGCCGGCTGGGCCAGTTTCGAGCTGCTGGGCCCGGCTGCGACCATCCTGGAGCAGTACCTGGCCGTGCATCCGCCTCGCTGAGGCTCAGGCAAAGGGTAGGGCCGACTCTCGGCGCACCTGGATTTCGTCAATGACGGCGATCCCCTCGCGGGTGAGCAGGAAAAGGACGATGTCGGCGATCTCCTCGGGGCGAATGAGTTGGCTGCGGTCGAGATCGGGCCGCGCCTGGGCGGCCAATTCGGTATCCACCCCGCCCGGCAGGATGACGTGGACGCGGATGCCATCGGGTTGCACCTCTTTGGCCAGAACCTTGCTCATGCCCAACAGCGCGTGTTTGGAAGCGGCATAGGCGGCCTGGTGGATATAGCCCTTCACTGCCACCACCGAGGCGATGTTGACGATGAAACCGCGTGGCTGACGGCGCAGATGAGGGATGGCCGCCCGGCACAGCAGGAACGGCCCCCGCTCGTTGACGGCCATGACCTCGTCCCAGCGATCGGTAGGCGTATGTTCGAGTGGGCCGAAGTAGCCGACGGCGGCGTTGTTGACGACGATGTCGAGACGCCCCCAGCGCGCCACCGTTGTCGCCACCAGGTTGGCGATAGCTGCTTCGCTCCGCATGTCGGTGGGCACGACCGCGGCTTCTCCGCCCAAGGCGGCGATCTCGGCGGCCACCCCTTCCAGATCGGCCACGGTGCGGGCGGCCAGGGCCACGCGCACCCCGGCCTGGGCTAGGGTCAGGGCGATGCTGCGGCCGATGCCGCGACCGGCACCGGTGACGATGGCAACCTTATCATGCAGTGACACGGACATAATGACCTCCGGGTAAGATGGTAACACAACTCCTGGAGAGCTGTACGACAAGCGGCCGCCAATGGAAGGCGCGTCACAGCGTCAGAGCGGTTGTTCATGTATTGTACGACCTGTATAATTTTTGTAAAGATTTTGTAGCTCACACTCCGACTTTCGGCCTCTCCCTCAAGCTCCCTCAAGCTCCCCCAACTTCCCTTTCCGGATAGCATCCGGAGCTACAGCTATCTTCCGGATGGCATCCGGAGCTACGGAGGTAACGCACGATGACGAAACCCTCCCTGGACTTGCCCGCTCCCGATTTTACGCTTCCCGATTGGCGCGGACAACCGGTCTCGTTGTCCGACTTCCGCGGCCGGAAGCACGTAGTGCTGGTGTTCAACCGTGGCTTTGCATGACCGTTCTGCCGTCGGCATATGGCGCAGTTGCGTCAAGACTACGAACAGTTTGCGCAACGCGAGGCCGAGGTCGTCGTCATCGGCCCGGAAGACCGCAAGGCTTTTGCCGACTACTGGCAGAAAGAGCAGTTGCCTTTCATCGGTCTGCCCGATCCCGACCACACCGTGGCCAACCGTTACGGTCAGGAGATCAAGTTGCTCAAGTTCGGGCGCATGCCGGCCCTGGTGGTGGTGGACAAGGAGGGTGACGTGCGCTTCCGGTACTACGGCAACAGCATGCAGGATATCGTGCCCAATCGGGTGCTCCTGGACCTGCTCGACCGGCTCAATCGCGGCGAAGGAGAAACCGGATGAAAACGGCGCTGATTTGGGGAGCTCACGGTGGCATCGGCCAGGCCCTGGCGCGACGGCTGCATGGCGACGGCTGGACCGTCCTGGCCGTCGTGCGACAGGCCCAGCGGCTCGACATCCCGGCTGCTCATGTCCTCGACGCCGACCTGAGCAACCCCTCCCAAGTGCAACAGGCCGTGATAGCCGCAGCCCAAGAGGTGGAGGCCGTGGACCTGTGGGTCTATGCGGCCGGTGACATCACCTCGACCACCGTTCGGGAGATGACTCCGGAGGTATGGCAGCGCATCATGGATGCCAACCTGACCGGTGCGTTCCTGGCGGTGCACTACAGCCTGCCCTTGTTGGCGCCCGATGCGCACCTCTTTTTCCTGGGTGCCCTCAGCGAACGCATGCGCCTGCCGGGACTGGCGGCCTATGCCGCCGCCAAGGCCGGGCTGGAGGCCTTTGCCGAGGCCCTGCGCAAAGAACAGCGCCACTGGAAGGTGACGGTGGTGCGCCCAGCCGCCGTGGATACCCCGTTGTGGCGCAAGGTGCCCTTCAGGCTGCCGCCCGGCGCCCTCGCTCCCGAAGCCGTGGCCGAGCGTATCCTGGCCGCCTACGCCGAGGGTCACCGCGGGACCCTGGACCTGCCGTAAGAAACATCCCGTCCTCCACCCCATAGACCGGCGCCGGAGCCCGATGCGATGGCCGACGGCGGTTTCGTCCCGCCGTCGGCCATCGCGCGCGTGGGGTGGTTTTGGTAGAATAGGGGGTCACATCCCCTCTCAGCCCTTTTTTACACCATGCGCATTGGCATTGACGCTTCGCGCGCTCTGCGCGCCCGACGTACAGGCACCGAACGGTACAGCCTGGAACTGATCAAAGCCCTGCTGGCCCTGGAGACCGAACACGAGTTCATCCTCTACGCGCCGATGCGGGTGCCCGACCGCGACTTCCGCACGCCAAACGCGCGCGTCGTGATCATCCCCTCGCGCGTGCCCGGCGGCCGCCTGTGGACCCATACCGCCCTGGGGCCGTACACGTGGCGCCATCGGCCCGATGTCCTCTTCGTCCCGTCCCATGTCCTGCCCCTGATCGGCCCCCGGCCGAGCGTCGTCACCGTCCACGACCTGGGCTACGAACACTTCCCCGAAACGCACCCCCCGCGCGAGCGCTGGTACCTGCGCTGGAGCACGCGACGCCATGTTCGCGTGGCCACACGCCTCATCGCCGACTCCCAGGCCACGAAAAACGACCTGGTACAGCTTTACGACGCCGATCCGGAACGGATTCACGTCGTCTATCCCGCCCTCGACCCCGACTTTCGGCCCGAGTTCGACCGCACTCGCCAGCTCACTGTGCGGCGCAGTTACGGCCTGCCCGATCAGGCCGAATACATCCTCCATGTCGGCACCCTACACCCGCGCAAGAACCTGGCCCGCCTCATCGAAGCTTTCGCCCTCGTGCGCCGGGAATGGCCCGAACGCCAGCTTTTTCTGGTGCTGGCCGGAAGCCCCGGCTATCAGAGTTCGTTGCTATACGAAAAAACGCGGCAACTCGACTTGGACAAAGTCGTCCGTTTCCCCGGCTTCGTGCGTGTTCATGACCTCCCCGCCCTCTACGCCGCCGCGGCCTGCTATGCCTTCCCCTCCCTCTACGAAGGCTTTGGCTTCCCCGTCCTCGAAGCCCAGGCCAGTGCCGTGCCTCTCGTCTGCGCCCGCGCCTCGTCGCTGCCTGAAGTGGCCGGCGAAGGCGCCCTCTATTTCGATCCCCTCTCCGTCGAGGACATGACCGCGGCCCTGATGCGCGTCCTCAGCGACGCCGAGCTGCGGGCGCAGCTCGTTGCCGCCGGGCAGGCCAACTTGGCCCGATTCTCCTGGCCCCAAACCGCCCGCGCCACCCTGGCCGTCCTCGAAGAGGCCGCCCTGGGCGTTGGCATGCGGGCATGTTAGCCCGTTGGGCCCGACGTGCTTGCAAGGATCGTTGCATTCACTCGAACCCTCTCGCCCTAGCCTATGACCGTCAACCTTTCGCCCCACGCCTTTTTTGATCTGCGGGATGTCCCCTTCGCCGACCTCTTCGCCGACCTCTCATTCGTCTGGGAGGCCCTGCACCGGCTCGAGGCCTACCTGCAACGGCAGCTGGAGGGCGTCGGCTGTCGCATCGAAGGCGACGTGCGCGGGGGCGCCTGTCTCGGCCCCGGCCCCATCGTCATCGGTCCCGGCACCGTCGTCGAGCCGGGCGCCTACATCGTCGGCCCCGCCCTCATCGGCGCCCACTGCGAGATCCGCCAGGGCGCGTACGTGCGCGGCCATGTCCTCTTGGGCGATGGCTGCGTCATCGGCCATGCCAGCGAGGTCAAACACAGCATCTTCCTCCCCGGCGCCCACGCGCCCCATTTTGCCTATGTGGGCGATAGCATCCTGGGCCGCCGGGTCAACTTGGGCGCCGGCACCAAGCTCTCCAACCTCACCCTGGTCAGCACGAAAGACCCGCTGACGGGCAAACGCCCCACCCTGCACCTTCGCATCGAAGGTCACGACTACGACACGGGCCTGACCAAACTCGGCGCCATCCTCGGCGACGATGCCCAGACCGGCTGCAACAGCGTCCTCAACCCCGGCGTGCTCCTCGGCCCGCGCAGCCTGGTCTATGCGAACGTCTCGTTGCCCAAGGGCTATTACCCGCCGGACACGATCATCAAGCTGCGCCAAACTCTGGAGATGGCCCCGCGGCGCTGAAGCGGCCCGGGTCATGCGCTTTTCCCCTGATGACGACACCTCCGCCCATCACCCTTCGGCCGCTCAACGCCGACGACCTGCCCGCCCTGCAGGCGCTCTACGAGCGGAGCCTGGCCTATTTTCGCACCCATGCCGGCGGCCCGCCCGCCCCCGATCACGCCGCTTGGGTGTATCGCGATGTCCTGGAACGGGAAGACCGGCATCTCCTGGGCATCTGGTGGGAGCGGACGACCCTGGTGGGTTGTTTGGATCTGCGCTTCGACCACCCGCAGCCGGGCATCGTCTGGTTGGGGGCGCTCATCCTGGCCGATGAGACGCCCAGCGACCGCGAGGAAATCGCCGCCTGGGCCGTGCGCATCCTGGAGGAGTGGCTGCGCATCGGCCCTGGCATGAGCGAGATTCGTCTGGCCCTGCCCCTGAGCGACCGCGCCGAGGTGCGTTTTTGGACGCAGATGGGTTATCGGGCCACCGGTCAGATGACGCGTGCGCCCATCGGCGCCCTGCGCGAACGGCTAGCCGTCTACGCCCGGAAGGTGACGATGGACGATGGACGATAGACGCTGGAGGCGTCGCCGGGCGCTGCGACGGGGCGAAAAACGGAGGGGGTTTTTCGTCATTCGTCCTTCGTCCCGGCTTGGGGCCGATTTCAGGACGGATGACGAAAGACGAAGGACGGAGGGGTTTCGTCGTTCGTCATTCGTCCTTCGTCCCGGCTTGGGGCCGATTTCAGGACGGATGACGGAGGACGAACGACGGAGGACGGCGAAAAGCTCCCCCAGCTCCAGCTCCCTCCAGCTCCCCCCAACCCCCTAACCTCCCCTCACTTCCTCCGGTTCCTTGGCCTCTTCGTCGTTACGACGGCGATGGAGCCGTGCCCAGTGTTCCAGGTAATGGGCCCAGGCAAAGAGGGCCAGCAATTCCTCCAGCTCCTCCACCTCGATCCCTAACGCGGCGGCCATGCGGGCGTACACCCGGGGCGTGGCGCCGGTCATCAGGTCTTCGATGAATTCGTCAAAAAGTTCAAGCGCCTGGGTGGATTGGTTCATAGCAAGGCCTCGCTATAGCCCAAGACGTGAACGAGGCCGGTTGGGTAGCGGGTTTTGTCAAAGGCAATTGAATAGGATGTTATGTCACATCGAGGAGGCTGGGTATGGTTTGGAGTCTGTTGTCGGCTTGTGCTAAGCTTCCAGCCTCCTCGTTGTCATGACCGTCGTACCACCGCTAAGTTCCGCCTACAACGTCGTTAGAAAGGAGCGCCATGCCGGCTCAACCTGATTCTGCTTTGCGAGACGCCACCGCCCATCTCTCTCCGGTCTGGACACACTACACGTCAATCATCGCGGCACGCGGGGAAGGGGCCTTGCTGTTCGACGAGGAGGGGAAAACCTGGCTCGATTTCACCTGTGGCATTGCCGTAACGAACACCGGCCATTGCCACCCGCGCGTGGTTGCGGCCATCCAGCGCCAGGCAGCCCTGCTGTTGCACGGACAGGCCAACATCGTCTACCACCGGCCCATGCTGGAACTCGTCCAGGAGCTGTTGCCGTTGACGGCGCCGTTGGACGGCTTTTTCTTCAGCAACTCCGGCGCCGAGGCCGTGGAAGGGGCCATCAAGTTGGCGCGCAAGGCCACAGGCCGGCCCAATATCATCGTCTTTCAGGGCAGTTTTCACGGACGCACGGCCGCGGCCATGGCCCTGACCACCTCGAAGACCATCTACCGCGCCGGTTATCAGCCCTTGCCGGCAGGCGTGTTCGTGGCGCCCTACCCCTACGCCTATCGCTACGGCTGGGATCCCGAACAGACATCGGCCTGGTGTCTGGAAGAGTTCGACTTCCTGTTGACGACGCAGACGGCGCCGGACGAGACGGCCGCCGTCCTGGTGGAACCCGTGTTGGGCGAAGGGGGCTATGTGGTGCCGCCGGCCAGCTTCTTGCAAGGCCTGCGCCGCCGCTGCGACGAGCACGGCATCCTCTTCATCGCCGATGAAATCCAGACCGGTTTCGGCCGCACCGGACGCTGGTTCGGCTACGAGCACTTCGGTGTGCAACCCGACATCATCACCATCGCCAAGGGGTTGGGGTCCGGGTTGCCCATCTCGGGCGTCGTGGCCTCGCTGGACCTGATGCGCCGATGGCCGCCTGGCTCCCACGGCGGCACCTACGGTGGCAATGCCGTGGCCGCCGCCGCCGCTGTAGCCACCATTCGGGTCATCCGCGAAGAAGGCTTGCTCGAGAACGCCCGGGCCCGCGGCCAACAGCTCATGACGGGCCTGCGCCACCTGCAAGAGGCGTATCCGGCCATGGGCGATGTGCGCGGGCTGGGTCTCATGATCGGAGTCGAATTCCGCACGCCTGACCGCCGTCCCGACAAAGCGACGGCCAAGGCCGTGGCCCATGCCTGTCTGGAACGGGGGCTGTTGCTCCTGACCTGTGGGCCTTGGGATAACACCATCCGCTGGATTCCACCGCTCGTGGTGACGGAAGCGCAGATCGAAGAGGCCCTGAACATTTTCGAGCAAGCGTTGGCGGCTGTTTTGGGGTAACCGGTAACTGGTTACTAGTTACTAGTTACTGGTTACTGGTAGTTCGTAATTTCGTTATTTGTTTTTATTTTGTGTAATTTGTGTATTTCTACTATTGCATAATCAGTCAAAACGGAGGAGGAATCACAAACAACGAAAAGCGAAATCAATTACCAATCACCAGTTACTAGTTACTAACTTACCCGTTACTTTTTTCTTCCATATTCACCAAACGCTCTTCTGGGAGGAGAGACTGTATGAAACACCGATTTGTCATCCTGTTTGTGCTTCTGGCCCTGGTGGTGGCAGCCTGTACGCCGACGGCGCCGGCGCCAACGGCGGAAAAAGGCGGCCCCCGCAAGGAAATCGGGCCGGGCGAAGGCCGGGTGGACATCATCGCCTGGGCCGGCTACATCGAACGCGGGGAGACGGACCCCAATTTCGATTGGGTCACCCAGTTCGAGAAAGACACGGGCTGCAAAGTCCATGTCAAGGTGGCGGCGACCTCGGACGAAATGGTGGCCCTCATGAACGAAGGCGGCTTCGACCTGGTGACGGCTTCGGGCGATGCCAGCCTGCGGCTCATTTCCGGCGGCCGGGTACAGGAAATCAACATTGACCTGATCCCCAGCTGGAAGACCATTGACGAACGCCTGCAAAACGCGCCGTGGCACACGGTCAATGGCAAGCACTACGGCGTGCCCTACCAGTGGGGCTCCAACGTGCTCATGTACAACACGAAGGTCTTCGGCAACCAACCGCCGGACAGCTGGAACGTGGTCTTTGAAGAGATGATCCTGCCCGACGGCAAATCGAACAAAGGCCGCATCCAGGCTTTCGACGGCCCCATCTACATCGCCGATGCCGCCCTGTACCTGATGTACCATCGGCCCGAACTCGGTATCAAAGACCCCTACGAGCTGACCCGCGACCAGTTCAATGTCGTGCTCGACCTGCTGCGCCAGCAGCGCACTCTGGTGGGCCGCTACTGGCACGATGCCTTCATCCAGATTGACGACTTCAAGAACGAAGGCGTGGTCGCCTCCTCGTCGTGGCCTTTCCAGGTGAACCTGCTGAAGGCCGAAGGTCAGCCCATCGCCAGCGTCATCCCCAAAGAGGGCGCCACGGGTTGGGCCGATACGACCATGATGCACATCGACGCGCCCCATCCCAATTGTGCCTATCGCTGGCTGGAGTGGTCGCTGAATCCCAAGCTGCAGGGCGACCTGGCTGCCTGGTTCGGCTCGGTGCCGGCTGTGCCAGCTGCCTGCAAGGGCAATCCGCTGCTGGGCGAAAACGGCTGCGAGATCAACGGCTTCAACAACTTCGACAAGATCCATTTCTGGCGCACGCCGGTGGCCCAGTGTGACCAAGGCGAATGCGTGCCCTACCATGAGTGGGTGACGAACTATATCGCCGTCATCGGCGGTCGCTGATCGGACCGGGGTGCAGGTGTCGGTCCGCTGACCCTGCACCCCTTTCCCCCAGGAGCGAAGCGTATGATGGAATACACACTGTGGATTGACGGACGCTGGGTGGATACCCGCGACGGCGGGCGCATGCGCATCGAGAACCCCGCCACTCAGGAAGTCATTGCCGAGGTGGTAGATGCCGGACCGGCCGATGTGGATGCGGCCGTACAAGCCGCCAAACGGGCCTTTTACGATGGCCGCTGGTCCCGCAAGACACCCGGCGAGCGTTCGTTGGCCCTGTTCCGGCTGGCCGACCTGGTGGAAAAGCACATCGCCGAGCTGGCCCGGGTCGAATCGCTGCAGACGGGCAAACCCTACACGAACGTCAGCCTGGCCGACCTGAGCTTTGCCGTGGACAACCTGCGCTTCTTTGCCGCGGCCGCTCGCGACACCCACGGCAACCATGCCGGTGAGTTCATGGCCGGCTATACCTCGATGTACCGCCGCGAACCGGTGGGCGTTGTCGGCCAGATCACGCCCTGGAACTATCCCCTGATGATGGCCGTGTGGAAGATCGGCCCGGCCCTGGCCGCAGGGTGCACGGTGGTGCTCAAGCCGGCCCCGGCTACCCCTCTAACCACCCTCATGCTGGCCGAGCTGATGGCCGAGGCCGGCATCCCCGACGGTGTGGTCAACATCGTCTCCGGCGGTAACGCCACCGGCCAGGCCATTGTCGAACACCCCGACATCCGCATGGTCAGCCTGACCGGTTCCACCGCCACCGGCAAGAAGGTCATGGAGACGGCGGCCAAAACCCTCAAACGGGTCCATCTCGAGCTGGGCGGCAAGGCCCCCATCCTCGTTTTCGATGATGCGGACCTCGAGTTGGTGACGAAGAAGGCGGTCATCGCCGCCACGTACAACACCGGCCAGGACTGCACGGCCGCCACCCGCGTGTATGCCCATGCCAGCGTGTACGAAGCGGCCAAAGAAGCCCTGGTGGCCGGCATGGAAGCGGTCAAACTGGGCGATCCTTTCGATGAGACGGTGTTCATGGGTCCCTTGATCTCCGAGACCCAACGGCGCCGCGTGGCCGGTTTCGTCGAACGGGCCAAAGCCGCTGGCGCGGTGGTGCTGACCGGCGGCGCGCCGCCGGCCGGGCTGGAACGGGGCTACTACTACGCGCCGACGGTGGTGTGCAATGTGGACCAGCATTCCGAGATCGTTCAAAGCGAGGTCTTCGGCCCCGTGCTCACCCTGCAATCGTTCACGGACGAGGAAGAAGCCGTGCGCCTGGGCAACGACGTGCTTTACGGGTTGGCGGCCTCGGTCTTCACTCGCGACATCGGCCGGGCCATGCGCATCGCCGCTCAGCTCGAATTCGGCACGGTCTGGATCAACGACCACATCCCCCTCACTTCCGAGACGCCTCACGGTGGTTTCAAACAGTCCGGCTTTGGCAAAGACCTTTCAGCCGAGGCCGTGGCCGATTATCAGATCACGAAGCACGTGATGATTGCGCATGGGGGATGAGAGGCGCTTGAGGAGTTTCGAATTACAGGAGCTTCAGGAGTTTCGGGGGCTTGAGGAGCTTCGTCTCCCGCCCTCCGTCCTGTCATCGGCCTCTCATCGCCCTGCGCCCCGTTACCGGATACCGGTTGACCCGTTACCCAACCAGGAGGCCAGCGCCTTGCCGGAACCGACCGACATCCCTGCCATCCGTTTCGTCAACGTCAGCCGCCATTTCGGCGAGGTGAAGGCGGTTGACAACATCAGCCTGGATATCGCCGACGGTGAGTTTTTCACCCTCTTGGGACCGTCGGGTTCGGGCAAAACGACCAGCCTGCGCATGATCGCCGGCTTCGAACGGCCTACCAGCGGTCGCATCTACCTGCACGGCCGGGACGTTTCGCAGCTACCGCCCTACGAGCGGGATGTCAACACGGTCTTTCAGGACTATGCCCTGTTTCCGCACATGACCGTGGCCGAGAACGTCGGCTACGGTCTGATGATCAAAAAGGTGCCCAAGGCCGAGCGCGAACGTCGGGTCGAGGAAATGCTGGAACTCGTCCGACTGCCAGGTTTCGGGAATCGCAAGCCGTCGCAGCTGTCGGGCGGCCAGCGGCAACGGGTAGCCCTGGCGCGAGCCTTGATCAACCGGCCGCGCGTGCTGTTGCTCGATGAACCCCTGGGCGCGCTCGATCTCAAGCTGCGCCAGGCCATGCAGATCGAGCTCAAGGCCATCCAGCAAAAGGTCGGCATCACCTTCGTTTACGTGACCCACGACCAGGAGGAGGCCCTGACCATGAGCGACCGGCTGGCCGTCTTCAACCACGGTCGCATCGAGCAGGTGGGCACGCCCGCCGAGATCTACGAACGGCCGGCCACAGCCTTCGTGGCCGGCTTTGTCGGCGTCTCGAACCTGGTCAGCGGGGCGGCTGCCCTGACCATCACCGGACGGCCAGAGACCTTTGCCATCCGGCCGGAGAAAATCCACTTGGTACCGGCCGGGTCGCCAACGCCGCCGGGCATGTGTGTGGCCGATGGC
>JAOADB010000373.1 GCA_026417535.1 Caldilineales bacterium
ACTTCGATCTACGCGGCAGCCAAAATGCCCGCCGTGATGCGGACCTGGGACATCCGCACGAACTGGCTTGACCGATTACCGGGCATCCACGACCACCATCAACCCTATCTGCCCCTGTATCCCCTGGGCTTTGCCCGCACCGACCTGGGCGCCTTTGACCTGGTGTTGAGCAACAAATCGGGCTTTTGCCACGGGGTGCGCACTCGTCCCGGCGCGGCCCACATCTGCTATTGCCTGACCCCGACCCGCTATGTGTGGATGACCGAGGCCTATCTGGCGCGGGAGGGCTTGGGCCGGGGCGCGGCCCTGGCGCTCAGGCCATTGCTCGTCTGGCTGCGGCGTTGGGATTTTGCCGCGGCGCAACGGGTGACCCATTTCGTCGCCATCTCGACGGAGGTGCGTGAACGCATTCGGCGCTTCTATCGCCGTGACAGCGCCGTCATTTTCCCACCGGTGGATACCGAGCGTTTTCGCCCCAACGGCCGGGCGCCGGAGAACTTTTACCTTGTGCTCAGCCGACTTATCCCCTACAAACGGATTGACCTGGCCGTGCAGGCCTGTAACCGCCTCGGCCTCCACCTCGTCGTGGCCGGCGACGGCCGCGATCGTCCGGCCCTCGAAGCCTTGGCCGGGCCTACGGTCGAGTTTCTGGGCCGGGTTTCCGACGCCGACGCCGCCGATCTGATGGCCCGTTGTCGGGCGCTCATTTTCCCTGGGCTGGAAGATTTCGGCATCACACCGGTTCAGGCGCAGGCGGCAGGCCGACCGGTCATCGCCTTTGGCGCGGGCGGCGTCCTCGATACGGTTGTCCCCGGCCGCACTGGTGAGTGGTTCTCTGCGCAGACGGTTGAGGCCCTGATGGCCGTCCTGGCCGGTTTCGATCCCATGCGCTACGATCCAGCCGAGTGCCGGCGTCATGCCTTGCGATTCGACCGTCACCGCTTCCGCCGCGAGCTAGGCGCCCTGGTCGAACGGGTGCGCCGGGGCGAAGAGCCGCCCTCGGCCTATCTGCGGTAGTCAGCCGTTTCTCTGTTCGTCCCCATGCCCATCCGCCACCCTACCCCAGCCGAACTGGCCGCCGCGGCCGACCGCCGCATCCCCGACATCCTGGCGCCTGACCTCAAACTGTGGTTCTGCGGCATCAACCCCGGCCTCTACTCGGCCTGGGCGGGCCACCATTTTGCCCGTCCCGGCAATCGTTTCTGGCGCGTCATCCATGCCGCCGGGTTCACGCCGGAGCTGCTCCACCCCTCCGACGATGGCCGCCTGCTCACGTGGGGCTACGGCCTCACCAACCTGGTCGAGAGGCCCACGGCCGGGGCGGCAGGGCTGAGCGCAGACGAATTGCGGGCCGGCTGGGCCGTGTTGGAGGCCAAAATCCACGCCTATCAGCCCGGCGTCGTAGCCGTCCTCGGCATCAGCGCCTACCGGCTGGCCTTCGACCGGCCTCGGGCCGGTCTGGGCTTGCAACCGGAGCGGGTCGGCCAGACTGCGCTGTGGGTTCTGCCCAATCCCAGCGGCCTCAACGCGCACTACGGCCTTCCCGAACTCATTGCCCTGTATCGCCAGCTCTATCGAGCGTTGGCCTGACGACTCCTTGCGCTGCTTTCCCTTTCCCAAGCGTGTCTTCTGCTCTCGTTCTTGGCCGATCATCGAGACGGAGGAGGAAAGACGGGGCTTTTTCGTCCTTTGGCCTTCGTCTGGCGTCTCGGCGATAGGCGGCAAAGTGGAAAAACGCTCTCATGAACGCCGATCGGACCATTGCAACCGTTCTCGCCGAAACCCGAACCATCGCCGTCGTGGGTTTTTCCTCGCGTCCCGAACGCGCCGGTTACTACGTACCGGCCTATCTGCGCGACCAGGGCTATCGCATCATCCCGGTCAATCCCCATCTGCAAAGCGGACTGGGCGAAAGGGCCTATCCCGACCTGTTGAGCATGCCCGAACCGGTTGACCTGGTGCTCATCTTCCGTCGCCCTGAAGAGGTGCCGCCGGTGGTCGAACAGGCCATCGCCATCGGCGCCAAGGCCGTGTG
>JAOADB010000374.1 GCA_026417535.1 Caldilineales bacterium
GGTCTGGTCGTTGCTGTTGGTATAATCGCTCGCGTCATTCTCAGGCCGATGTCGGTAACGGTCTCAACCTCTTCCCGGCCTTAGGCTGATTGAGAGGACGAACGACGAAGGAGTTTTCGTCTGCCGTCCTTCGTCTTCTCTCCTGGCCATCGGCCGAAAACCGGGACGAAGGACGAACGACGAAGGACGAAGGTTTTTCGTCTGCCGTCCTTCGTCTTCCGTCCTGGCCATCGGCCGAAAACCGGGACGAAGGACGAACGACGAAGGACGAACATTCTGGAGCCGACGGTTCGCTATCCCAATCATCTGCTATGAAACCGCTATGACGCCAACGACTACGACGCAACCCATGCTTTGGACGACCCTTTACGTGGACAGCATTGACCGCCGCGACTGGTTGCAACGGGTGCGCCAGGCGCTTTCGCTTCCCGGTGTGGACAAAATCATCCCCGATCCGCAGAGTGGCCAGGTGCGCGTGCGCTACAATCCCGACGTGATCACGGTCTTTCAGCTGCACGCCCACCTACGCGCGGCGGGATTGTAAGGGTGGACGATGGACGATAGACGATGGAACCATCCATCGTCTATCGTCCCCTTCGCGCGCAACCGGCGGGCGGGCGCGTGCGTATCGAGGGGTAGAAACCATCCTCTCTTCCCCTCCGGAGAACCGACCATGAAACGACTCTATCGCTCTCGCACCGACCGGATGCTGGCGGGTGTGTGCGGCGGCATCGGCCAATACCTGAACATTGACCCGACCCTGATCCGCCTCGCCTTTCTCATCCTGGCGATTTGGGGCGGCGGCGGCATCGTGGCCTATCTGATCGCCTGGATCATCATCCCCGAAGAGCCGCTGCCCGAGGGCAGCATGACGGCCCCGCTGGCCGAGGCAAAGCCGGCACCACCCCCCACGACGGCGGAACCCGAATCCCCCACCACCGATTGAGCGCCATCAGACCGGACGAAACGACGAACGACGGAAGACGAAGCCGTCTTCCGTCGTTCGTCTGTGGTCGCATCGGCAGGGGCCGGAGTAGAACCCCCGGCCTGCCCGGTTACGACGGCTGTTGCTGCTGGGCGGCGAGTTTGGCCTTTTCCTCTTCGACGAGGACGCGGCGCAGGAACTTGCCGACCATGGACTTGGGCAGCTCGGAGCGGAATTCGACCAGGGTGGGCACCTTGTACGGGGCCAGGTGCTGGCGGCAATGGGCGATGATCTCCTCGGCCGTGGCCGTCTCGCCCGGCTTGAGGACGATGTAGGCCTTGACCGTTTCCCCGCGCTTGGGGTCGGGCACGCCTGCCACCACGGCTTCCTGCACCTTGGGATGCTCGAAGAGGACTTCCTCGACCTCGCGCGGGACGATGTTGAAGCCGGAGGCGATGATCAGGTCCTTCTTGCGGTCCACGATGTAGAAGTAGCCGTCCTCGTCCATCTTGGCGATGTCGCCGGTGTAGAGCCAGCCCTCCTCGTCCTTGACCTTGCGGGTCTCATCCTCGCGATTCCAGTAGCCCACCATGACCTGCGGGCCGCGGACGGCCAGCTCGCCTTCTTCGCCGACGCCGAGGGGACGGAACTTGCCGTTTTCATCGGGTTCCAGCGAGACGATGCGGGCGTCCACGTCGGGGAAGGGTACGCCGATGGAGCCGGCGTTCGACGGGCTAAAGAGGGGGTTGGCGGGGGGCACGGGCGCGGCTTCGGTAAGGCCGTAGCCTTCGCGCAGGCGGCCGCCCGTCAGCTCCTCGAAGCGGCGCTGGACTTCGGCCGGCAGCGGCGCCGCGCCGGAGATGCAGGCCTTGATCGAGCGCAGGTCGTACTTGGCCACGTCCTTGTGGTTGATGATGCCGATGTACATGGCCGGCACGCCGGGGAAGAGGGTGCACTTCTCCCGCTGGATCATGTCCATCACGGCCGGGAGGTCGCGCGGGTTGGGCACGACGAAAATCTCGGCGCCCAACTTCAGGCCCAGCAACATGCAGACGGTCATGCCGTACACGTGGAAGAAGGGCTGTCTCTT
>JAOADB010000375.1 GCA_026417535.1 Caldilineales bacterium
CCGCCGCCGCGATGTATTGGGGCGATCCGGTGGCGGCCAGCGGCAATACCGTGGCCAAAACGAGCAAGGCCGAGGTGTTGGTGGGTCCCGAATGGAGATGGTGCGAGGACCCCCATAGGGCGGCGATGGTGGTGCCGACGATGGCCGCGTACAACCCCATTTCCGGCGGCAACCCGGCCATCACGGCGAAGACCAACCCCTGCGGCAAGAGGATCAGGCCGACCGTGGTCCCAGCGACCAGGTCATCGCGAAGATAGGAAGGCTGATAGTCGCGCAGGATGTGAAGCGGCCGCGCGAAATAACCGAAAACGGTGCTCAAACCGGTCGGTATCGGGAAAAACCTGGCGGCTTGTTGCCTCATCACGGGTTCATTGTACGATGATGGTCATGGGGAACACAATAGCCCTCCGCGGGGGCACGTGATCGCGATTACAAACCCAGGATGATATCGGCGATGGTGAAGTAGATGAACAGACCGGTCGCGTCCACCATCGTGCTCATCACGGGACCGGAGACGATGGCCGGGTCAATGCCGAGACGGGCGGCCAGCAACGGCAATAGGGAACCCAATCCGTTCGCCCACAACACGATCAGAAAAATGGCCAGCGCCACGGTGAGGGCCAGTTCGGGGCTGCTCCCCCAGGTAAGGGCGCGCACGTAGGCCGCGACGGCCATCACGCCACCCAGGAGAAAACCGGTGAGCAGCTCATGCCAGAGGGTACGAAACGCATCGCGCAGCGTGATCTCGCCCACGGCCAGGGCGCGGATGATGGTACTGGTCGTCTGCGAGCCGGCATTGCCGCCCGTACCGATGAGCAAGGGCACGAAAAACGCCAGCGCCACCACCGTCTGCAGTTCCTTCTCGAAATGGCGCATGACGCTCCCGGTCAACGTGGCCGTGAGAAACAGGAGCAGCAGCCATCCCACGCGCTTGCGCATGACCAGAAACGGGCTGGTGCTGAGGTAAGGCCGTTCGAGAGGCTGGGCGCCGCCGAAACGTTGGATGTCCTCGGTGTCTTCCTCTTCGATGACGTCCACCACATCGTCAATGGTGACGACACCCACCAGCCGATTCTCGGCGTCCACCACGGGCAGGGTAAGTAGGTCGTAACGGGCCATCAACCGCGCCACCTCTTCCTGGTCCATTCCCACCGGCGCCGAGATGACCTCAGGGTCCATGATGTCAATCATCCGGGCCGAAGGGTCGGCGGCGATGAGCTGACGCAGCTCGACCACTCCGACGAGATGCTGTTCGGCATCCACCACGAAAATCTGCTGGATGTCGGCCTCCGGTTTCCAGCGGCGGATGGCCTCCAGGGCCTCGGCGGCCGTCGTGCGGCGGCGCAAGGCCAGGAATTCCGAGGTCATCAGCCCGCCAGCGCTCTCCTCGGGGTGGAGCAACAGCGGCCGCACCTCTTCGGGGTCTTCGAGACCGGAAAGGACGGCCTCGGCCTGGGGCGGCTCCAGCTCGCTCAGCAGGTCGGCTGCCTCGTCGGGTTCCATCTCGTCCACGATGCGGATGGCGTCTTCGGGGTCCAGCGCGGCTACGAGTTCGGCCGCCTGTTCGTCGTCCAACTCTTCGAGGATGTCGGCCGAATCGGCAGGCTCCAATTCGGGCAGCAAGGCCACCTGCTCCTCCTCTTCGAGTTCCTCGAAGAGTTCGGCTTTGTCGGCGGGGTGATAGTGGTGGAGGATGGCAACGGCCGCTGCCAAATCGTCACGTTCCAGGGCTTCGCGCAGTTGCGCCAACACGCGTTCGAGCTCCAGAGGCTGCATCGAAACCGACCTCCTGGGAGTAAGTTAGTCACCAGTCACCAGTAACCAGTAACTGGTGACTGGTGACTGGTTACTGGTGACTAGTTAGTAGTTACCAGCTTCTGACAAGACCGGCTCAGCTGCGGGCCAGTCGTCGTAACACCGTTTGTAAAATGCCGCCGTTGCGGTAGTACTCGACTTCTACCGGCGTATCCACCCGGCTGCGCACGCGAAATTCGGTGACGGCGCCG
>JAOADB010000376.1 GCA_026417535.1 Caldilineales bacterium
GGGACCAGATGGGGCAAATCGGCCGGCAGAACGAGGGCAGTCGTGGCGCCCTGGCCGCGCGCCCAGCGAATGGCCTGGCGCACGGCCTCGTTATAGCCGACGGGCGCGGCGTCGAGCGTGCTTTCGGCAAGCGGCCGAAACCCGAATGCCTGCGCCAGGTCGCGCACACCGGCGTCCGCGCTGATGAGCAGGGCCAGGTCGGCCACACCGCTCGCCTGCACCGTTGCCAGGACGTGTTCGAGCATACGCCGGGCCAGGGCCACGCGCGCGGCCTCGTCCAAAGCCGGCCGCAGGCGCTGTTTGGCCAGGGTCAGCGGCTTCATGGGCACGATGACGGCCAACCGGTCGCTCATGACTCCCTGATCAGCTCACGGACGAAGGCCAACACCTCGCCGGCCAGGCGGACGCGCGCGGCCGTATCGGTCATGACCGTGTCGGTGACGAGGACACGCAGGCCCAGAGCGGCGACGGCCGGCGCCAGGTGGGCGTCGCGTTGGTCGAGGACAAAGCCTCGGATCAGCCCGGCGTAGTGTCGGGCTACGCCCAGGGCGCTGACCTCGACGCCCAGCTCGGCCATCATCTTGGCGGCCGGGCCTTTGAGGGCCTGTCCGCCGACGATGGGGCTAACGGCCACCGTCGGCCGGGCCTGCACCCGTTCGCGCAGACCGGGCAGGGCCAGGATGGGGCCGATGCTGACGTAGGGGTTCGAGGGGCAGATGACCACGGCCTCGGCCCGTTCGAGCGCGGCCACGGCTGCGGGCGCAGGCCGCGCCGTTTCCAGCCCTTCCAGGCGCATCCCCACCATGCGCGGGCGGCAACGCTGGCGGACGAAGTAGTCCTGAAAAGCCAGCTCGCCCTCAGGCGTACCGATGACGGTGCGCACGGGGTCGTCGGACATGGGCAGGATGGGGTGCACAACACCGAAACGCCGCGCCAGCTCGGCCGTGACCGCGGTCAGACGCAGCCCGGCGGCAAGCATCTGCCGCCGGAGCAGATGCAGGGCCAGGTCTTTATCGCCCAATCGGAACCAGGGGTCGTGGCCCAGCCGGGCGGCCTCCTCCAGGACGTGAAAGGTCTCGTCGGCCCGGCCCCAGCCCTGGTCAGGATGGTGGACCCCGGCCAGGTTGTAGAGGACCGTATCCAGGTCCGGGCAGATGAGCAGGCCCAGGTGCTCGAAATCGTCGCCCGTGTTGACGATGATGCTGAGATGGTCGGGGTCGAGGCGATGGGCCAGGCCGTGGGCCAGGCGGGCGCCGCCGACCCCGCCGGCCAGGGCCACCAATCGGGGTAAGGCCGTGTTCAACGCCATAGGACCACCTCGGTCAACGGCAGCCGCTCCTTGGGTGGGGACGGCGGGGCGGCCGGGTCGGGATAGCCCAGGGTGATCAGCGCCTGGGGCTCCCAAGCGGGCGGCAGATCGAGGACGGCCGTGACGATGTCGGGGGCGAAGAGCGGCGCGCACATCCAACAGGCCGCCAACCCTTCATGATGGGCGGCCAGGAGGAGCTGGCCCAGAGCCAGGGCCAGGCTCTGGCCAGCCATGAGCCACTCCAACCGTTGGCGTCGGGCATCGGGGTAGGTGTCCATGACGGTCATGGTGATACAGCCCAGGATGAGGGCGCCGGCCGTGCCGATCCGCCGTTGCGAGAGGGCCACCCGCCGTGCGGCTTCGGCCGGAGCCACGCCGTCGGCCAGGAGATCGGCGTACCAGCGTTGCCCCAAGGCCTGGGCCAAGCGGACGCGGCCATCGGGGTCGGTGACAACGGCGAAACGCCAGGGCTGGCGGTTGTGCGCGTTGGGCGCCCAGGTGGCGGCGGTCAGCAGCCGTTCCAGCAACGGCCGGGGTAGGGGACGGCCGTCGTAGCGGCGCAGGGAGCGGCGGGTACGCAAGGTGCGCCAGAAGGGATCATCGGGAAAAGACAGGGACATGAGGGGATTATAGTAACGGGTTACTGGTAACTGGTAATTGGTTCGTCGTTCGTCGTTTGTCGTTTGTCC
>JAOADB010000377.1 GCA_026417535.1 Caldilineales bacterium
AGATGTGTATAAGAGACAGGATTCTGGCCGGCCTGCTGGGGCTGTAAAAGACAACCGCGGCGAATTCGATGACGATGGACGATGGAGAACCGCCATCGTCCATCGTCTCCATGGGTGATGGCCGTATCGTTTGGGGGTTCGGCGCCGTTTGCTTTTGTGCTACCGGCCTATGTACGACGTCTGTACCGATGAGGAAATGGTTGACCTGTTGCAACGCGCCCGGCACAACGAGCCTGCGGCGTTGGACAGGTTATACCGTCTCTATGTCCACAAGGTGTATCGGTACATTTGGTATCGCGTAGGCGATCAGGCTACGGCCGAGGACCTGACCGGCGAGGTGTTCGTGCGCATGGTGCAACACATTCACCGTTTTCGCGTCCCTGGCGAACACCAGGTCGCTGCGTTCTCGGCCTGGCTTTTTCGGATTGCCGGCAATTGCCTTAGCGACCATCATCGCAGCGAGGCATACAGTCGGGCCCATGCCGAACCGAGCGCGCCTCCCGTTGCCGATGGCGACTCCTGGGACCGCTCGCTGGATCGGCTTTTGCAACGTCATGACCTTCTGGCCGCCATGAACCGGCTCAGCGACGATCAGCGGCAGGTGCTCTATTACCGCTTCGTCGCCGACCTCACCAGCGCGCAAACGGCCGCCGTGATGGGTAAGCAGGAGGGCGCCATCAAGGCCCTCCAGCATCGCGCCCTGAACAGCTTGCGGCGTTTGTTGGAGGAAAAGTCAGAAGGCCGGACGTAGCTCCGCAGAGTGAAACGATGGATTTCGTGACGATTTTGGACGATTGTTTGCAACGGATGGCGGCGGGCGAACTCCTTGAGGCCTGCCTGGAGCGTTATCCTCAGCACGCGGCCGAGCTACGGCCCCTCTTGGAGACGGCCATCCTGATCCGCACGACACCGCCGCCCATGTCGGCGGCAGGGTGGCAACGCGGCCGCGCGGCCATGCACCAGGCCGCAGCCGCTGCCCAATCGCGCCAACGCCATCCGGTCGGGTGGCTACGGGGCCTTCGCTGGGCCGGTTTGGTGGTGGCTATGGCCTTGGTGCTGGTCGTGGGGCTCACGGCCACCGGGCAACCGGACAGTCCTCTGGCGGGCGTGCGTCGCGCCGCCGAGACCACCCTGACGGCGCTGAACCCCTCATCTTGGGCCCGCGCGGAACGCCATCTGGCCTTGGCCGAACGTCGGCTGGCCGAGGCCCAAACGGTGTGGCAGCGAAGGCAGCGTCTCGATGCGGCGCTCGTTATCAGCATGGGGGATCAGGCCGAGGCCGTCATCGCCAATCTGGCCTTGTTCGAGCGACCCGAGGATGCAGCTCCCGTCCTGGAATCGCTGCTCGACTTCGTGATCCGGGCCGAAGACTGGCTGGAAAGCGTGATGCACGAGGCGACGCCTGCCGAGCGGATCCTCATCGGAACCACTCGCGAACGGCTTTATCGGCTTCAACGCTGGATACGCGCTGCCCTGATCAACCCTGCGATCCTGCACCGCTTCCGCCGCGATGCCGAGCCGCCGCTCATGCCCGACCCGTCCTCGGTTGAGACGCCGCTCCCCACCCCGACCGGTGTGCCTGGTCCCACGGCAAGCCCGACCCCCCACGCGGCTGCACCCACGGCACCGGCTTCGCCATCCGGTGGACAGGCCGGTG
>JAOADB010000378.1:0-417 GCA_026417535.1 Caldilineales bacterium
GTGCATAGGCCGCGTAACGCCCCTCGCGGCCGGCGTAGGTGTTGAAATCGCAGTACGGGCACTTGCGCCGGCAAAACGGGATGTGCAGGTAGAGGGCGAGAGGAGGCATGGGGGAAAGGGTAACTGGTGACTGGTAACTGGTGATCTGTGGTTCCCCCTCACCCCGTCGGGTTTTCAAAACGGAAGCCATGCCCTCGTACGGTGACGATGTACTGATGATGCGGCTCCAGTTCGGCCAACCGTTCGCGCAGGCGGCGCACCAACGCGTCGATGGCCTGTTCAGAGACGCCGGCGCTCTCAGCGTCAGGCCAGACCACCCGCACGATCTCGTCGCGGTCAATCACGGCGCCGTTGGCCTGCATCAGCAGCGCCAGCAACCGGTACTGGGCCACGGAAAGGGGCGGGTCGAGGACTTTG
>JAOADB010000378.1:427-1984 GCA_026417535.1 Caldilineales bacterium
CAGCTCGACCGTGCGCCGGGTGTCATCAAGCCGCAGGATGCCCGCACCCGCCTCGGCCGGCGGCGGACTGAGGGGGGCCGTGGCGCCCGCGGCGACGAAGATGAGACGAAACCGCAACGCAATCTGGATTTCGTCCCCGTCACGTAGGAGATAGCCACTGTCAATCGGCTCGCCATTGACAAAGGTGCCGTTCTTCGAGCCGATGTCGCTTAGGATGTACCCCTCCTCGCAGCGCTCGATGACGGCATGATGCCGTGAGACCACCCGGTCGGGCAGGATGATGTCACATGCAGGGTCGCGGCCGATCTCCAAACGGTCGCGATCGAGGGCCCAACGCCGGCCTTCGCCTTCGCTGCCGAGCAAGATGAGCATGGCGACTTCCTGTTGCATGGTTCAGGAAAACGATCCGCTGATGCTGAGGATGAAAGCAAGGAGGAGCAGGATGACGGTGACGCCGAGCAGGACCTTATTGGCCGCCAGGGCTTCTCCCCAGGTCGGTTCACGGGGCACGAACACCTGGCCCACGGTGACGATGTCGTGACGGCCGAACAACATGTCGGCGAAATCCTCGATGGAGCGGGGACGGTCATCGGGATGCATGGCCATGGCCGCCATGATGGCCTGTTCGGTCGCTGGCGAGATGGCCGGGTTGATCGTCCGTGGCAGCGGCAGGCTGCCGGGATGCAGGAAACGCTGGCGGGCATCCACCGGCGCCCGCAAGGTGAGCAGGTGATAGAGGGTAGCGCCGAGAGCGTAGATGTCGCTGCGCACGTCGGTATGTCCGGCATCGCCGCCGTATTGCTCCAATGGCGTATAGGCGACCGTACCGCGCCCCTGGACCACCGTCACCGTGCGGTTCTCGTCGCCGCTGAGGACCTTGACCAGCCCGAAATCCACCAGTTTGATGTGCCCGCTGGGGGTCAGCTTGATGTTGGAAGGCTTGATATCGCGGTGCAGGATGACCGGGTCGCGGCTGTGGAGGTAGGCCAGGGCATCGCACAACTGCCGTGCCCAATCGAGCACCAGACTTTCGTCCAGGAAGGCCCCGCGCACACGGGCCTCTTCGATGATCTCCCGTAAATCGCGGCCCGGCACGTAGTCCATCAGCAGATACTCGCGGCCGTCTTCCGAGAAGTAATCGCTGACTTTGGGCAGATTGGGATGATCGAGCTGCGCAAGCAGGCTGGCCTCGCGGTAGAACTGCTCTTGGTAGGCGGCCAGCTCCTCTTCATACGCGCCCAGACCCGGCAGGATTTCCTTCACCGCGCACAAGCGACCGACAAGACGGCGGTCCGCGGCCTTGTACACGGCGCCCATCCCGCCCTGACCGATTCGTTCCAGGATCTCGTAGCGGTCGCGCAGAACCGTACCCGGCGCCAACCCGGTACGGGTGAGAGGCGATGGGGTCGTCACGGCCATGCGGTCAGACACCAAAAACGGGCATACGGCTCCGAAGATCGCCCTCCATTATACCCCAAAAACCGGCCAAAGTGGCTGTGTCACGACTCAGACCGCTATCCGTGACGGACCTCGCCCACCTTCACCCCTCCCACTCGG
>JAOADB010000379.1 GCA_026417535.1 Caldilineales bacterium
CCAGGCCCAGGGCCGCTTTGGCGGCCGTCTCGAGCGCTCGCACGCAGGTGGTGCCCACGGCCACGATGCGGCCCCCGTGCAACCGTGTCTCGTTGACGGCGCGGGCCGTTTCGGGGCCGATTTCCAGCCATTCGCGATGGAGCTTGTGCTCCTGTGGGTCTTCCACCTGCACCGGCCGAAAGGTATCTAGCCCGACATGGAGGGTGATGTAGGCGATCCGGACGCCCTGTTCGCGCAGCCGCAGCAACAGCTCCGGGGTGAAATGGAGGCCGGCCGTCGGCGCGGCCACCGAGCCGGGCTGCCGGGCGAAGACGGTCTGATAGCGTTCGGGGTCGGGCGGCGGGGTGTGGATGTAGGGCGGCAGGGGCATCTCGCCCCATTCGTCGAGATGGGCTTCCAACGCCGGGTCGAGCTGCACAAGCCGCTGACCATCGGGCAATTCGGCGACGATGACGGCCTGGGCTTCCCGACCGTCGGCGGCGGTGAGGGCAAGGCGACGGCCCGGCTTGAGGCCCCGGCCGCCGACCAGGGCCTCCCACAAACCGGGTTCACGGCGGCGCAGGAGCAACAGCTCGACCCGCCCGCCCGTCTCCTTGCGGCCACGCAGCCGGGCCGGAAGGACACGGGTATCGTTGAGGACGAGGAGATCGCCTGGTCGCAGGAACTCGGGCAGGTCGTAGCAGTGGCGATGATGGATGGCGCCGGTCGCGCGCTCGAGCACGAGCAAGCGGGCGTGGTCGCGCGGTTCCACCGGCGTCTGTGCGATCCGTTCGGGGGGCAGTTCGTAGTCGAAATCGCTCGTCTTCATGGTTCGTCCGGGGTTATCGGCTGTCCTTGGCCGTTCTCCATCTCGGCAAAAAGGGGCGGCTGCAGGACCTCCGGCGCGCCGGGATAAGGCAGGCCCAGGTGCTGATAGGCCCGCAGAGTGGCCAGCCGTCCGCGCGGGGTGCGTTCCAAAAAACCGAGTTGCAGCAGATAAGGCTCGACCACATCCATGAGGGTATCGGGTTCCTCGCTGATGGCTGCAGCCAGGGTTTCCAGACCAACCGGCCCGCCGCCAAATTTGACGATGAGGGTCTCCAGAACCATGCGGTCCAGGGTATCGAGGCCCAGTTCGTCAATGGCCAGGAGCGCAAGGGCGGCATCGGCCACATCGGCCGTGATGGCACCGTCGGCGCGCACGAGGGCGTAATCGCGCACCCGCCGGAAGAGCCGCAGGGCCACGCGCGGGGTGCCGCGGGCGCGACGGGCAATGGCGGTTACCCCTTCCGGCGTGATGGGGGTGGCCGTAAGCTCGGCCGCGCGGCGGATGATGTACTCGATGGCCTCACGGTCGTAGAAATCGAAGCGGAGGATGGCGCCGAAACGGGCGCGCAGGGGCGCCGTCATCAGGGCCAGGCGGGTGGTGGCGCCGATGACGGTGAAACGGGGCAGTTTCAGGCGGATGCTGCGGGCCGCCGGCCCTTTGCCGATGACGATGTCGAGGGCGAAGTCCTCCATGGCCGGGTAAAGGATCTCCTCCACGGCGCGGCCCAGGCGATGGATCTCGTCAATGAAGAGGATATCGCCCTTGCGCAGGTTCGTGAGGATGGCCGCCAGGTCGCCGGCCCGCTCGATGGCCGGTCCCGCCGTCACCTTCAGATTCACGCCCATCTCGTTGGCGACAACGTGGGCGATGGTGGTCTTGCCCAAACCGGGCGGACCGTAGAGGAGGATGTGGTCCAGGCTGTCGCCCCGGCGTCGCGCCGCCTCGATCAAAATCTCTAGGTTGTGACGGACGTTGTCCTGCCCGCGTAGTTCCGACAGCCGTTTGATGCGCAACGCCGCGTCCAGTTGGTCCGCCGGTTGGGCTTGGGGGGAGAGAGTACGTTCATCCATGGGCTTTCATGCTCAGGGCCGTTGCTGTCTCTTATACACATCT
>JAOADB010000380.1 GCA_026417535.1 Caldilineales bacterium
GCTGTGGACGAGTCGGCTCCAACCGTCCTGGTGCAGATCGAGACCAACGTGGACGACATGAACCCGGAGCTGTACCCGGCCGTGGTGCAGCGGTTGTTGACGGCCGGCGCGCTGGACGCCTGGCTGACGCCGGTGCAGATGAAGAAAGGCCGGCCGGGAGTGGTGCTCAGCGCGTTGGCCCCGGCCGCATTGGAGGCTGAGCTGGTCGGGCTGATCCTGCGCGAGACCACCACCTTGGGCGTGCGGGTGCACGCGGTGCGTCGCCATGAGGCCGGCCGGGAGATGCGCACGGTGGAGACTCCCTACGGGGCCGTGCAGGTCAAGCTCAAGCGGCTGGAGGGTCGGGTGTGGGGCGCGGCGCCGGAGTACGAGGACTGTCGGCGGCTGGCTGAGGCCGCCAACGTGCCCGTACGCCTGGTGTACGAGGCCGCCCAGGCCGCGGCCCGGCAGTTGTACGATCGCGATAGGCCATAGCTCCGCACGCTGGCGGTTTCAGGCGACCACGGCGAATTTGACACCCTGCTTCGACTGCGCTATACTCGGCCTCACTTCCCGAATGTGACCGTGTTTGTCATGAACGCGCTCGTCCTGTCCTTCCTCCTCATCGTCATTGCGATTGAGCTCCTCGTCCTTATTAGCGGCCAGGAGCCGCTACCGGTTGGAAGGCAGGCGCGTACCCGATAACCAGCGCACACCCTCGTACCACAGGCCCCCTTCCAACCGGAAGGGGGCTTTTTTATCCCCCTGTAACCACTCAAGCCGATGTCTGTGATGGCTCCAATTTCCGACTTTGGGCCGATGGACAGGACGAAAGACGGAGGACAAAGACACTTCGTCTTTCGGCGTCCGTCCTTCGTCCTGGGTTTTGGCCGCTGACGAGTCCGGAAAACCCCTTCGGCTGAACGGTTATCCCCTCTCCCGAACTCGATACCCAGGCAACGACGCCCCCGTTCGTCTCGCTGGCCGAGACAGGGGGCGTTTTTTGTAACCCACATGCAACGACTCAGGCCGATGTCCATGATGGCGCAAGCTTCCGACCCCGACTTTGGACCGATGGACAGGACGACAGACGAAGGACGGAGGACGAAAACCATTCGTCGTTCGTCATCGCTCTTTCGTCTTGGGCTTTGGTTGCCGGCGGGAACGGAAGACCAGGCCAACCGGTGAAAGCAGCGGCCTGAACGGTTTGCCCGCTTTTCTCATTTTCCATTCAAGGAGTGCACTCGTTATGAAGCTGAAAGGAGCGCAGATCATCTGGGAAGCCCTGATCCGTGAAGGGGTGCGCGTGGTGTTCGGCTACCCCGGCGGCGCCATCCTCCCCACCTACGATGCCCTGGTGCAGTATCCGCAGATCCACCATGTGCTCGTCCGTCACGAGCAGGGCGCTGCCCACATGGCCGAAGGCTACGCCCGGGCCAGCGGCCAGGTGGGCGTCTGTATGGCCACCTCGGGACCCGGCGCTACCAACCTGGTGACGGGCCTGGCCGATGCCATCATGGACTCGGTGCCCATCGTCGCCATCACCGGCCAGGTGCCGACGAATCTGTTGGGTAACGATGCCTTCCAGGAGACCGACGTGACCGGCATCACCCAGCCCATCACCAAGCACAACTACCTGGTCACCGACGTGCGTGAGTTGCCCAGGATCATGAAGGAAGCCTTCTATATCGCCCGCGAGGGCCGTCCCGGACCGGTGCTGATCGATATCTGCAAGGATGTGCAGAACGCCAGCACCGAGTTCGTTTATGAGGAGATCGAGATCAGATTGCCCGGCTTCAACCCCTATTTCGGCATCAGCGAAGAAGCCGTGCGGGCGGCGGCGGCGCTGATCAACCAGTCGAAACGGCCTCTCATCATCGCCGGGCATGGGGTGCAGATGGCCAACGCCACGCAGGAGCTGCGCCATCTCGCCGAAAAGGCGGAAATCCCCGTCACCACCACCC
>JAOADB010000381.1 GCA_026417535.1 Caldilineales bacterium
GAACGAACACGTTGGAACCTGAGCTATCCCCGTCATCGGCCCGAACAGTGACGAGGCAGGTTTGTATGAAGCGGATTCTGGTGGTATGCACGGGCAACATCTGCCGTTCGCCCATGGCCCAGGCACTGTTGCAGCAGGAACTCCGCCGGGCCGGGCTGGATCACCGGGTCGAGGTCCTCTCGGCGGGCACGGCAGCCCTGGTCGGCGAGGGCGCCAGCGCCGGTTCCCTCCTGGCCATGGCCGGACGCGGTCTCGACATCACCGCGCATCGGGCGCAGCAGCTCGATGGCCATCTCGTGCGAGCGGCCGACCTCATCCTCGTCATGGAGGAGGCGCATCGTCGGCGGCTCTTCTACAACTGGCCGGAGGCCCTGAGCAAGACCTTCCTCCTCAGTGAGATGGCCGGTGAGCATCTCGATATCGCCGACCCGTATGGCGGGCCTCAGGCTGCGTATGAGCACACGGCTGCGTTGCTGGCCGACCTGATCGAACGCGGTATGCCGGCCATCCGCAAACGCCTGGGTTTGGACGAGAGCGCGCCGCAGTCCCCAAGTGCTCTCTCCGGATGACATCCGGAGCTACAGCTCCCCCAAGCTCCCCAGGACTCCCTCAAGCTCCCCAGTTCGTCCTTCCGGATGGCATCCGGAGCTACCGTTTTTCTCTCAGCAGCCAGTAGTACTTGAGCGCCTCGTACCAGGCCATGATCAGGCTCAAGCGCAGCCCGTGCAGGCCGTCGCGATAGCCCTGCCAGGTGACAAAACGCCGCCAAAAGGCCTGCAAGGGCCGGGTGATCAGATGACGGGGATGGGCCTTCACCCCTTCGTGGGCCAGCGTTTTGGCCTCAAAAGCGGTGTAGCGCCGTTGTTTGGCATGGAATTGGGCCCAGGTGTCGTAGTTGTAATGGATGAGGTGCTCGCGCAGCCGTTCGGTGCGCCCCTGCACTTGGGCCAGCTCGTGGACGGCACGGTCGGGGTCGTACCATGCGGCCTGCCGACGCAGCAGGCGGAGCTGATGGTCGGGATACCAGCCGCCCCCACGCATGACATGGCCGACGATGTGGTTGTAGCGCGGCACCCACCAGCCGGCGATGTCGTCTCGCCGGATAGCCTCGCGCACCTCGGCGGCCAGCTCCGGCGTCACCCGCTCGTCGGCGTCCACAAAGAAGACCCATTCCGTGTCGAGATGCTCCAGGGCGAAATTGCGCGCCTGGGAAAAATTGACGAATGGCGTCGGCACCACCTCGGCACCCGCCGCATGGGCGAGATCGGGGGTGCCGTCGTCACTTTCGGTGTCGAAAACGACAACCCGGTCGGCGAAACGGCAGGAACGCACACACTCGCCGATATGGGCGGCCACGTTGCGGGCCAGGATGGCGCAGGCCAGGGTGGGAGAGGCAGCGGCGGACATACGCGAAGATGGACGATGGAGGGGGGATTTCGTCGTCCGTGGTTCGTCCTTCGTCCTGGGTCAAGGCCGATGGGCGGGGACGAACGACGAACGACCAAGGACGAAGGGGATTTCGTCGTCCGTGGTTCGTCCTTCGTCCTGGGTCAAGGCCGATGGACGGGACGAACGACGAATGACCAAGGACGAAGGATTTTCGTCGTCCGTCCTTGGTCATTCGTCCTGGGTCAAGGCCGATGGGCGGGGACGGAAGGACCGATTGCCAATGCCATTTCAGAGCAAGGCCAGAACCTCGCGGCAGGCCTCGATGTGGGCCTGATAGGCCGAGGCGGTCAGGCGGCCGGCCGCGTGCTCACGTTGCGCCCGGCGGATCTGCGCCCGCATGCCCAGGCCGATCAGAGTGCGCGCCGCGCGGCGTTGCCAGGCCGGATAGTAGCGGTCGTAGTAGCGCAGCCGCGAGCGCCACAGGGCCACGGTCATGGCCGGCCGTGCCTGGCGGGTGCTGCGGCCTTCGTGGTGGGTGATGTGG
>JAOADB010000382.1 GCA_026417535.1 Caldilineales bacterium
TCGGAGATGTGTATAAGAGACAGAGCTACGGGCGCTCGTGCGCGAGGGCGCCATCACCCGCCAGGCCTATCACCATTATGCCGGTTTTGCCCGTGGCCAGTGGCAGCGATGGCGCAAAGAACTCGAAACCGGCAGCGCGGCTCTCAAGACCCTCCTCTATGCCTATCGGGTCAGCCTGACCGGTTTGCACCTGCTGCGCACGGGCGAAGTCGAGGCCAATCTGACCGTGCTGGCGCCGCTCTACGGCTACCACGAGCTGCTCGACCTGATCGCCGCCAAAGCGGCAGATGTCGCCGTGCCCATCGCCGCCGACCGCCACGAGGCCGAGCTGGCCCGCCTGCAGGACCTGCTGGCTGCCGCCTACGAGAGCAGCCCGTTGCCGGCGGCTCCGACCTATCGGGAGGCGCTGGAGGATTTCGTCATCCGTGTACGGCTGACCGTTTTCCGCCATGAACTGGGTTGAGCGTTGCACGATTCTGAAAACGGTGTGGGGTAGCCAGGCCTTCGGCACGGCCATGCCCAGCAGCGATGTGGATATCCGCGGGGTGTGCATCCCGCCGGCCCGGTTTCTGCTCGGTCTGAGCCTCTTCGAGCAGTATGAGGACCGGAAGGGCGAGGTCGTCATCTACAGCCTGAGCAAGTTTGCCCGGCTGGCCTTGGCCAACAACCCCAACATCTTCGATGTCCTCTGGGCCGACGAGAGAGACGTGCTCTACGTGGACGAGTACGGCGCCGCGCTGCGGCAGGCGCGCGGCCTGTTTCTCTCCCGGCGGGTGGCCCAAACCTACGCCGGTTATGCCGATGACCAGCTCAAACGCATGGAGACCCATTACCGTTGGCTGCACCACCCGCCCGATCATCAGCCTACGCCGCCCGAATTCGGGGCCGTACCCCATCCCAAAGGCGGCTGGCGCTTCCCCGACACCCAACAGGAACGGGCCTACCGGGCTGCGCTCAAGCACTGGCAGCATTACGAACACTGGCGCGCCCATCGCAATCCCGAACGGGCCGCACTGGAGGCCGTCTACGGTTACGACACGAAACATGCCGCCCATCTCCTGCGGCTGTACCGGATGGGCATCGAGATTCTGCGGGATGGCGTGGTGCGGGTGCGTCGGCCCGACGCCGCCTGGCTGCGCGAGGTGCTGCAGGGCCGTTACACCTACGACGAGTTGATGGACCTCGTCGCCACTCTGCGCGAAGAGCTCCACTGCGCCGAAGCCGAGAGCACACTGCCCGCTGCACCCGATGAGGCTGCGGTCGAACAGCTCGTCATCACCCTGCATCGTCGCAGCCTGGACGACCCCCGTTTTGTTGAATGATGGCCATCGCGTCCGATTCACTTCACTCGTTCAGCGTCCATCGTCCATCATCCTTACTCGATCGGCGACAACCAACGTTCGTCGGCGTCGTTTTCGGCGGCCCAACCGCTGATGCCGTTGGGTCCGCTCACCTTCCACCAACGCAGGCCGTCCAAGACGACCGGTCCTTCGACCACGCGCAGGACGACGCCGGCGGTCAGGCGACGCGCCACCAGGGCTTGGGTGCCCGGCTCGTAGCGCACGGCCAGGACAACGCCGGACGGCACGGTCACGGCCACCGTGTCACCCAGCCGCACGGCCCGGTTGACCGGTCGCGGCTCTCCGATGACACCGTCAAGCCAACGGGTGGTGCGGTCGCCCTCGGCGATCCACCCGGCCTTGCCGTGTTCGTCATCCACCCGCCACCAGACGTAGCCATCGGCCGCCACGGGGCCCTCCATCACCCGGACGAGGACCCCGCGGCCGAACTGGCCGATGCGGGCGGCCTGGAGCGAGGGCGCCTGCCGAATGTTGACCCCGTTGGGCGCGACGACGCGGGCGATCTGGCCGACAACGGGGCTGCCGGGTGGAGTGGGTGTATCGGTAGGGGCGG
>JAOADB010000039.1 GCA_026417535.1 Caldilineales bacterium
GTGCTGGCTCCCCTAGCAGCGCCGACGACACGATCACCTTCAGCGTGAGCGGGACGATTACGCTCACGCTCGGCTCGCCCCTGCCTGCGATTGTGAGCGGGCAGGGCGCGCTGACGATTGATGGCGGCGGGAATATCACCATTAGCGGGAATAACAGCGTGCGGGTCTTTCTGGTGAACCCCGGCGCCAACCTCACCCTGCGCAACCTGACGATTGCCAACGGAAACGCCGTCAGCGGCGGCGGCATCTACAACGCCGGCGGCGCGCTGACGGTGACCAACAGCACCTTCTCCGGCAACAGCGCAATCGGCGACAGCGCCGGCGCCTTCGGCGGCGGCATCTGGAACTCCGGCGCGCTGACGGTGACCAACAGCACCTTCTCCGGCAACAGCGCCGACGCCTTCGGCGTCGGCGGCGGCCTCTACAACACCGGCGGCGGCACGGTGAGCATCACCAACAGCACCTTCTCCGGCAACAGCGCCGGCAGCGGCGGCGGCATCTACAACTTCAGCACGCTGACGGTGACGAACAGCACCTTCTCCGGCAACAGCGCCACCGGCGGCGGCGGCATCCTCAACTACGGCACGGCGACGCTCAAGAACACCATTATTGCCAACAGCACAAACGGCGACTGCGTCGGCTCATTGAGCGACACGAGTAAAAACAATCTCATCAAAGACAGCGCCAACGCCTGCGGCCTGACCGACGGTATGGACGGCAACATCATCGGGCAAGACCCGAATCTGGATGCGCTGACGGGCAGCCCCGCCTACTTCCCGCTCAACTCCGACAGCCCGGCGATTGACGCAGGTGACAACGACACCTGCGCCGCCGACCCGGTGAACAACCAGTCGCAAAACGGCGTCACGCGGCCGCAGGACGGCGACGGCAACGGCACGGCCACATGCGACATCGGGTCGTATGAAGCGGCGGCTTCCGTGCCCACACCCACCGCTACGCCCACGGCCACACCGACCGAGACGCCGACGGTGACGCCGACCCAGACACGGCGCCCCACCCGCACGCCCACACCGACGCCGACCCGGACACCCCGGCCCACCCGCACGCCCACGCCCACGCCGGCCTGCGCCAGCAGGCGGCCCACCGCTTCGGCCAGCGCGGCCTCTTCGGCGCTACATTCACCGCCGCCGATCACGGCGATAAGGGGGATGGGGGAGGGCATAGGTGGACGATGGACGATGCACGAATGACGGACAACGGAGGACGAAGGATTTTCGTCGTCCGTCGTTCGTCCTTCGTCTCGACCTGGGGCCGAGGGTAGGGACGGAAAAGCTCCTCTAAGCTCCCCCAAAGCTCCTCCGAACTCCTCCTCAAGCTCCCCCATCTACCCCGCCGAGCGGAACTGCCGCCATCTCGGTGTAGATGGCGCCCCCGGGGTCGAGCTGGCTGCGCATGAGGTGGAGCGCCTGCACCGGCAGCGAACCGGCCGCGGGGAGGGCAAAGGCCGCCACCTGCTCGCCGATCCGCCTGCGTTCATCGTTGCCGGCGTCCCGTTTGACGCGGGCCAGGGTCAGATGGCCGGTGAAGGGGCGTTTCTCCCGCTCCCAGCCTAGGCCGGCCATGACCGCGTCCACGTCTGCAGCCAGGCGTTGCAGGGCGCCGTCGGGGTCTTGTACGCCCACCCACACCACCTGCGGACGTCGCCGGTCGGGAAAACAGCCCAGGCCGTCCACAGGCACGATAAAGGGCTGCCAGGCCGCCGCCACTGCGCGCAGGCGCGCCACGATGGCCTCTACCCGGCGGGGATCGGTCTCGCCCAGGAATTTGAGGGTCAGGTGGATGCCTTCGGGCCGAGCCCAAGTCAGGGGCAGACCGGCCAGCTGTTGCCGGAGCCGCTGCTGGACATCGCCCAGGGTTTGCAACAGGTCGGGAGGAAGGGTGATGGCGATGAAGAGGCGGAGCATGGGGGGTGACTAGTAACGGGTTCGTTTTGCGTGGTGTGGCCGATAGACGGACGAAGGACGAACGACGGAAGACGAAGGGGTTGGCGCCGTGCGGCGTTCGGCCGTCATCACGGGGTACGGCCGAGGGGCGGACGAAGGACGAACGACGGAAGACGAAGGTTTTTTTCGTCGTCCGTCCTTGGTCTTTCGTCCTGAAATTCGGCCGATCAGCGAGACGAAGGACGAACGACGGAGGACGGATGCCATCGTCCATTGTCCATCAAGCATGCCGTTTTTGGGGATGGAGCGCAAATCGGCGAGGGGCATACGGTGGGGTCCTATCTGGCTTGGCGGAAAGGGAAGGCCAGGAGTAACATGAAGGCCCAGGAGAAAGCACCATGAGCGATTCTGCCCCGATGCGCATGCCCGGTCGTCTCCGCACCGACCCCGAAGCGCCGATGGCCGCCGAAGGGTCGCAGCTGTTTGTGCGGACGCGGTTGCTCGTCCAACTGCAACGACGCCTGGCTGCGGGTCGCGACCTCAGTCTGGTCGGCGTCAGTAACATGGGCAAGTCGGAGTTGCTGCGGCGGCTGGCCATCTGCGGGACGGACAGGTTGGCCCCGACCTGCTTTTACGTTGACTGCAATCGCTTGCTGGAGTGGAGCGAACAGGCCCTTTACGAGCTCATCATCCGCACGCTCCTGGACGCCGCCGACGGTCTCGATGGGAGCGTGCAGGAGCGCCTGCGCCGGGCCTACGACGCCCTCCTCATGCCGGCCGGCCGCTTTCACATCCCACTGCAGTTCAACGAGGCCCTGACGGTTTGGCTGGAGGCGACGCCGGGCCGCACCGTGTTCATTTTCGACGAGTTCGACGCGCCCTTCATCCATCTCGAACCGCGTGTCTTCCTCAACCTGCGGGGCTGGAAAGACCGTTATCCCGACCGTCTCCATTACGTCGTGGCCACCGACCAGACCCTGGCCCGCTTGCGGCGGGGCGAACAGGTGGACGAATTCGCCGAGCTGTTCCGGCTGGACATCCACTACCTGCCGCCCTGGTCGCCCGACGAAACGCGCGCCTTCATCGCCGCCCGGTTGCCCGAACTGCGCGCCACCTTCGACGAGCACGATATCGCCTTCATTCTGGAGCAGGCCGGCGGCCATCCCGTCCTGACCGACATCGTCTGCCGACAACTGGCCGCCATCACCGGCGAAGCCCGCCGTGACGACACCGGCGGCCTGGTCATCCACCGCCAGGTGCGCGACTTGCTCCAGCACGATGTGGCCATCCAGGACGAATGCGCCAAAATCTGGCGCGATCTGGACGAAAGCGAGCAAAAAACCCTGTTGGCGCTGTTCGACCCGGCGCAGCCCTTCGATGCGGCGGCCCTGGCCGAACTCGAACGCAAGGGGCTGGTGCGCGGCACCCGGCTGGAACCCCACTTTTTCGCCGACCTGTTTCGTCATTTCGTCCGCCAGATGGCCGCCGTGGCCGATCCTGACCGGCCTCCGCGCACGCGCGGGGTGTGGGTGGATGTCGAGGCCGGCGAAGTGTGGGTGGACGGCAAACCGGTCGAGCCGCTGACCAATCTCGAATACCGGTTGCTGCTCCTCCTCTACGGCCATCTCAACAAAATCTGCGACAAGTACCAGATCGTCGAGGCCGTGTGGGGCGAGGAGTACATTGACGAGGTGTACGACGCCTCCATCGAGAAGCTCGTCAGCCGGCTGCGCCATAAAATCGAACCCGATCCGGCCAACCCGCGCTACCTGCTGACGGTGCGTGGTCGCGGCTACAAGTTGGTTGGGTAACCGCCCAGGCCATTACGGGACGGTGGACGAAAAGGATTTCGTCCACCGCCGATCTCCCCTCCAGGGACTGAATTCGGTCGGATAACGTCGTGCAAACGTCAGGAAAGCACAGACCGTTGTCGTAAACTGGAAGCGTCGTCTCAAGCCGTGCCGGACCCTCTCACGGGTGCCCGGCCTACCTTTTGTCCAGGAGTACGAACATGGCATCTCTGCTCGAAAAAGTCGGTGTGCTCATTTCCGCCAACCTGCACTGGATGATCAACCAGGCCCTGCAGGCCAACAGCATGGCCGTTGTGGACGAGTACATCCGCCGGGTCGAGGATAACATCGAGGCCCTCGAAGACGCCGCCGCCACCGTCGGCGGCGAGGCCAAGACCCTGCGCCGCAAACAGAGGGAGTTCGAGGCCAAGGCCGAGGAGCTGGACCGCAACATTGACATCTTCCTGCGCGAGGGCAAAGACCAGCTCGCCATGGCCGCGCAGAGCCGCTACAACACGATGAAACAGCTGGCCGAGAGCTACCGGGAGCAGGCCGAAAAGCAAGAGGCCGAATTCCAGAAGCTCCTCGACGCCAAACTGCGGCTGGAAGCCAAACTGACCGAGGTCAAGCAGGAGCGCATCCACCTGGAGGCCATGCTGCAGCTGGCCCGCAGCAAGGAGGCCACCCACAAGGCCGTGGCGGCCGTGGGCGAGGTCAGCACCGAGGCTGCCGGTCTCGAGGATATCAAGGCCCAGATCCAGCGCCGTCTGGACAAGGCCGAGGCCCAGGCCGAGATTGATGCCAAGCGACTCGACCGCCAGATGCAGGAAATCCTGGAGACGGACGAGCTGGAGCGCCAGCTGGCCGCCCGTCGCGCCCGTCTGGGCCTGACCCAGGCCGCCGAGGGCTGAAACGGGGCCGTGCGAACCTGAGCCTTCGCTGCCATGCGTTTCACCGCCAACCTCTATGCCGGGTGGTGGGTCGTAGCCGGGCTGGCCGGGTTGGGCCTGGCGCTCTTCCTGGCCAGCTACGGTGGTATCGGGCTGTGGTTGGGCCTCTTCCTCGTCGCCGCCTTGCCCGTGGCCGCTCTTCTCGGCCTTCGCGGCGGGTTCGACCCCCAACGCCGACTCGTGGCCGACCTGGCTGAGGAGGGCCTGAGTCTCTCGCGCCAACCGCCGGGGACGAGCGAGCCCATCTTCCTGCCCTGGGAGACCATCACCGACGTCCGCATCCGACCCCAACCCGGTTACTGGCAGACCTTCGTGCGCACGGCCGACCGGCCCGACGACTGGCTGTGGGCAGGTGTGGGCCTAGAACTGGCCGAGACCATTGCCCACATTGCCGATTTGCCCTATGCCGGTCACGAGGCCGAAGCCGGTCCCCTGGGCGTAACGCATCGCTGGTCGCGCGCGTCCTGATCTGCCGCCTCGGTCCGACGCGGTGTGGGGATGGCGCCGACGGCGCAGGCGTCGGCCTGCCCCTGCCGCTTTCCTGCGAGGTATCCCATGAAGCGCTCTCGTCTCGTCTTTTTCGCCATCGTCGGCGTGGCCGTGCTCATCGTGGCCGCGGCCCTGGTGCTGCGGGCCACCCAACGCGAGCAGCCCCTGGTCGTCGTGCCCCAAGGCCCCATCCAGGTGCGGATTCTGGTGGCCCTGCCGGTGGAACCCTGGGTGCGGGCAGCGGCCGAACGGTTCAACGCCGAGGACCATCGGCTCGAGGGTGAGCGCATCCAGGTCGAGGTCATCGCCATGGACGGGCTGACGGCCTTGGGCAAGTTCGACCGCAACGAATTCGGCGCGCTCGAACCGGAGACCGACCCGAACACCCTCACCGCCGCCCAAAAGCAGGCGTTGGAGCGGTTCCCCACGGCCTGGATCCCCGATAGCCGCTATCTGCCCGAGCTGGCCAACGCCGCCTACAAGGAACGGCTCGGCCGCGATGTCTTCCTCACCGATGGCGAGTACCGGGTGCGGCCCCTCGTCCTCAGTCTGAGCACCTGGGGCATCTACCAGAGCCGCGCCGAGGTGCTCCTGCGCACGTTCGGCGCGATCAACTGGCGCACTATCCACGACGCCGCCGTGGCCAAGGGTGGCTGGCCAGAACTCGGCGGCGAACCCGGCTGGGGCTTTTTCAAGCTCGTCGTCCCCGACCCCCGCAAGAACGTGGGCGGCCTGACGGCCATGATCTCGGCCGCAGGCGAGTACTACGGTCGGCCCAATATCAGCACCGCCGACGTCACCGACCCCGGCTTTCAGGCCTGGTTGAAGGAGCTGCTCAGCGCCACCACCGACCTCAGCGGCGCTTCGGCCTACACGGCCGAGGATTTCGCCCTGTTCGGCTATTCCCAGGGCGACGGCGGCCTCTTGCTCGAGAGCGACCTGCTCAACAACATGCAGGGTATCCGCAACCGCTGGGGCGAACCGCTGATGATTTACTACCCCGAATTCGTCACCTGGTTCGATTTTCCTATGAGCATCTGGATCGGACCGGAGACGAGCGCGCTGCAGAAAAACGCCGCCCTCGAGTTCGAGCGCTATCTGCTCTCGACGGCCGTCCAGAAAGAGGCCGTGAGCTACGGGTTGCGACCGACGAATCCCGATGTCCCCGTGACAGAGGCTTCGGAGAGTCCCTTTGTGCGATGGCAGGCCCAGGGCGTCGCCACGGTGGTACCCCGCACCAGCGCCATGCGCGCGCCCGACCGGGACGTGTTGCAGACCCTGTTGCGCTGGTTCGAACTCAATGTGGCCCGCTGACCCTCCTCTCCTTTGCGTAACGGCCCGGTTCGTTCCTTTCACCGAAGGACGCGCTTTTTCGTCGTCCGTCTTCCGTCAGACGCCAGGATGAGAAATCGGGCCATGACGGAAAGCGGCCGGAGTCGTTACTCGTTTGTCACAGGGTATCCCCATGACTAAGCGGCAACGAAAGCAGCAGCCACCGTCCTCCTCCCGCACCGCCGTCCTCTTGGTGGGCGGGCTGGCCGGGCTGTTTTTGCTGTGCGCCTGCGGCCTGGCCATGTTCGGGGCCATCATGGGCGGACGCCAGGAAGCCACACCGGCCACGGCTGCGGACCCACGCACGGCCGTGTTGACCCTGGCCTTTTCGCCTGAAAAGGTCAATCTCCTTTCGCCCCTCGTGGGTGATTTCAACAAGCAACGCCGGAAGACCGCCGATGGGCGGACGATGGAGGTGCAGCTGCTGGAGATGCCGCCCGACCAAATGGTGGAAGCGGCCCTGGGCGAGTCGCCCGGTTTCCAGGCCCTCAGCCCCGATGCCTCCCTCTGGCTCGACCTGCTCGACCTGCGTTGGGCCGAACAGCAGGGCCGGCAGGCGGGTGAAGTGGCCCCGCGGCGCGTCGCTCAGAGCGTCCGTTTTGCCGTCAGCCCCATCGTCATCGCTGCCTGGCCCGAGGTCGCCCGTGAGCTGGGCTATGGCAGCCGACCGATCGGCTGGGCCGACATCCAAAACCGGGCGACAGCCGACCGCAACTTCCGCTGGAGTCACGCCAGCACGGCCTATGCCAGCGGGATGCTGGCGACCCTGGCCCAGTTCTATGCCGGCGCCGGCAAGACGCGCGGGCTGACCGAGGAGGATGTGCTGGCGCCAGCCACCATCGAGTACGTGCGCAACATCGAGAGCACCGTGCGCTTCTACGGCGAGAACGAGGCCGTAGCCATGGAGCGGATGCGCAGCGAAGGCCGCGCGTTCCTCGATGCCCTGGTCGTGCAGGAAGCGCTCGTCGTCCAGCACAACCGCAGCGGCGGCGAGCCGCTGGTGGCCATCTACCCTCGTGAGGGCACGCTGTGGGAAGACCACCCCCTGGCCCTGCTCGACGACCCCGCCGTGACCGACAATCAGCGCCGCACGTTCCAGGCGCTGGCCGAGTTCCTGCTGGCCCCGGAACAGCAGCGCCGCGTGCTGGAGATGGGCTTCCGGCCTGCGGACCTGAGCATCCCCCTGGACAGCCCCGATTCGCCCATTTCGACTCGGTTTGGCGTGGACCCGCGCGAACCGCAGACGACCCTGCAGATGCCCGGCCCGACCGTGGTGCGGGTCGTCCAAAACGCTTGGCGCTACACGAAACGACCCGCCAACATCTACCTGGTCGTGGATACATCCGGCTCGATGGAAGGCGAAAAGCTCGAAAACGTGCGCACGGCCTTGCAGACCTTTATCGGCCAGATCCAGGGCACTCAAGACCGGGTGGGAATGGTGCTGTTCGCCACCTCGGTCTATCAGATCATCCCGCCGGCGCCGCTGGACGAAGCCCACCGGCAGCGCCTGCTGGACGAAATCGCCCGGCTGGAGGCCAGCGGCAACACGGCCCTGCTCGACGGCGTGCGCGCGGCCTACGTGCGCCTGCAACGAGAGGCCGACACTACCAGCATCAACGCCATCGTCGCTATGACCGACGGCCTCGAAAACGCCAGCGCCATCACCCTGTCCGAGCTGTTGCGGGTCATCGAAACCGACAACCGCCGGGGAGTGCCCGTCCTCATCTTCACCATCGCCTACGGCAGCGACGCCGACCAACGGCTGTTGCGCCGCCTGGCCGAGGTGAGCGGCGGCCAAATGCGCGAAGGCACGCCGGAAACCATTCGCGAGCTGTATCGGTTGCTGTCCCAGTACTTCTGAATCGGCCGATGTCTGCCTTTCGCCGCGATCTCGAAGCCCGCGCCCGCAAGGCCATCCTGCAGCGGGCCGTATTCCGGCTCGAAAACGCCGTGCTCATCGCCGGCGCGCTGCTCCTGGCCGTGTTCTTCCCCAAGCCCCTGCCGACCACATTGCCCTGGTTCGATTGGTGGACCTGGCTGGTCCTGGGCGCCCTGGGCGTGGCCGGTGTGGTCTGGGCGACCCTGACGGACAAGGAAGAGGCAGCCCGCGCGGTAGCGGCCATGTTCCGCGAGGAGCACGACCCGGCCCTTATCCGCGATCGCGATTTACAGGCCAAATATCGCCAGGCCCTGGAGTACTACGACCGGCTCCAGGCCCTGGCCGCCGGCATCAAGAGCGAGCCGCTGCGAGCGCGCATCGCCGATAGCCTGCGCCAGATGGAGGCCTGGGTGGGCAACATCTACGACCTGGCCCTGCGGCTACAGGCCTTTCGCGCCGATGGCATCCTCAATCGCGACCGCCAGGCCGTGCCCCAGGCCATTCGCGAATTGGAAAGCCGCCTGAGCCAGCGCAACGACCCGGACGTGCGCGCTCAGCTGGAGGCCAATCTGGCCTCGAAACGGCAGCAGCACGAGAACATCCGCGCGCTGGACAACCTGATGAAACGGGCCGAACTGCAGCTGGACCATTCCATCGCCGCCTTGGGCACGGTCTATTCCCAGCTGCTGCTCATTGGCACCCGCCGCGAGATTGACGGCGCCGACGACCGTCGGCTGCAGGAGAGCATCACCGAGGAGGTCGCCGGCCTGCAGGACCTGGTGGCAAGCATCAACGAGATCTACGACTACCGTGCCACGTTCGAGCGTGCGAACGTTTGAGCGTTGGAAAGTCCGTTCTCCTGCGAGATACCCATCATGCGCAAACTCAGCCTGCTTGTGTTTCTGCTTCTGCTCGTCGGTTGCACATCCCGGCCGACCGAGGAAGCCATCCTGTTCGTGGCGGCGCCTCTGTCGGGTTTTCAAGCCAACGGCGGCCAAACCGTGGTGGGCGGTGTGCGGCTGCGGGCCGAGGAGGTCAACCGCAGCGGCGGCGTGGCCGGCTACCGGGTCAAGGTGGTTGCCCTCGACGACGAATCGGACCCGGAGGTGGCCCTGGCCCTGACCGAGGAGGTCAAGGCCGCGTTGGACCGGGGCGAGAAGGTGCTCGGCTTCATCGGCCATTACAACTCGGGCGAAACCCTGGCGGCGATGGAGGTCTACGCCCGGCTGCCGCTCGTGGTCATCACGCCCAACGCCTCGAACGTGGCCCTGACCCAAAAGGGCTACGACAAGTTCTTCCGCATCGTCGCCAACGATAAGGTGCAGGCCGCAGCCGACGCCGAGTTTCTCACCGGGCGGCTGGGCGCCCGCCGCGTGGCCGTGCTCTACAACGACACGGCCTACGGCCGCGGGTTGCACGACGAGATGGTGCAGGCCCTGCAGGCGCGGGGGGCCGAGGTCGTGCTGGCGCGCGAGGTCAAAGAGGGCCAGGGTCGCTTCGCCGACGAGGTGAATGCCATCCGGGCCGCCGCGCCGGACGCCCTGTTCTACGCTGGCTATGAGATCGAGGCGCCTTACCTGCGCGCCGATCTGGTCGAGGCCGGGATCACGATTCCCATGTTGGCCTCGGACGGGGCCTTTCTGGCCGCCACGATTGACGAGGCCGCGGGCACGGCCGAGGGCATGTACGTCAGCGCCTTCGGCCCCAGCCCCAAGAGCGTGGCGCCCCCGGCTTGGTTCCAGGCCTATCAGGCGGTGGAGTACCGCAACCCCGACACCTACTCCATCAACGGCTACGCCGCGGCCGAGGTGCTGCTGACGGCCGTGGCCCGGGCCAACAGCCTCGATGCCGGTCGCATTGCCGCGGCCTTGCGGGGTCTCAAGCTGGATACGCTGATGGGCACGGTGGCCTACGACGCCAACGGCGACCGGGTGGACGCGCCCATCTTCATTTACCAGGTACAGAATAACGCATTCGTGCAGGTGTGGCCATGACGTTTTCCATCGTTGCCTTTGACCCCGGCCGCCGCGAGTGGGGCGTGGCGGTCGCCTCCAAGTTCCTGGCCGTCGGTGCCGTGGTCTCCTGGGCTCAGGCCGAAGTCGGCGCCGTGGCCACCCAATCCTATGCCAACGTCCTCTACGGCCCGGAGGGGCTGAAGCTCATGGCGGCCGGCCGTTCCGCGGCCGAGACGATCGAGCAACTCGCGAGCGCCGACGCCGAGCGGCATTTGCGGCAGGTGGGCATGGTGGACCGGGAGGGCCGGGCCGCTGCGTTTACCGGCGAGGGCTGTCATTTCTGGGCCGGGCATGTCGTCGGCGAGGGCTACGCCTGCCAAGGCAACATCCTGGTGCCGGGCACGGTCGAGGCCATGGCCCGTCGGTTCGAGGAGGTGCGCGGGGGTCAGGGCGAGCTGGCCGACTGGCTGGTCGAGGCGCTGCTGGCGGGCGAGCAGGCCGGCGGCGACAGTCGCGGGCGTCAGGCTGCGGCCGTCCTGGTCGTGCGCGCGGGCGGCGGCTACGGCGGCAACAACGACCGCTATCTCGACCTGCGGGTGGACGACGACCCCAACCCCATCGCCAAACTGCAGGAGCTGTTGCGGCTGCATCACCTCTACTTCGGCCCGGTGCGGCCGCAGGACCTGATCCCCTTGGCCGATGTCGCCGGTCTCCTTCAGGACATCCTGATCCGCACCGGCCACTATCGCGGGCCGCGCCACGGTCGCTTCGACGAGGTCACGCGCCAGGCCCTGCGCACCCTGGTGGGCATCGAAAACCTGGAAGAGCGCTGGAACGGCGAGGGCGACCTCATTGATCGCCAGGTGGTGGAGTACCTGCGGGATCGGTTCCTGTCGCAGGCCGGGTGAGCGTTTCCGTTCCGAACCTCGGCCCCCTTCGGGACGAAGGACGAACGACGAATGACGAAAGAGCTTCGTCGTCCGTCCTTCGTTCTCCGTCCCGGATTGCGGCCGATTTCAGGACGACGGACGAATGACGAAGGACGGAGCGGTTTCGTCTTTCGTCCGTCGTCGTTCGTCCTGTCTTTCGGCCGATTTCAGGACGACGGACGAACGACGACGGACGGAGGCCATCGTCCATCGTCCATCACCGGTACCCCACCCGGCCCACGATGGCGAACGGCGCCGTTTCCCCGGCGGGTTCGACCGGCAACCAGTCCCCGCGGAACGGCCGCACCCCCACGAGCACGGTGAACGTACCGGCCGCAGGCGGGTTCGGCGTCAGCCGGGAGGGATCGGCCACGGGTTCGCCGGGGCGCCAACGGTCGGTGGGGTAGCGTCCCAGGGCCGGGCTGTGGTCCCATTCGGCCGCAAGCCAGCCATCCTGATGCACGAGCCGCACGACGACCCGGAGGTCCTCATCCAGCGGCGTCAGGGCCTGCCAGGTCAGACGCAAGGGCAGCGGTTCGCCCACGGTCAGGGGTGTTTCCGGTAGCTCGGTTCGCATCAACTGAAGGCGTCCGCCGAAGACGATTTGCGGTTGCAACTCGGCGACGGCGGGGAAGTCAGGCGACGGGGGCGGGGCAAAGGCCGGCCACAGCACGAGGGTCAGCGCACTCAGGCCGTAGAGGGCCATGAGGCCGATGACACCGGGCACGGCTGCCCGGCGCAGGGGCGAGGGCAACCCGTCGAGCCAGCCCCATAACCCTAGGCCAAAGCCGACGGCGATGGCGGCCACGGCCGGCCACAGCAAACGGGCCTGGTCGGTGCCCAGGGCGATGGTCGAGTATTGCACCAGCCCGACCCAGGAGAGCACGGGCGCCAGCCCGACCAGGAGCAGGCCGACGGCCTGGCCGCGGTCGGTGGGCGGGCGACGCCGCAGAGCCAGGACGATCCCGACGAGGACGAACAGCTGAAGCCCAGGGCGGCCCGATAGGCCCAGGCCGGCAGACGCACCTGGCCGATGGCGCCGAAACGGCCCCAGAAGTAGCCGAACACGCCCCGCGCCAGCCAGACCAGGTCGGCCGGCCCCAGGGGCGCGGTGCGCTGGTCCACCGTTGCCCGCACGAGCGCCCAGCCGAAGGGGTCGCCGTAGAGCAGGTGGTTGCGCAGCAGCCAGGGCGCGGCGATGAGCAGGCCCAAACCCCAGGCCAGGGCCAAATGCGCCGCGGCCCTCGGCGCCCAGCGCCGCCAGGCCCTGAACCCGGCCCCGCGCGCCCAGGCTTCGCCTACCACGGCCAGGGCGGCCAGGGGCCATAGGGCCAGGGTGCCGACCTTGGCCAACAACCCCAGGCCGAAGACCACGCCCAGGACCGCGGCCCGGCCCGGCCCGAACCCCTGCCGGACGCTGCCGACCATGAGGAAGAGGGCCAGACCGCCCAGGGCGCCGGCGGCGTTGTCGTTGTTCATGGCACCGGCGATGTAGAGGAAGCCCGGCAAGCCGGCCAGAAAGCCCGCGGCCAGGGCCGCCACTGCCGGCTGCTCCGGGAAGACCTCGCCGGCCAGCCGCCATGTCGCCCACAGGGTGACGGCCCCCAACACCACCGAGAGGAAGCGACCGATGCGCATGGCCAGGGCGCCGTCCCGCCAGGGGAAATCCTCCAGGGTCGTGTGCACGAAGAAGTTGGGCGGTTTGTCCGGCCCCGGCGGAAAGGCGTCGGGATTCGAGCGCAGGAAGTCGAAATCCATACCCGTCCAGCCGGCCAGGAGCGCCACCAGCCCGTGGTAGAGGGGCGGGTGCTTGCCCTGGGTCACCGTTGGCCCTACGGGCAGCGCCCGCTCCAGGGCCAGGTAGCGGGCATAGGCGTAGTGGTCGGCCTCGTCGGGGGCCTCGCCCAGAGGTTGGACGAGGGCATAGCCCACGGCCAGGACCAGGTAAACGGCGAGGATGGCCGGCCAGAGGCGACGCATCAGACCCCCTCTACGGGCAGACCGGTTAGCGCGGCGCTGATGGCCCAAGCGCGGCGGGCCGCTTCGGGATCCTGCGAGGCGCGCGAGGACGTTCGCGGCCGGCGGTCCACGAAATAGCGACCGCTGACGCCCTCCACCTCCGGCGCAAGGGCGAGATAGACCACCGTATCGGCGCCCTGCTCCGGGCTGCGCATGATGCGGCGCAGCAGGGGGCCGAGCAGCGCGCCGACCCGCCCCGCCGGTCGCGTCCAGATGCCCGTGGCCACGGCGCCGGGATGGACGGCATTGACCGTCACCCTGCTCCCCTCCAAGCGTCGCGCCAGCTCGTAGGTGAAGTAGAGGTTGAAGCGTTTGGAGATGGCGTAGGCCTGCATGGCGTTGTAGCGTCGTTCCAGCTGCAGGTCATCCCAGTCGGGGCGGGCATCCCGCTCCATCGCTGAGGTGACGTTGACGATGCGGGCCGGCGCCGACGCCTTGAGCCGCTCCAAAAGTAGGTTCGTCAGCAGGAAGCCGCTCAGGTGGTTGAGGGCAAAGGTCATCTCCAGGCCGTCCATGGTCGTATGCCGTCGCATGAAAAAGGCGCCGGCGTTGTTGACCAGGACGTGAAGCTGCGGATAGCGGGCGCTGACCTCGGCCGCCAGCCGCCGCACCTCGGCCAGGGAGGACAGGTCGGCGACGAGAGGGTCTATGTGGGGATGGCCGGTGACCCGGCGCAGTTCGGCGGCCGTGGCTTCGGTTTTGGCCGAATTGCGACCCACGATCACCACCCGATGGCCCTGGGCGGCGATGGCTTGGGCCGCGGCCTTGCCGATACCCGATGTGGCGCCGGTGATGAGACAGGTTTTCATAGTGGGGACTGGGGGTTGGGAACTGGTAACTAGAGACTGGTGACTGGGTTTAGGCCGATGGCGGAGACGAAGGACGAATGACGGAGGACGAAGGGGTTTCGTCTGCCGTCCGTCGTCCTTCGTCTCGCCTGGAGGCCGATTGACAGGACGAAGGACGAACGACGGAGGACGAAGGAATTTCGTCGTCCGTCCTCCGTCCGTCATCCCGGATTTGGGCCGATGGCGGAGACGAAGGACGAACGACGGAGGACGGAGGGGTTTCGTCGTTCGTCCTTCGTCGTTCGTCCTGGATCTAGGCCGAGGAACGGGTTGGAAAACGAACGACGGAGGACGGAGGGGTTTCGTCGTCCGTCGTCCTGCAAAGGGCCAACGGCCGGGACAAACGATAACGCACGATGGAGTCCTCCATCGTCCATCATCTATCGTCCATGCGCAAAACTCCCAACTCAGCCCGGCCGTCTGGGGTGGGTGGGTCCAGGGGCAAATTGACCGGCCCGGTCGGGGTCAGGTCGTAGAGGCCGGCCTTGAGGCCGTAAGCGCCGGGCGCCAGGCCGGGGGGCAGGGGGATACGATGGGTATCGGCGATGAGCTCGCCCGGCCGCCAGCGGGTGGTGGGGGTATAACCGCCCACGGGGTCGCCGTCGTGCTGGGCGATGACCTGGCCGGCGCCATCGAGGAGATGGACAAAGGCCTTGTAGTTGACGGCCGTCTCGCGTAGGGCCAGCCAATAGAGCGTGACATCGAGGGCCGCGGCCGCCGGTGCGGGGCGCGCCTCCCAGGCGATGAGACGGGCGACATCGCCCCACCGCGCGGTGACCGCCGCGGGGGTGCGCGTCTGCCGGCCCAGGCCGAGACCGTTCCCCAACAGGAGTAGGGCCAGCGCCAGCACCACGGCTGCGACGGGGCGCAGCCCGCGGCCCTGCCGCCCCACGCGCCAGGCCCAGGCCGCCCACGCGAGCGCCGCGGCCAGGGCCACGACCGCAGCCGCCCATCGCGCCGCCGTGCCGGTAAAGGCGATGACCACCTCGTGCCTCCCGGCCGGGACATCCACCGTCACCAGGCCCAGCTCGCCGCTGGCGTAGGTGGGCGTCGGCCGTCCGTCCAGACGGGCCTGCCAGCCGGGGAGATGGAACTGATGGAGCCGCAAGGCCAGGGGCGCCGGGGTCTCGATGGCAACGGTCCAGGCGTCGTAAGCCAGGGCCACCAAACGCACCGACAGGGGTTCGGGCAGAGGAGGACCATCGGCGGCGTCCTCACGGGCGCGGCCCAAGGCCCAGCGTTGTTCACGCACCGTCACCGGGACGAATTCGCCGGTCCACGTTGCGCCTACCTGGCCCATGGCGGCGTCCTCGTCCCACATGCGCTGTGGCGACCAGACCTCGGCGGCAGGCAGCGCCAGCGGTTGCACGGTCAGGCGACCCAGGCCCGTAACGGTCGCAAGCACGACCAGAACCGCCCCCAATCCGCGCGCCGCCGACCGGGGCGTCAGGGCCACCAACCCGGCGCCGCTCACGGCCACGCCCAAGGCCGTGAGCACGAACAGACGCCACGGGTACTGGAGCTGGCCCAGGATCGGCGTCAGCGGATACCACAACGGCAAGGAGGCGGCCGTGGTCAGGAAGACGGTGACGGCGACCAGGCCGAGGTGGAAGCCGAGCACGCCGGCCGCGGACAATCGTTGCCGCCGCGCCAGAAGCAGAGCCGTCGTCGCCACGAACAGCGCCGCCGTCAGCCAGGACAGAGGATAGCGGATGTAACCCACCGAGGCGGGATAGCGATAGAGCAGGGTCGGCTGGATCAGCGTCTGCCCATCGAGCATGTGGTTGGCGTAACCGCGTGAGACGCCGAACCCCAGCCCCACGTTGCCCCGGTCGAGGAAGGCCGGCAGCCAGTAGGCGGCGCTGAGACCCAGGCCCAAGACCAACGAGGCGGTCAATCCGGCCACTCGCCGTCGGCGCGGGGTCATCCCGGCCGGCAGGAGGGCATAGGCCACGGCGGCCGGCGCCAGCATGAGCGCACTCAGGTGATGGGTCAGGGCCAGACCGGCCCAGGCCAGACCGGCCCACAGCAGGGGCGCCACAGTCGGGGACATCGCCTCGGCATCGGCCCGGCGCCCCAGCCCGAACGCGGTCGTGTAGGCCCCAAGGACGAGGGGTGGGAAGATGAAGGCCAGGTGTTCGGGAATGGCCCCGCGCACGTAGGCATCGGCCAGGTGGTAGGGGAAATAGGTGTAGAGGACGGCGGCCACGAGGCCGGCGGTCGGCCCCCACAGCCGCCGCACCCAGGCGAAGACGGCCAGGGCCGCCAACACGAAGCCCAGGGCGATGGTGACCTCGGCGGCCGCGGCCGGGGCCACCCCCAGCACGGCCAGCAGCGCGCCGGGGCCGTAGCCAGCCGGCGAGTAGAAATGGAGCACAGCCTGACCATAGCCGAAACCGAAGTCGGGAAACAGCCGCGGCCAGAGCACGCCCTGTCGCCAGGCTGCGGCCAGCGCGGCCAGACGATAGACGTGGAAACGCCCGTCATCGCTGACGAAGAAGCCTGCTGCAGCCAACGGCCACAGGGCGGGTAGGATCAGCCCGATCACCGCGGCCCACGGCCATAACGACGCCCACCGCCAGCCGACCGCCGGGGTCGTGCGGGCATGGGTTTCGGTCTGGGCGGGAAGGGAAGCCGGTTTCGGCATGGGGACAGGTCTGACAATGACGGGGTCCGGGCCAAGGATAACAAGGCGACGGCATTTGCCCCAAACAACGGACCTTTGGACGAACAATCCGTTCGCCTGCGGGTAAGAAACGCCGCTTTCCTGCCATCCCCACGTAGGAATCGTTTTTTCGCCCATCCCACTCCATCGTCCATCGTCCCAATTCTCTCGGTAGAACACCTTATGGCTTTCGACGCTCCCATTTACACGAACCGTCACAGCATTGACCGCGTCCTCAGCACCGGTCTGCCTCTCGTCATCGTCTTCTTTCGCCGTCACAGCGCCCTCAACCGCCAGCTCGATTCGAGCCTGAACACCCTGGCGAGCGAGTACGCCGGCCGCGTCATCTTCGCCAAGATTGACGCCGAGGACGAGCGCGACCTGGCCACGCGCTTCGGCGTGAAACAGGTGCCTGCCATCGTCTTCGCCCGCAACGGCAAGGTCGAAGGCACCGCCGTCGGCGCCGTGGGGATGGACGACCTGCGCCGTTGGAGCGAGTACCTGGCCCGTGGGGGTGTGCGGCCGCCTGTTCCCTCCGGACCCGCCGAACCCCTGCCCGAACCGACGCCAGCCGCGCCGGCCGAAACGCCCCAGACGGGTGGCAAGCCCATCACCCTGACCGACGCCAATTTCGACACGGTCATCCAGGGCGACCTGCCCGTGTTGGTGGATTTCTGGGCGCCGTGGTGCGGACCTTGCCGGATGATCGCGCCGACGGTCGAGTCCCTGGCCAAGGAGTTCGACGGTAAGCTCGTGGTCGGCAAGCTCAACGTGGACGAAAACCCCCGCACCGCCTCCCGCTACGGCATCATGAGCATTCCCACCCTCATGATTTTCCGCCGGGGCCGGGCCGTGGACACCATCGTCGGGGCCGTGCCGGCTTCCATGCTGCGCCAGCGCGTCCTGCCGCACCTCAACTAGCCGCCTTTCGGCCGTCCACGTGGCCCTTTCCTGCCGTTCTCTCGCCGATCCCGCCGCCTTCGATGCCGTTTTGTTGGCCCTGGCGGGATCGGCCGTGCGTCCTCACGTTTTACAGACGAGCCATTGGGCCGCGCTGAAGGCGCCGGTGTGGTCGGCCCGCCATCTCCTGTGGGAGGAGAGCGGCCGCCCAATGGCGGCGGCCACCGTGCTCACCCGTCGCTGGGGTCGGCTGCCGCTGCAAGTGCTCTACGTCCCGAAAGGGCCTGTGGTTCCGCCCGACCCGGCCGTGTGGGACCGGGTCTTGACCGACCTGGAGCAACTCGCACGAGCCGGGATCTTTCTCAAGATAGACCCCGATGTCCCCGCCGATACCGATTTCGGGCAGGCGTTGACCGCGCGGCTGCGCGCGCGGGGTTGGGTCGAGAGCGCCGAGCAAATCCAGTTTCGCAACACGTTGCTCAGCGACCTGCGACCCGACGAAGCGGCGCTGCTGGCCGCTATGAAGCAGAAAACCCGCTACAACATCCGGCTGGCCATGCGCAAAGGCGTGCGGGTGTGGCCAGCCGACGATTTTGAGACCTTCTACGCCCTGTACGCCGAGACGGCCGCCCGCGACGGCTTCATCATCCGCCCGCCCGATTACTACCTGGCCGTGATGCGTCGCATGCAGGGGCAGGGTTTGGGGCAGTTGTTCCTGGCCGAGGTGGGCGGTGACGCGGTGGCCGGGCTATTCTTGCTCTGTTTCGGCCCGACGGCCTGGTACTTCTACGGCGCTTCGGCCGACCGTCATCGCGAGGCCATGCCCAACCATTTGCTGCAGTGGGAGGCCATGCGTTGGGCCAAAGACCGGGGCTGCACGACCTACGACTGGTGGGGCGCGCCGGACCGCCTGGACGAGACCGACCCCATGTGGGGAGTCTATCGCTTCAAAGAAGGCTTTGGTGGTCGGTTCACCCCCTGGATCGGCGCCTGGGATTTCGCCCCCCGGCCGACGCTTTACCGACTGTACACCGAACTGATGCCCCGCCTGCTCGACCGCATGCGGCGCCGGCACGTGCAACCGTTTCCACGTTCGAACGCCGGAACGGTTTAGCCCGATTGCTCCCATTTCTCGGATGAGGCTGCCGTTTCTACCAGCAGCCGCTCGTTAGGACGACGGACGAAGGAAGTAGCGCAAGATGCCATCTTGCACTCCCTCCTTCGTCTGCCTAGGATGGAAACCCTGTCGGAACCCGAGCCATCGTCGTCATCGGCCTGAGCCGTTAGCGGACGTTCCGACGTTGATGCCGCGCCGCGACCTGGCGCAAAAAGGCGGCGATCTCCTCGTGAAGGGTGGTGGGAGGCGGCTCATAGGGCCGAAAGCGTTTGTGACGGGCCGTCTCTACGGCCGACGCCAGTTCGGCCAGGTCGAAGCAGGCAATCAGGTAATCCTCGGCCGCAAAACGACGCAGGATTTGCTCCTGGTGGCGGTCGTAGCGGTCGGGGTTGGGCACACAGACGAGGGGCTTGCCCAGGGTCAAAACCTCGATGATGGTGCCGAAACCACCGTGGCTGATGACCAGCGAGGCCTCGGCGAAGAGGTCGTCAAGGGTGGGCCGAAACCGAAACCAGGAGCCGTTGCGGGGTTCGTAAAGACCGCGGCCGATCTGAAACAGCACCGGCTCATCCCAGGTGGGTGCCAGCGCATCTACCGCCCGCACCAGGGGGTCGAAATCGGTCGTGCCTACCGTGCAGAAAATCATACGAAGATCGGGCGATGGACGATAAGACGACGAACAATGGCGGGTGTCTATCGTCCTCACAACAGCCGCCCAGCGTAGCGGGCGCGAGGATAACGGGCCAGGTGGTGCTCCCACTGGACGTAAAACCGGTCGGCCAGGCGCAGGTGGTAGATGAGCCGGCCGGTGAAGGTGAGCGTTTCCGGCCGCGAGGCCGATTCGATGAAGATGTGGGGGATGCGCCGCAGCCGCGCGAGCAGGGCAAAGGGAATCTGCAGGCTGGGACCCGCGCCGATGATGGCATCGGGCTGTGCCCGATCGAGCACCTGCCAGGCCTGGCGCAGGGCCAGCGGCAGCTTGCGCAGGACGGCCCCGGCGCTTTCGGTCCTGCCCTGGCGTTTTTCGCGCGGCTGCAACACCCGGTAAACCAGCCCCGGTCGCACGATTTTGTGCTCGGAGACGGTGTCGTAATCGGCGACGACGTAATGGTACTCGTACTCGCCGCCGAGGAGCTCGACCAGACGCAGCATCTGCCGGGTGTGGCCCCCGGCGCCGAGGATGATGAGCAAACGCATGAGTCAGGGGGGCGAAACGAGTCCGTTCCCTAGCCGACGGGCGCGAAGGGTTGCGGTCATCCAGGTCTGCAGGTCGTGTTGCGGGCTAAAAGCCAGATAGCGGCGGCTGCGTCTCAGGTCGGCGCAGGCAGGCGTGGCCGGTCGGGCATCCGGGGTGGCATCGGGGACGATGAGCGGCGCCAGGTCCAATCCTACCGCCTGCAGGCACCACATGGCCAGATCGAGCAGACGGGTGGGGCGGCCGCTGCCGATGTTGAAGGCCCATCCCGCCGGCAACCGGGCCTTCAGCGCCCGCAGGAACGCCTCCACCACGTCGTCCACGTGGATGAAATCGTAGGCGCGGTGGGGATCGCCCTGAATGATGGGCGGACGGCCGGCCAACACCGCCTCGGCAAAGCGACCCTCGACCGTGATGCGAAAACGGCCGTCCCGATGCAGGCCGTACACTTGAAACAGGCGCAGGATGACCGTACCCAGGCCGTAACGTCGGGCAAACAACCCGGCATAGAGCTCGGCCGCAGCCTTGCCTGCACCGTAAGGGGTCAACGGCCGCAAAGGCGCCGTTTCCTTCACGCAGCCGGCGGCTGCGCCGTCCGTTCTTCTTTGCTCCCCGCTTTGCTTTGAGATTGCGCGACTACTGCGGCGGGCCGAAGAGGTTGCGGTTGTTCAGGACGTTCTGGCGCTGGAGCCACTTTACGTG
>JAOADB010000383.1 GCA_026417535.1 Caldilineales bacterium
GCCGTTGACGATGTCGGCATCGCCGTCGCCGTCCAGGTCGCCGAAGGCAAAGCCGTGGCCGCTGGGCGTGAGGGGGTCAATGTCGTGCCAATTCCAAGCGCTCAGGTCGCGCGCGGCCGCTGGACCGGGGTTTTCGAACCAACGCAGCCCGGCCCAGGTCAATCCGGCCAACGCCGCCCCTTGTCGAACGCCCCCGGCCGGACGGTTGGCCCGTCCTCCGGCCACGATGTCGGCATCGCCGTCGGCGTCGAGGTCGCTCACGCGCACCGTCAGCCAGTGGCCCCGGTCCAGGCTGGCGGGGAGGTCGCCGCCATCGTGCCAACGCAGCCCCGGCGCTCCCCACAAGACGGCCAGACCAGCGGGGCGCCGGGTGTATTCCACCCCGTGGGCGACCACGATATCGCGATGCCCGTCGCCGTCCAGGTCGCCAAAGGCGGCGTTTTCGGCGTTGGCCACGCGACCGGCATCCACCGTCGGCCAGAACATTCCTGCCGACACCGCCTTCGGCCCCGGATAGAGGGCCACACGCAGACGCCCTCGGAATTCGTAATTCGTCAGGTAGTCGTCATCGCCGTCGCCGTCCACATCGCCGGCATCGAGACCGTTGGGCAGCCAGTCGCCGGGGTTATCCACCGGGTGCATGGGCCATTCGTGGCCCAGTTCGGGAAAGGCCGGGTGAGGCTGTTCACGGGGCGCATAAGGGCGGTTCACGCCGATCCAGGCGTCGTGGACATAGAGCGCCGACGCCACCAAGAGCAGCCCGGCCAGACCGCTGCCCACGAGGACGAGGAGGACACGGCCTAGGCGTCGGATCACAGGGCGACTACCACAAAGGCGGTTTGACGACCATGAGGAAGAGGATGACGAGCACGATGACGGTGGTCAGCCAGGCCAGCCGCAGCGAGCGCCTGGCCGCGGCTTTATAGGCTTCGGCCTGGGGGCCAAGCTCCTCGGCCAGGCGGATCTGGCGGCGAAAATGGGGCGCGTAGACGAAAAAGCCGAGCAACGCCGTGGCGATGTAGAGGAGGAGCGAGACCAACAACCAGGGCGTGGTGAGCGGGAAACCCACCCAATCCATCATGAGCAGACCGGTAACGAGGAGAACGAGATACCCCGGATTGGCCAAGCGTCGGTCGAGATAGCGGATGCCGCGCAGGGCAAAGAGCAGGCTGCGCTCGTCACGGGCGGCCAGCGCCAGCCAGACGGTGTAGGTCAGGTTCGTACCCAGGGCCACGACGGCGGCTAGGACGTGGAGCCATTTGAGGAGGAGGTAGGGCATGTTCGGGCAGTCTCCGCGGAGACGAGGAAGGTCAACGATCGATGAGGATAACCTATTGTACCGTGGGAGGACGAAAGAGGGAGGACGAAAGACGAAGGACGGACGACGAAGCTCTGCAGGCTCTCTCCGGTTCCCGGCGCCTCTCTCCGGGTGAGGTCGGGAGCTCCCGCCTTTCTCCGGATGACGTCGGGAGCTATGGTTCCTTTCTCTCCGGATGACATCCGGAGCTACGGTTTCTTCCGCCTCTCTCCGGATGACATCCGGAGCTACAGTGTCCCCCAGCTCCACCAACTCCATCGTCCAATCTCCGTCCATCGTCCAATCTCGCTCTTGACAGAAAGGCCTCGTTGTCTAATAATACGGCTGCCGTTGCAGGATATCATCCCAGACGAAGGAGTCAGCACCCGATGAACGTGGTTTTGTGGATTCTCCAGATCGTGTTGGGGGTGTATTTTTTCGTCACCGGCGTGATTCATTTCCTTGTGCCGCCCGGTCTGCCTGAACCAATGGCCTGGATGTACGAGCTGCCACCCGTGCTCCACTGGC
>JAOADB010000384.1 GCA_026417535.1 Caldilineales bacterium
CTGGTCTTCCTCTCCCCGGCCGCCAGACCGGTGGGAGCGGGGGAACCAGGGGGTGAGAGGTCCAAACCGGGCCATCGGAAGCGTCGGGTCAAACCTGGAACGGGTGCCTTCTGCGTCGGGTGAGAGCGTTCGGAAACTTCGGGTTGGAGCACAACGGCTCGCGAGGGACACAAAGAATGGGGATCGTTCCCGAACGCTTTCACCAACAAAAAGCCGCCGTCCGGATGGACGGCGGCCTGGTGGGAGACGAGGGGCTTACGGCCGGGGTGTCTTGGTGGGCTTGGGTGTCTTGGTGGGTTTGGGAGGCTTGTTGCAGTCGCCGGACGGTTCGCTGTCAATCTCGATGGCCCGGTCAACGCCGTTGATGGTCTGATACTTGACCTTGGCGCAGGCTCCCACGACCAGCGGGCCTTCCTCCTCGTCCAGTTCCGTACCGGCATCGGCCAGGAAGCTGCGACCGCCTACGACCCAGGTGCCCATGGCGGTGCCATCGGGCCGGGATTCCACCCAGCCGCGCCATCGGGGCAGATTCCCTTTGTCCGCAGGTGCAGCCTGAGCCACCACCCATTGGGAAAGGAGCGCCATCAAGCCGATGAGCAGGGCGATCCACAGAAAACGAATGGGTTGGGAAAGGGATTTGGATGGGAACATCGGTTTCACTCCTTTCAGGAATGAGTGTAGAAGGGTGGACGTCGTTCAGATGGTCTCGACCATCTGATGGCTGTTAGCCAATCAGGCAAACGGCCTGGCAGTGCAAAAGGTTACGGCCGTTCGTGGGGATTGCGTTCAGACCGATGTTCGGGATGGCTCCGCTTTCTGCCTCGTCCCCTCGCGGAAAGGCGGGAGCGGTATCCCCAAGCCCGGTTCGAGGCCGGACGGCCGCTGCCGGTCGTCGCCACCCAAACCGCTGGACAATTGACACGATGACCGTGCCGGGCGTAAGATAAGCCCGTTTGCTCCCCCGTTTTGCTCCCATCTGAGGCGTTCCCAACACGTGAACATTGCCCCGGATTTCCTCCACCAGCTCCAGGCCCATCCTGACGCCACGGTGGCCGCCATCATCCGTTACGACGATTTCGGACCGGCCGAAGAGGCGCAGCTGGCCGCATTGGGGCTGGCATTGCGGCGTCGCTTGCGCCTGATCCGGGGGCTTGCCGTTGAGGGGCCGGGCCGTGCGCTCCTGGCGCTGAGCACGGCCGCTTGGGTCAAACGCATCGAACCGGACCTGCCCGTTCACACCACATCTGCGGAGGTGCCTTCATGAGTCAGGCCAAAATCCACCCCGATCTGCGGGATGCCCTGGCCACCGTCCCAGCCGAGGAAACCATCCCCATCATCATCCGTTTTCGGCGGGTTGCGGGCGAGTCCGGCGCCGTGATCGCTCAGGCCGTCGTGCCCGATCTCATAACGACCTTCAGCTACCGCAGCATTCCGGCTGTGGCCGCCGAAAGCACACCCGACCGGATCATCGCCTTGGCTGCGCAGCCGGAAGTCGAGCGCATCTGGTACGACCTGCCCGTGCACACCATGCTCGACCGTTCGGTGCCCTTGATCGAAGCCCCGCGGGTGTGGGCGCAGGGACGCACGGGCAAAGGGGTCAAGGTGGCCGTCCTTGACACCGGCTGTGACCTCAACCATCCCGACCTGAAAGACCGCATCCGGGCCACGCAGGATTTTACCGGCAAGGGCCATGTCCAGGACGGCAACGGGCACGGGACCCATGTGGCCGGCATCATTGCCGGGTCGGGCGCGGCCAGCGGCGGACGCTATCGGGGCGTGGCGCCCGATGCGGAGCTCTATATCGC
>JAOADB010000385.1 GCA_026417535.1 Caldilineales bacterium
CTACACCATTGTCATCAACCCGGCCGGCAGCGACCGGGTCTTTCTCCACTGCCCCGGCGCCAACGATACCTTCGGCGCCGACGACATTCGCTATGACCTGCTAGAAACGGCGCCGCTTTTCCACTTCGGCTATCCGCCCATCATGCGGCGGATGTACGAGGACGAAGGCGAGCAGCTGACGACCATTTTCCGTCGGGCCAAGGCCACCGGTATCACGACCTCCCTCGATATGGCCCTGCCCGACCCCCACAGCGCAGCGGGGCGGGCCGATTGGGTGCGTATCTGCCGGGCGACCCTGCCCTATGTGGACATTTTCCTGCCCAGCATCGAGGAAATCCTCTTCATGCTGCACCGTTCGACCTACGAGGCCCTGCGCCGGCAGGCGGACGATGGGGACATCCTACCGCTGCTCACGCCGGAACTGTTGAGCGACGTGGCCGCCGGGCTGCTCGAAATGGGCGCCCGGGTCGTGGGCCTCAAATTGGGCGACCGCGGCTTTTACCTGCGCACGGGCACGGCCGCTGCGCTGGCCGACATGGGCCGCGGCCGACCGGCGCAGCCCGCCACCTGGGCCGACCGCGAGCTGTGGGCGCCGTGTTTCCGCGCCCGCTTTGTGGGCGCCACCGGTTCCGGCGACGCCACCATCGCCGGTTTCCTGGCCGGTTTGTGGCACGGGCTGTCGGCCGAGGAGGCCGTCACGGCGGCGGTGGCCGTGGGTGCCTGCAACGTCGAGGCGGCCGATACCCTCAGCGGCCTGCGGTCGTGGGAGGAGACGATGGCGCGCGTGGCCGCCGGCTGGGAACGCCATCCCTTGGTCCTCACGGCGTCCGGCTGGGAATGGCTGCCCGACCGGGGCCTGTGGCGGCGGCTTTTGTGAGGGGTTCGTCGTCGGCCGTTCGTCCTCGATGGAGGCTGATCACCGGGATGAAAGACGAAGGACACATGACGACTTTTCTTCGTCTTTCCTCCGTCGTCCTGTCGAGCAGTCGCTGGCGAGAAGGGAAGACTCATCCGGATGCACACTCGGTATCGGCTTCGGTCGTCTGGCTGCGGGCAGCGCCTGGCGGCGTGGCTGTGGCGTTGGTTGGAGCCGTTTTGGGGCGAAAAGGCCCTCGTCGCCCGCGTCCTGGACGGCGACAGCATCCGCCTGGCCGACGGCCGGGAGGTGCGCTATCTGGGCCTCGATGCGCCAGAACGGTACGGCCCTGATGGTCGTCCGATGCCGTGGGCCGAGGCGGCCAGGGCGGCCAATGCTCGCCTGGTGGAAGGCCAGTATGTCCGGTTGGTGCGCGGGGAGGGCGAACCGGACCGGGATGTGTACGGCCGTTTGCTGCGCCATGTCTATCGGGGGCGGTTATGGGTGAACGGCCGCCTGGTGGCGATGGGGCTTGCGCGCGTGCGCCAGGGTGAGGGCGCCGACCCGCGGTTGGCCCACCTGCAACGGCTGGAAGCCGAGGCCCGGCGCCGAAAGCGCGGCCTATGGCGGGGGTAGCGGGGAGCTGTAGGATGTCATCCGGAGGAGTTGGGGCGGGAGCTCGGAGGAGCTTGGGGGAGCTTAGGGGAGTTCAGGGGAGTTCAGGGGAGCTCGGAGGAGTTTGGGGGAGCTTGGGGGAGCTTTATTCGTCCATCGTCCATCGTCCATCTCGGATTTGACTTGGTATGGAATTTGCATTACACTTGCGGCATTCTCGTTCCTTTTTTGTTCTCCACGTTTGAAGGAGGTGTCGTGATGCCAGGAGAACCCCTCGATCTGGAGTGGCGCCTGGCCGAACGGGGCATTACACGCCGCCAGTTCCTTC
>JAOADB010000386.1 GCA_026417535.1 Caldilineales bacterium
TCTTTCGTCTCGATATCGAGCCAATCACCAAAACAGAAGACAAGACCCGGATGACGAAGATTTTTCCGTCCTTCGTCCTTCATCCTTCGTCTCGACATTGAGCCAATCATCAAAAACAGAAGAGAAGACCCGAATGGCGAAGACTTTTTCGTCTTCCGTCCTTCGTCCTTCGTCTCCATACCGAGCCAATCACCAAAACAGAAGACAACCAACGAAAAATTACCAGTCGCCAGTCACCCCCTTCGCCTGAAATTGAGTCTGATAGAGGCGGGCGTAAAGACCACCGCGGCGCAGCAGGTCCGCATGAGTACCCTCCTCGACAATCCGACCCTCGTCGAGAACGAGGATGCGGTCGGCAGCCAGGATGGTGGACAGCCGATGGGCGATGACGATGCTCGTGCGCCCGCGCATGACCGTGGCCAGCGCCTCTTGGACGAGTCGCTCCGATTCGGAATCGAGGGATGAAGTGGCCTCGTCGAGCACCAGGATGCGGGGGTCTTTGAGGATGACGCGAGCGATGGCCAGGCGTTGTTTCTCGCCGCCCGAAAACCGATAGCCACGCTCGCCGACGATGGTATCGTAACCATCCGGCAAGGAGGCGATGAGGTCGTGGATGTTGGCGGCCCGGCAGGCCGCGATCATCTCGGCTTCGGTGGCCTCGGGCCGGGCAAAGCGCAGGTTGGCGCGCACCGTGTCGTGGAACAGGTAGGTCTCCTGGGTGACCATGCCGATGGCGGCACTGAGGGAGGCCAGGCTCACCTGGCGGATGTCGTGGCCGTCAATGCGGATGACGCCCCGGTCGGGGTCATAGAGTCGGGGCAGCAGGTAGGTGATGGTCGTCTTGCCAGCGCCGGAGGGCCCCACCAGGGCTACGAGTTGCCCCGGTTCGACGGTGAAACTGACATCCTCCAAGGCCCAACGCCGCGTGGCCGACGCCGCCAGAGGGCGGACGCCATCCCCGCGTTCCGAGAGCATAGGCATGCCGCCTGCCGGATAGGCGAACCAAACGTGGTCGAACTCGACCCGGCCTTGCACCCGCTCGAGAGAAAGGGCATCGGGCGCATCAGCGATGGCGACGGGCAGGTCAAGGACCTCGAACACGCGCTCGAAAGAGACCAACGACGTGGCCAAGTCCACGCGAGCGTTGATGAGCGCGGCCAGAGGGCCGTAGAGACGCGGCAAATAGAGGGCAAAGGCGACGATGTCACCCACCTGGAGAACCCCGCGAATGGCGAGATAGCCGCCCATCCAGTACACCGTGGCCGTGCCCACGGCCGCCACCAGACTGATGAGGACGAAAAAGGCGCGACCGACCAGGGCCGCGCGCACTCCCAGCTCGCCGACGCGGGTCGCTTTCTCATGAAAACGGACGTTCATGTCCTCTCGGCGGCCAAACAGTTTGACCAGCAAGGCGCCGCTGACGCCCAGGGTCTCCTGCATCAGCGCCGTCATCTCGGCGTTGGCCTCCATTTGGGCGCGGGTCACGCGGCGGAGCACGCGCCCCACCCGGCGGGCCGGCACGATGAAGAGGGGCAGGACGAACGTCGCCAGCAGGGTGAGCTGCCAATTGAGGCCAAGGATGACCACCAGCGTCACCGCCAGGGTGATCACGTTCGTAATCAGGTCAATCAGGGTACCGGTGATAGCCCGTTGTGCACCCACGACATCGTTGTTCAACCGCGAGATCAGCTCGCCCGACCGCGTGCTCGTGAAAAAGTGAAGGCTCATCCGCTGCAGATGCGCGTACAGGGC
>JAOADB010000387.1 GCA_026417535.1 Caldilineales bacterium
GGACATGCCCCTCGCCGTGGATGTACCCGGCCGCGGCTGGAAGGCCGCCGTCCTGGATGCCCGCCGCCCGGCTGCCCTGGCCCTGGCCCCTACCGGTCTGGCTGCGCTCCTGCTCCTGAACCTGCCGGGCCTGTATCGGCGGCTGTGGCCTTTCTACCAACAGGCGTTGGGCATCGCCGAAACCGCGCTGACGGTGGACAGGACGACCTGGCACACCTACGAGATCGTCTGGGAGCGCCGCTGGGCCTTGTTCCGGGTGGACGGCGAGAACGTCCTGGCGGCGCCCGCGCCGCCGGGACCGTTGGGGTTGGTGGTGTGGCTGGACAATCAGTATCTCATCGCCACGCCGTGGGGACGCCTGCGCAGCGGCCTGCTGGCTGCCGCGCCCGCCCGCTGGCTGGAAATCGCCTGGATCGAAATCACCCTCTCCCCAAAGGGAGCCAAAAATAGTATAATAGAATACAAAAGACAATCCTGACGCGTGGGGAGAAGGTGTGACACGAACGCATCGCTGCCCCCTCCTCCTCGTTCCACGCAGGAGGAAAAGACCATGAAACGAACGGCAGCATTTACCGTGTTGTGCATTCTGCTCATGAGTCTGCTCGTGGGCGGATCGGGTGGCCGTGCCGAGGGTTTGAGGGTTCAGGCAGGCGTTGACGCGGCCAACGTTCCCATGGCAAGCCCTGATTGGACGGCCGAAAGCGATCAGGCCAACGCTCAGTTCGGCAACTGGGTGGGCACGGCCGGGGACGTGAACGGCGACAGCGTGGCCGATGTCATCGTGGGAGCGCCGGCTTACGATGGCGACCAGACCGATGAGGGACGGGCCTATGTCTACCATGGTGCCATCATCGGATTGAGGACTCGTCCTACCTGGACGGTCGAGGGCGACCAGCTCAATGCCCGCATGGGCCCGGTGAGCACGGCCGGAGACATCAACGGCGACGGCTTTGCCGACGTCATCGTGGGAGCGCCAGCCTACGACGGCGGTGAGACGGACGAAGGCCGAGTCTATGTCTACCACGGCTCTGCCAGGGGGTTGAGCCCGACCCCCAATTGGTCGGCCGAAAGCGATCAAGCCGGTGCCGAGTTCGGCCACTCGGTGAGGACGGCCGGGGATGTCAACGGCGACGGCTTTGCCGATGTCATCGTGGGGGCGCCCCGATACGGTCAGAACAGGGGTCGCGCCTACCTCTATCACGGCTCGCCCTCCGGTCTGAGCCTGTTCCCCAATTGGACGGTCGAAGGCGACCAGCTCGGCGCGCTCTTCGGCTGGTCGGTGGGCACGGCCGGGGATGTCAACGGCGACGGCTACGATGACGTCATCATCAGCGCCATGTGGTACAGCAACCCGGAAAGGTGGGAAGGCCGCGTCTACGGTTACTACGGCTCCGCTTTCGGCCTCAGCCCAACGCCTAACTGGGTGGTCGAGAGCAACCGGGGCTTTGCGCACCTCGGTTTCTCGGCGAGCGCCGCCGGAGACGTGAACGGTGACGGTTACGATGACGTCATCATCGGGGCTCCCAGCTATTACGATTGGTACGATGGGCGGGTGTTCGTTTATCACGGTTCGGCGACAGGTCTGAGCACGACCCCCAACTGGACGGCCCGCGATGACCAGGCGGATACCGACTTTGGTCTCTCGGTTGGATCGGCCGGGGATGTCAACGGCGATGGCTTTGCCGATGTCATCATCGGAGCATGGGGTTATGACAACGGCCAGAC
>JAOADB010000388.1 GCA_026417535.1 Caldilineales bacterium
GTCCTGGGCGATACCCTGTTGGCCCACTACACCGACGACGAAATCCTGGCCGTCTTTGCCCATGAGTTGGGGCATCATGTCCATCAGGACCTCTGGCGGGGGATTGCCGCGGCGACCGTGGTGAATCTGGCCGGTTTCTGGCTGGCGGGACAGGGGATGGCCTGGGCCGTGGCCCGCTTTGGCTATGCCGGGCCGGCCGATCTGGCGGCCTTTCCCTGGCTGGTGCTGGCCCTGGCCCTTTTCGGCGCGCTGACCACGCCGCGGCTGAATGCCCTCTCGCGGCGCCAGGAGCGACGTGCCGATGCCTATGCTCTGGCCCACGGCCCCGGTCCGACCGCCTTCGCCGACGCCCTGACCCGCCTGGCCAACCAAAACCTGGCCGACCCCGAACCTCCGGCCTGGCTCGTGTGGCTCACCTACAGCCATCCGCCCATCCTCGAACGCATCGCCCGCGCCGAGGGAAAGTTGTAGTTCAATTCTCGGCGGTTAGGCGACAAAACCCCTGCTACCCGGCGCCTAGCCGGGCAACGGTTCGGACCCGGAAACGATCGGCAGCATCTCCGACGGTCTCGCTACCGGCAACTGGCCGGAATCTCCAGCGGATAGACCAGCTCCTCGCTGCGGTCGTTGTACCAGATGGGCGAGACAAAGGCGCTACCGGGCCGGATGGTCACGCTGATATGGCCCTGTCCGCGGGCGGTGTTGTCAATGAACTCGTGGGTCCCCGGCGGCAGATCGAGGACCAACCGCGATGGCTCGTCGCCCTGCTTGGGCGGCAGGTCCCACTTCTCGGTCGTGCCCACGCGGTCAATGTGCAGGGGTTCGCCCAGGTGGTTTTCGATGACGAGGATACCCATGCCCGGCTTGGGCTTGTGCAAATAGGGCGGACAGGCGCCGCCGCGTGCGGACGCGGTGGTGGCCGCCGGCGCAGCGGCCACCACCAGACTGTTGAGGGCCACATCGAGATCGAGCAATCGGGCCGCCACCCAGGCCTGGGGTAGCCCGGCCAGCTCGATCCGGATCCACCGATTGTCGGCCGAACGCCCCACGGCCTGCACCCGGTCACCCCGGCGCAGGATGGCCACCACGCCGAACTCTGTGCCGGGCCCCCCGCGCACATTGGCCTCGTCGGCGTTGACCGTGGCATTGCCCGCCGTCGGCGTGTTGCCCTCGGAGAGCCCCGTGCCGGGCAGCTCGCCGACCACCTCGAAAGTGTTGAAAATGCGGTCGGCCGCGATCAGGTCGGCTTCGGTCAGGGCCATGACGATGGTCAGGGTCAAGAAGCTGGCATCCTCCGGCGCAGCCACGACCACGAACAGGACGCCGTTTTCGGGGCCGCATTCCGAATACTGGTCGTAACGACCCGTGTAGGCCGGGTCGCTGTAATCGTCGCGGCCTTCATAGGTCTGGCACAGGTCCGAGAAATCGGTCTCGTCGAGCAGGGCATCGGGATCGAATTGGGCCGGGTCCACCACGGCGGCGGCGAAGTACACGAAGGGGCCGTTATCGGCGCCGGGAGGGCGGGCCGTCAACTGGGCGCCGATCACGTTGCCGGCGTCGTCCGTCCAGGGACTCCCGTCCACCTCGCTCCATTCCACCGGCACCTCCATCGTCAGCGCGCCGGAATCGTCCTCGATGCGCATGTACTCGCGATAGCCGGGTTGGGCGCCGGATTCGTTTTGCTGCACATCCTCGCGGCCCTGCTCGGCAAAGGAGAAC
>JAOADB010000389.1 GCA_026417535.1 Caldilineales bacterium
AGATGTGTATAAGAGACAGGTGGAGACAACGCCCAAGGTCGTGGGCGGGATGACGCCAGCCTGCCAGGAGGTGGCAACCACCCTCTACGCCCAGGTCATCCGCCAGATCGTGCCTGTCTCGTCACCGGCGGCGGCCGAGATGACCAAGCTGCTCGAAAACACCTTCCGCGCCGTCAATATCGCTCTCGTCAACGAAATCGCCATCATGTGCGACAAGCTGGGTCTCGATGTGTGGGAGGTGATCGAAGCGGCCGCCACCAAGCCCTACGGTTTCATGAAGTTCACACCCGGCCCCGGCGTCGGCGGGCACTGCATCCCCCTGGACCCGCATTACCTCTCCTGGAAGCTGAAAACGCTCAATTACAATGCCCGGTTCATCCAGCTGGCCGGCGAGATCAACTCGGAAATGCCGCGCTACTGGGTCGAAAAGGTGCGCGATGCTCTCAACGACGTGGGCAAGCCCCTCAAGGGCAGCCGGGTGCTCGTCCTGGGTGTGGCCTATAAAAAGGACGTGGACGACGTGCGCGAGTCGCCGGCCCTTGACATCATCGAGCTGTTGCGCGAAAAGGGTGCCGATGTGCGCTATCATGACCCCTACGTACCGGCTTTCTCGTTCAACGGCCTCGATTTCCACCGCGAACCCGACCTCGACCGCGCCCTGGCCGAGGCGGATTGCGTCGTGGTAGCTACCGACCATTCGACCTACGATTGGGCGGCCATTGCCCGCCGTGCGTCCCTGATCGTGGATACTCGTCACGTCATTCCCGCCTGAACCGCCATGCCCCTCAACCTGTTCTCACGTCGGCGTCCATCGCCCCACCGCTTGCCGCCGCACACGGTCGTCATCGTCTCGGGTTTGCCCCGTTCCGGCACCTCGATGATGATGAAAATGCTGGAGGCCGGCGGGCTGCCCATCCTCAGCGACGGCCTGCGCGCGGCCGATCCCGATAATCCCGAAGGCTATTACGAGTTCGAACGGGTCAAACAACTCGACAAAGGGGATACGGCCTGGCTGGCCGAGGCCGAGGGCAAGGCCGTCAAGGTCATCTCGGCATTGCTACAACACCTGCCGCCCTCCTACCAGTATCGGGTCATCTTCATGAACCGGCGCATGGCCGAGGTTTTGGCCTCACAGCGCAAGATGCTCGCCCGTCGCGGGGAGCGTTCGGATGTGGATGACGCGCAGCTGGCCGTCATTCTCGAAAAGCATCTCCGCCAGGTCAAACAGTGGCTGAGCACCCAACCCCAGTTTCGCGTCCTGGAGGTGGATTACAACGCCATGCTGGCCGATCCCCAACCGTATGTGCGCCAGATCAACCGGTTTCTCGACGGGATTCTCGACGAAGCGCGCATGGCCGAGGTGGTGAATCCGTCTCTGTACCGCAACCGGGTCACGGCGGTGACGGTTGGGCAGGGTGAACAACCGGGATGAAGCCGGGGCCAGGTTTCGTTTTGCGCCTCTCCGCCCCATGCCGACCCGCCTTTGTGGGGTTGCCGGATCGGCCACACGAAAAGCTCCCCCAAACTCCCCCAAGCTCCCCTAAGCTCCCCCAAACTCCTCCTCA
>JAOADB010000390.1 GCA_026417535.1 Caldilineales bacterium
CTATGTGACCCTGGTCGGCCTGGGCCAAGAACCGGGGCGTCTTGTCCTGGAAGTGGCCGTTTTCACCCTGGCCGCGGCCACCCTCATCGGCGCGGTCAGTTTTTTGCCGGGTGGCCTGGGCGCGGCCGACCTCTCGTTGACGGGGCTGCTCACCCGGTTGCTGTCCCTGAACCCGGGCGAGGCCGTGGCTGCCACCCTCATCATCCGCTTCTTCACCCTTTGGTTCGGTGTGGCCATCGGGATGGTGGCCATGATGGTCGTCTTGCGACGGCTGCACATTGACCGCGATAGGGCCCTGGAATCCGCGGACGAGGCCTATGAATACGCCTGAGCGCTGGCAAGTTGAGCTCCACTGTCATACCTGCTTTTCCCCCGACTCACTGGCCCAACCCGAAGCCATCATCGCCGCTTGTCGGCGCCGCGGCATCGCCAAAATCGCCATCACCGACCACAACACCATTGCCGGCGCCGTGGCCGCGGCCCGGCTGGCGCCCGATCTCGTCATCGTCGGTGAGGAGATCATGACCACTCAAGGCGAGATCATCGCCTGGTTCGTGCGCGAGGAAGTCCCCAAAGGCCTCTCCCCGGCCGAGACGCTGGCCCGTTTGCACGATCAGGGCGCGGTCATCGGCATTCCTCACCCGCTCGACGGCCTGCGGAACTCGGCCATGGGCCTGGAGAGGACGCTGGCCCTGCTCGACCGGGTGGACGCGTTGGAGGTGTTCAACGCCCGCTGTCTGCGGGCGGCCGACAACGAGGCTGCCCTGCGGCTGGCGTACGAGCACGGCAAGCTACGCACGGCCGGCAGCGATGCCCATACGATCGGCGAGATCGGCGCCGCCGTCATGAGGATGCCGCCTTTCACCGACGCCGCCACGTTCCGCCGCAGCCTGGCAACGGCGACCTTTGAGGGCCGTCTCAGCGGCCCCCATGTTCACCTGTACTCCCTCTTGGCCAAGCGCGCCAAACCGTTGCTCCGGGTGTTCGGTAGGGCATGATCCCGCTCCTCATCCTGTCGCTCCTGGCCGCTGTGCTCCCCACCGGCCTGTATGTGGCCCTGGTGGTCTGGAGTGACCGCTACGAGCGTGAGCCGGGCTGGCTGTTGACGACGGCTTTTGGCTGGGGCGCCTTGCCGGCGGTGGCCCTTTCGATCGTGGGCACGCTGGCCTTAGGCCATCCGCAGGCCCTGTTCGACAGCGACCTGGCGGCGAGTCTGTTTCAGGCCGTTGTAGCGGCGCCGATCGTGGAAGAAATCGCCAAGGGTCTGGCGTTGGTGGGGATCGTCGTGTTCGTCGGCCACGAGGTGGACGGCGTGCTTGACGGGCTGGTTTACGGCGCCCTCATCGGCATGGGTTTCGCCATGACCGAAAATTTCTTCTATGTTCTCGATGCCGCCCTGCGCCAGGATTACCTGAACTGGCTGGTGGTGACGTTTCTGCGCACGGTGGTCTTCGGCCTCAACCACGCCTTCTACACGGCCATCGTCGGCGTGACCCTGGCGGTGGCCTCGAGAACCCGTCGGCGTTGGTGGCTGCCGGCCCTGGGCCTGGTTGCGGCCATGGGGGTCCAT
>JAOADB010000391.1 GCA_026417535.1 Caldilineales bacterium
TTTGGCGCTGAGAACGGACGACGGACGATGGACGATGGCATCGCTCTCCGTTCTTCGTCCGTCGTCCCCACTGACCGGTTACCGGTTCACCTGTGACCACCCATTACCCCATGCGCGAGTCCATCATTGACATCAGCCGCGAGTTCTTTTTCGAGGTGTTGGAACCCATCCTGGCGCGGCACTTCCCGGAGGAGACGCGGGCCACGGCCTTCGGTGTCTTCGGCTACGGCTCGGAGGTGCTGCGGCTGGATGATGAGTACTCGGCCGACCACCATTGGGGGATTCGCATCAACGCGCTCATGCCCGAGGCGTTGTACCGGGCGCGCGGGGCCGAGATCCTGGCCGTGGTCGAACGGGAGATGCCCACGACCTATCGCGGCCACAATCTGCGCGAGGGCTTTTCCGGCGGCCGCGGGCTTTCGCTGACGAGCCTGGAGGGGTATCTGCAGCGCACCATCGGCCTGACCAAGGTGCCGGAGACCTACGCCGAGTGGCTGAGCGTGCCGGAGGAGGACATCATCCATGTCATCAACGGCGAGGTCTGGCGGGACGACAGCGGCCGTTTTACGGCCATCCGGCAGGCCTTCCAGGGCTACTATCCCGAACCGGTGCGGTTGCGGCGGATCGCGCACTGGTGCCGTTACTTTTCGGGCATGGGCGTCTATGCCCTCAAACGGGCCTTGTTGCGTGGGAACGAATGGTACGCCAACGTGACCTTCACCCGCGCTCTGCGCCTGGGCACGCAGCTGGCGTTCATGCTCGACCGGCAGTACTACCCCTACGACAAGTGGACGATGGCCTATTTCGTGCGGTTGCCGCGAATGGCCGCGCCCCTGCTGCCCATCATCGCCGAGGCCGTGCGGCTGAGCACGCCCTGGGAACGCAAGCTGGCGCTGTTGCACGCCATGTCCGATGTGCTCGACGAGACGATGGTGGCCGACGGCATCATTCCGCCCCATCCCCGTTTTCGTGAGCATCCGAGTTCGGGCTATCGCCTGCTCGAGCACGCCTACGCCGAGATCCTGAAGCAGCTGCCGCCGGAGCTGCGCCGTATCGTGCCGGTGTGGGACCAGGTCCATCTGGAGGCGTTCCACAGCGAATACGTCGCCGCGCTGGACATGGCGACCTGGGATGGGTTGTTGAACCTGTACCCGGCGGAGTGAGAGGGAGTTTTGGGGAGCTTGAGGGAGTTTGGGGGGAGCTGGGGAGCTCTCCGTTTCCCCGACGCCCCGCTTCTCCGTTTCCCCGACGCCCCGTCGCGCCGCAGCCGTCGGACGCGATGCCTTTGTCCTCGCCCACCCGCGCTTGCTATAATGGAATCACGAGGTGAGCCGATGACGCCCGTGCGCGAGCGTGAACTCGAAGCTTTGCTGGCCTCCCCGCAATTGCCCGTGCTGGTGCAACGGCTGCAGGCCATCCTGGCCGAGGAGGCTGAACGGCGTCGCGCGTTCTACGAGCAGGTCGGCGAGGGCGATAAGGCCGAGTTCATCAACGGGCAGATCATCTACCACTCGCCGGTGCGATTGCGCCACAATGCCTGTAGC
>JAOADB010000392.1 GCA_026417535.1 Caldilineales bacterium
GCGCACGCAGCCGCCGGGCGTCGTCGGTTTCAGCGCGGCCGAGGCTGCCCAGGCCGCAACGGTCGTTCTGGTGGGCAACGGCATTGCCGAGACCACGGTGGCCTCGTTGCAGGCGGCCGGTTGCCAGATCGTTGACCTACGGCGGGACCTGCTGGCCCTTGCCGAGACGTTCGCCGCTTCCCGCTGAAGGAGGTCTCCCCCATGTCCGATCCCATCAACGACGCCGAAGCTTACGGTGTGCGGATCGTGCCCTGTCAGGTGCCGCCGGGCACGGCCTACTGGCGTGTCATCCGTGTCCACCATCTCACCCCGGCCGAAAATGCCGGCAAACACCACCTCTTCCTCGACGCCCTCGACCCCCAGGGCAACCGGCTTTTCGGCACCCGATTGTTGGTGCGGTGGGATGGCGGCAGCCGCGAGGTCGTGATAGACAAGCCGCTGCCGGAACCCGGCGCCAACGAACCCTTGTGGAAGTGGCAGGTGGTCAGCGTCGAGGCCCTGGGCATGCCCTCCGACCGGGTGGAAAACATCCACACCGGCCATCCCGACGAAGCCCCCGGCAACACCCTGTTCCATCATTCTTTTGCCGTGACCTTTCAGCAGGCCGTGGCCGCGGCCCCACCACCATCGCCCCGGACCGTGTTGGCCCATTACGTCCTCTTCGCCTCGCCCGACCGGCCCGAGACCCGGCTCTATCTCGACCTTCTGGCCGACTATCTGGCGAGGCAGGGGTTGAGCTTCGGCTTCGATCCCACCGAGGCCGCCAAAGCCGCCCGTGTCAGCCTGGTGGGTGAGCATCCGGCCGCCACGCGTGACCTCCTGGCGGCGGCCGGTTGTCAGGTCGAACCATGGCCGACGGACCCGGCGGCGTTGCTGGCGCGATTGCGATAGGCGGAGCGCGGTCGGGCCAAAGGCCGGCGCCGACCGCGTTTTCTTTCGTTCGCGCCTCGGCGTCGCTCATCGGGACGGAAGACAAATGCCCAAAAGGATTCGCTTTGTCTCCTTTGTTCGTCCAGCATCGCCCGGGAAGTGCTATAATGTAACCGAATACCCCTTTTGCTCGCCCCCACATGGGCTTCGTCTTGCTTTGTGGAGGTAACCCATGCTCACCATCAGCGCCATTAAGGCCGATGTGGGAAGCATCGGCGGCCATACCCGCCCCTCGCAGGCCATGTTGGAGACGGCCCGGCAGCGACTCGAGGCCGCACGTGAGGCCCAGGTCATTACCGATTTCGACCTCACCTTTACCGGCGATGACATCTGCCTGCTGATGATCCATCGGCATGGCAACGGCGCGTCCGTCATCCACAATCTGGCCTGGGAGATTTTCACGGCGGCGGCCGAAGTGGCCCGCCGGCAGGGCCTGTACGGCGCTGGCCAGGACCTGCTAAGCGATGCTTTCAGCGGTAACGTGAGGGGTCTCGGCCCCGGCGTCGCTGAGATAGAGTTTGAGGAGAGGAAGTCGGACCCCGTCATAGTATTTGCAGCAGACAAGACCGAGCCCGGTGCCTGGAACCTGT
>JAOADB010000040.1 GCA_026417535.1 Caldilineales bacterium
GGCCGGTCTCGATGTCGTGCCCCTGCATGTGCGCGCCGGCGCCGTGCTTCCTTTGGGGCCGGTGCAGCAGTACACCGGCGAAGTGTCCGACCCTGCGCCGGAACTCCATCTGTATCCGCCGATGGCGGAGGCAGAACCGACCGTGTCCTGGCTCTACCACGACGACGGCGAGACCCTGGCCTATCGCCAGGGCGCCTACAGCCTCACCCGCCTGAGCCTACAACGGGTGGGCGACCGGCTTATCCTCCTTCGTGAGCACGAGGGCGACCCTGCCCTGGCCGGGCCGGCGCCCACGGTGGTGCTGCACGGCCTCCACGCCACGGCTGTCCGCCTCGACGGCGCCGAGCTAGGTATGGCCGGGACCCGTTTTCCCCTGCCCACAACCCATTGGCAACGGTTGGAATGGACCGTGTGAAGGCTTCGTCCTTCATCCTGAAATCGGCCGCAATCCGAGACAGAAGACGAAGGACGGACGACCAAACCACTCCGTCCTTCGTCTTTCGTCCTTCGTCCTGAAATCGGCCCCAATCCGAGACGGAGCACGAAGGACGAAGACCTATCGCACCACCAGCCAGCGGTAGCCGTAGGGCGGCAGGGTGAGAGGACCGCCCGGCCAGTCGAGGTTGGCCAGGACATCGTAGGCGTCGGGCGTCTGCACCTGGATGCCCCGCGCAGTGAGGTTGTGCAAACAGAGCACGGTTTGTCGGCGGTAACGACGGCGGAATCCCAGAAGGCCGCGATCGGGATGGTCCAGGAATTCGAGATCGCCCAGGGCCAGGGCGGGGAGGTCCTTGTAGGCGGCGATGAAGCGGCGCATGCGCTGGAGGAGCGAAGCCGGATTGGCCATTTGCGCAGCGACGTTGACGCGGCGATAGCCGTAGATGGGGTCGTCAATCACGGGTGCGTAGAGCCGGGCGGCCGTAGAAAAGCCGGCGTTGGCGCTGCTGTCCCACTGCATGGGCGTGCGCACGCCGTTGCGGTCGGGCAGGGCGATGTTGTCGCCCATGCCGATTTCATCGCCGTAGTAGAGGATGGGACTGCCGGGTAGGGTGAAAAGCAGCGAATTGAGCAGCTCGATCTTGCGGCGGTCGTTGTCGAGGAGGGGCGCCAGCCGTCGCCGGATGCCCAGGTTGAGCCGCATGCGGGGGTCCGGCGCGTATTCGGCCCACATCCACTGCCGTTCCTCCTCCGTCACCATCTCTAGGGTCAGTTCGTCGTGGTTACGCAGGAAGGTGCACCACTGGCAATTGCTCGGGATGGGCGGCGTGCGACGCAGGATGTCCACGACAGGCGTGCGGTCGCCCCGACGCAAGGCCATGTAGAGCCGCGGCATGACCGGGAAGTGGAAGCCCATGTGAAACTCGTCGCCGGGCACGGTCGGGTCGTTGGGGTCGCCGCCGAAATAGGCGCGCACGTCTTCGGGCCACTGGTTGGCTTCGCATAGCAGAATGGCGTGAGGATACTCGGCATCCATCAAGGCCCGCAGTCGTTTCAGATAGGCGTGGGTCTCCGGCAGGTTTTCGCAGTTGGTCCCCTCGCGCTCGAACAGATAGGGCACGGCGTCCACCCGAAACCCGTCCAGACCCCGGTTCATCCAGAAACGCACGACCTTGAACATCTCCTCCTGTACGGCGGGGTTATCGAAGTTCAGGTCGGGTTGCTGGCGATAGAAACGATGCCAATAGTATTGCCCTCGCACCTCATCCCAGGCCCAGTTGGAGGTTTCGGTGTCGAGAAAGATGATGCGCGCCTCGCGGTACTTCTGGTCGGTGTCGCTCCAGACATAGTAATCGGTGTAGGGGTCTTGCCGACGCCGCGAAGCCTGGAACCAGGGGTGTTGGTCCGAGGTGTGATTGATGATGAGATCGGCGATGACGCGCAGCCCGCGGGCATGGGCGGCTTCGATCAGGGCCTCGAAATCGGCCAGGGTGCCGTAATCGGGATGGACGCCGTAGTAGTCGGCGACATCGTAGCCGTCGTCCACCAGGGGCGAGGGATAGGTGGGCAATAGCCACAGGCAGTCCACGCCCAAATCGGCCAGGTAATCAAGGCGTTCGATGACGCCGCGCAGGTCGCCGTGGCCGTCGCCGTTGCTATCGCGGAAGGCGCGCACGTAGAGCTCGTAGAAAACCGCCGTCTGGTACCAGGGGATGGGAGCAGGCATAGGGGCGAGGTTAGGCAAAGAGGGTCCTCAATGGCTGCGCAGGCGGCGCAGCTCGCGGAAGAGCTCACGCTCGCGCTCACTGAGGTTTTGGGGCAACCGAGCTTCGACCACGGCGTAGAGATCACCGCGGCGATCGGGATGGCGAAGGTTGGGCATACCCAGCCCGCGCAGGCGGAAGACCTTGCCGTTGGGGGTTTCCGGCGGGATGGTGAGCATGACGGGGCGGTCAAGGGTGGGAACCTGCACCTCGCCGCCGAGGACGAGCGTGTAGAGGTCCACCGGCACCTTCACACGCAGGTCATCGCCTTCGCGGGTGAAGGTGGGGTCGGGCAGGACCTCGACCCGGAGGTACAGGTCGCCAGCGGCGCCGCCCGCCACGCCTGGCGCGCCTTTGCCCGGCACGCGCACCTTCGAGCCTGTCTTGACCCCGCGCGGGATGGTGACCTCGATACGCTCACCGTTCAGCTGGAGCACGCGGCGGGCGCCGTGAAAGGCCTCTTGCAGGGTGACGGTGATGGGCTGTTCGGCATCCTGGCCGCGGCGGGGGATGCGGGTGCCGCCGACCGTTTCGGCAAAGGGGCCGAAGCCGCCGAAGCCACCGATCCCACCCCGGCCGAAGAGCATCTCGAAAAAGTCGGAGAAGCCGCTCCCGCCGAAGATCTCCTCGAACTCCTCCGGTGAGACCGTGCGCGTATAGACCCTGCCGGTGGGGCCTCCCTGTTCGGCCGCCCATTGCCGCCAGAAGTCCTCGGGATTCCCGCCGCTGCGGGCGAATTGCTGCCACTGCGCGCCGAACTGGTCGTATTTCTGCCGTTTTTCGGGATCGGAGAGGACCTCGTAGGCCTCGTTGATTTCCTTGAAGCGTTCTTCGGCGGCTTTGCGCGTTGCAGGGTCGCTGTGGGCGTGGGCATCGGGATGATACTTGCGCGCCAGCTCGCGATAGGCCTTTTTGATCTCTTGTTCGGTCGCGTTTTTCGAGACGCCGAGGATACGATAGTAATCCTTGTATTCCATAACCGCTCTGTGCTCCTGAAAGGCATTCGATCGTCATTGTAGCATAAAAAAGCGGGCGGAGATAGCATCTCCGCCCGCTCGATGCCGATGAGGGAAACGGCTCAAACCTGACGATAATCGCCCTCGACGACCTCTTCCTCGGGGCCACCGGGCCGCCGACCGCTGCCGCCGTTCGGGCCGGGGCCGCTGCGGGTCTGATAGAGCTGCTGCGATAGGGCGTAGCTGGCCTGCTGGAGCTGCTCGGTCAGGTTGCGGATGCGGGCGGTATCCTCACCTTTCATCGCTTCTTTGAGATCGGCGATCAGGTTTTCGATACGACCGCGTTCGGTCGCAGGCACCTTGTCGCCCAGCTCTTTCAGGGCTTTCTCAACGGCGTAGATGGTGCCGTCGGCCGTGTTGCGCGCATCCACCAGCTGGCGGCGCAGCTCGTCTTCGCGCTCGTGCTCCTTGGCCTCGCGGATCATGCGCTGGACTTCCTTCTCGTCGAGGTTGGTCGAGGCCGTGATCTTGATGCTCTGCTCCTTGCCCGTGGCCTTGTCTTTGGCGGTCACGTGCAGGATGCCGTTGGCGTCAATGTCAAAGGTGACCTCGATTTGAGGGACGCCGCGTGGGGCGGGCGGAATGCCATCCAGCCGGAAATTGCCCAAGAGCTTGTTATCGCGAGCCATGGGCCGTTCACCCTGCAACACTTTGATGTCCACCGCGGTCTGGCCGTCTTCAGCCGTGCTGAAGATCTCGGTCTTACGGGTGGGGATAGTCGTGTTGCGGGGGATCATGACCGTCATAACGCCGCCCAGGGTCTCCACACCCAGGCTCAGCGGCGTGACGTCGAGCAGGAGCACGTCCTTGACTTCGCCGCCCAGGACGGCCGCCTGGATGGCCGCGCCGACGGCCACGACTTCATCGGGGTTGACGCTCTTGTTGGGTTCCTTGCCGGTCAGCTCGCGCACCAGGTCCTGGATCATGGGCATGCGGGTGGCGCCGCCGACCAGGATGACCTCATCGAGGTCGCCGGGTTTCAGGCCGGCATCGCGCAGCGCCTGCTCGAACGGCCCGCGGCAGCGTTGCACCAGGTCCTCGGTCAGCTGCTCGAACTTGCTGCGGGTCAGCTTCATCTGCAGGTGCTTGGGGCCGGAACTATCGGCGGTGATGAAGGGCAGGGTGATCTCGGTCTCCTTGACGCTGGAGAGCTCGATCTTGGCCTTCTCGGCCGCCTCGCGCAGCCGCTGCAAGGCCTGGCGGTCGTTGCTCAGGTCAATGCCCTGCTCTTTCTTGAACTCGCTGATGATCCAGCGAACGATGCGCTCGTCCCAGTCGTCGCCGCCCAGGTGCGTATCGCCGGCCGTGGCCTTGACCTCGATCACGCCGTCGCCGACTTCGAGCACCGACACGTCGAAGGTACCGCCGCCCAGGTCGAAGACGAGGATGGTCTCGTCCTTTTTCTTGTCCATACCGTAGGCCAGGGCCGCGGCCGTCGGCTCGTTGATGATGCGCAGGACTTCGAGGCCGGCGATCTTACCGGCGTCTTTCGTCGCCTGGCGCTGGCTGTCGTTGAAGTAGGCCGGCACGGTGATCACCGCTTGGGTGATGGGTTCGCCCAGGTAGGCCTCGGCGTCTTTCTTCAGCTTGGCCAGGATCATGGCGCTGATTTCCTGGGGCGTGTACACTTTGCCCATGACCGGCGCCTCGACGCGGGCATCGTCATGAGGCCCGGCGACGATTTTGTAGGGAACCATCTCCTTGGTGCGCTTTGTCTCCGGGTCGTCAATGCGCCGGCCCATCAGCCGCTTGATGGAGTAGAAGGTGTTTTCGGGGTTCACGATGGCCTGGCGCTTGGCCGTCGCGCCTACCAGGCGTTCGCCGTTTTTGTTGAAAGCCACCACCGAGGGCGTGGTGCGGCCGCCTTCGGCATTGGGGATCACGGTCACATCACCGCCTTCCATGACGGCGATGACACTGTTGGTGGTGCCAAGGTCAATACCAACGATCTTAGCCATGCGTCAAAATGCCTCCTCTGGTGATTTGCAAGTTGAGATCGGGGCTGTATTCAGCCTCATGACTAGCCTGAGCATAGCCCCTGAGCATAAGGCAAGCATTAGGTTTGTGTTAGCAAAGTATATGAGGTGGACGATGGACGATAGACGATGGGATTCCGTCGTCCGTCCTTCGTCTCGACCTGGGGCCAATTGCCATGACGAAGGACGAACGACGAAGGACGAAGAATTTTCGTCATCCGTCGTTCGTCCTTCGTCCCCGATTTCGTCCAAGGGCCGAATGAACGACAAACGACGAAGAACGACGTCCATCGTCCATCGGCCATCGGCCATCGGCGGTCAGTCGCTCGCGCAACCGGCGGCAGACCCGGCGCAACGCCGCCTCCGCCTCCAATCCGTTCACCTGCGCTTGTTCGACCAGCCCCAACAGGCGCATCCCCAGGTCCTCTTCGTCCATCGGGGCCGCCGGCGGCAAAGGATACCCCACCCGGGTCAGACGTTCGATATAGCTTTGGGCAAGGGTCAGAGCGGGCAGAGCCGTCGGAATACCGTCTAGGAGGGTTTGCCGCGTCTCTCGGCCGGTCGCCGCAGCCGACCGCCGCTCTTCCTGTTTGATGGCCTCCCAATTGCGCACGACTTCGCCGGCATCGGCCACCTGTACCGTACCGAAGACGTGGGGATGCCGCCGGATGAGTTTCTCGACCACATGCCCGATCACGTCGGACAGCTTGAAAGCCCCCTCCTCGGTGGCGATCTGAATGTGCAGGGCAGCCTGGATGAGGAGATCGCCCAGCTCCTCGGCCAGAGCGATCTCGTCTTCGTTGTCCAGGGCCTCCAACACCTCGTAGGTCTCTTCCAATAGATAGGGCCGCAAACTGCGATGGGTTTGCGCCCGATCCCAGGGGCATCCTTCCGGGCTGCGCAGATGGGCGATGACCTCTTGCAGGGCTTCGTAGCCGGCGGGACGCGCCAGCGGCGGCACCCATAGGCTGGTGTGATCGTCGAACACCTCGCCTCGGTCGAGTTCGTAGAGGAGCATCGGGCGCAGCCGCAGGTCGGCTGTACCGGCGCCGGTGACCAGGGTGACCGGATGGTCGTCGGGATAGGCGTTCATCAGCGTCAGTTTGACATCCCCGGCCAGCAGGCGGCTGTAGAGCTGGGCTACGATGAGACCCTGATTGGGCGAACCCGGCGGGTGATGCGCTGCGGCCAGGGTCATGGCGTCCACAATCTGCAGCCCGGCAATGGGGTCAATGTCCAAGGCGGCAAAGGTCGGTTCCAGAAAACTGACGCCCGGCTCGACCACCACCGTCAGGCCGCGCTCGGCCGCCAGCCGGCGGATGAGATGGGTGGTGGTCTCGGCCACGGTGGGGTCGCCGGGCACGGCATAGACCACATCCTGGTTCGTCCCGCGCATGACCACGTCCAGGGCGATGGCCTGATAAACGGCGGCAAAATCATCGTGCTGTTCGTATAGGTGGTCGTAGCTGTGAACGACCGTGTGTGCGGCCAGGACGGGCACGGCCGGGTGGCGGCGGGTGCGCACCCACACGGCCGGCGCCGCGGTCAGGCGCTGCCAGCCGCGACGGGTGATCAGTTCGGGGTCGCCGGGACCTAAGCCGATGATGGTGATCATGGTAACGGGTAACTGGGAACGTCCAAACGTTCGAACGTGGCTTTGAGATGACGCAGGGATTCGCGCAGCATGGCCTCCAGGCGATAGTCGGCGTAATCGCGGCCGAGTTTGGGACCACCGATTTCGAGATAGCCGACGACCTCACGCATGGGCAGGCGGTCGGCCGCGGCCAGAAGACGGTCGCGCACGGCCGCGACATCCACGATGCCCCTGGCCCGCTCGGCCTCGCCGAAGCCCCAGGTGGCCTGGAAAAGCCCGTCGGTGTTCTTCAGGTGCAGATGGTGAAGATAGGGCAGGGCGACCTCCAGCAGCTGCATGTTGTCCCACACCACCCGGCCATCCCGATCGGCATAGCCGTGGGCGATGTCCACACAATAGCCGACGGCGGCGGTGCTATCGGGATAGGCCTGATGGTAGGCCTGCAGCTCCTCGGCCATGCCGACGATCTCGTCCGGCAGGGTTGGCGGTTCGGCCAGACACGACATCGGCTCGATGGTGAGATAGGCGAGACCGGCGGTATGGGCGACGTGCATGAGCTCCTTCATATGATACAGGAAACGCCGCCAACCGGCCTCTTTCCACGCCATGTGATCGCGCAACACCGAGCCGGCGTTGGCGCCCACGGCCTCGGCGCCCAGGAGCGCACCGACGGCGATCAGGCGTTCGTACTGTCGCCGGCTCACCTGTTCCCAGGCGGGGTGGTCGAAGCGAAAAAAGCCGCCCAGCTCGCGATGGGCCGAAAACACACTGCCGATGCGGATGCCGTAGGCGGCGGCCAGGGTCCGCAAGGCGCGAAAGTAGTCATCGGGCAGATGGTAGAGCTCGAAAAAGGTGCCGATCTGAACGTCGTGCACGCCTTCTTCGGCCATCAGGCGGAACAACCACTCATAGGAATAGCGATACTCGATGGGATCCGTTTTGACCCCGACCCGTAGCTGCAGCGATGATGTGTTCATGGACACCTCGGACAAGAAAACGGCGAGGAAACGGCGGAATCGCCGCCGAGAATAGCACGTTGTTGCCCGATTGTCAAGATAGCAGCCATAATCGCTAAATATCGAGCAAAAATGCGCAAGAATGTGCAGATGGGATAGGAGATTGGGGAGGTGGGGGGAGGTGGAGGAGCTGAGGGAGCTTGGGGGAGTTTAGGGGAGCTCGGGGGAGCTGGGGACACGGTGTGGGTTTCAAAGTGTCCGGACGGGAATACCTGCCCTCGCCCCTCCCGTGCTACAATCGGCCCATGACCGACTATCGCAGCCACCTCAGCGTGGCGATCTGGGCCGCGCTCGTCGCCCTTGTCCTGGGCCATATCGTCACCCTGCCCACCCGCACCTTCGCCGCCCTCGTCTTCGGTTCGCCGGTCAGCATCGCCATCACATCGCGTTTCCTCACCGGCTTGGTGGCCGTTGCCATCGTTTGCGCCGGGCTGGAGGCCGCCATGCGCACCCATCCCCACCGGGAGCGGTTGCGCCACACCTACCGCTACTGGGGCCTGCCCGGCGCCGTTGTCATGACGGCCGGCGCCCTTTTGCCGGCAGCGCCTTCGGAAACCTGGTGGTTGATCGGGGTCGTGCTCACCGGCGTCGTCCTGGCTGCGGCCATGTTGGGCGAATACCACGTTGCCGACCATGAGGACCCGGCCTTTCACGGTGCCCGGTTGCTCCTCAACGGCCTGTGTTACGCCCTGGCCGCCGTGGCCTTCATCCTGATTTACAGCTCGCGCAGCCGCTCGCTCATCTCGGCCACCCTGATCGGCTCGATCGGTGGGTTGTTGGCCCTGGACCTGCTGCGCGAGACCAGCCCCCGGCAGCTGCCGGTGCTGCTCTTCGGGCTGGTCGTCACCCTGACCCTGTCGCAGCTCACCTGGGTGCTCAATTACGGGCCTTATACCGCCATACGGGTGGGGTTGGTACTGCTCGTCGTGTTCTATTTGCTGGTCGGGCTGGCCCACCAGCAGTTGTTGGGCCACCTCACGCGGCGCCGCACGCTGGAGTACATCACCCTTGCCGCAGCCGCCATTGCCATCCTAATGGGATTCCCGGCAGCGTAAAGCTTGGGGACAATGGACAATCGTCTATCGTCTTCCCTTAAATTTTTTGCGCGCGGACGCGACCTCGTCCCTCTGCCTGCGTCATGAGGGATAAGTCAGGGTGATGCCAGGTCGGACGAGCAGGGGGAACTCTTTCGACTACGGCTCACCCTGGCGGTAGAGCATCACACCGACGGAAGAGGACGCAGGCGCGGACGGGTGAAGGGGGACACCCGACCAAGACCCGTCCTCTTTCCGTTGGCACGACGGCCAGGGGTGGGCAAGCCCGGCTCACCCCTGGCGTTTTTGTGCGGCCAGGGGAGCGGCATAGGCCTCGATCGGGCAACGGCGGCATTCGTTCGGGCGCTCATGGCGATTCCCGAAAGGCCTGGCGCCAATCGGCCTGGCGGACGATGGGCAGGCCCAGGGCCACCCGGATCTCGTTGCCATGGTCGAGTTCGTGATTGGCGATGGTGTAGAACAAGCCGGCGACAGTGGTACGCATGCCAGCGGGATGGGTGCCGGGCACATCGAGGTCAGCTTCGTCGAGACGGTCGAGCATGGCCCAAACCTCGGCACGGCTGGCAGCAAGTTCGGCCAACAAGTCGGCAATGGTCGCATCCCGGCGTTTCGCCACCTGCCGCCGGTTCCAGACATCCAGGCTGAAATCGGCCGGCAGCTCGCCCCCGGCCAGGAACCGCTCCACATTGCGCAGCAGCCCCCGTTCGGAAGCCGCCAGGTGCGCCAGGATATCACGCACCCGCCATTCGGGGTTGGGCGTGGGGAGCAGGGCCGTTTCGTCGTCGAGCGCGGCGACGGCTTCGAGTAAGAGCTGACGCGCTTCCGTCAGATGCTGGCGGATGGGAGTTTTGCGATCCATGACATTGGACGATGGATGATGGGACGATAGACGATGGATGAGGCCCCGTCTATCGTTCGCCCGGAAGGGAGAAGCAATGGGTCGAGCGGTTAGGGCATGATTTCGTAGCCGCCGTCCACGACGATGGTCTGCCCGACGATGCCGGCGGCGGCATCGGTGCAGAGGAAGCCGACGACGTGGGCGACCTGTTCGGGGGTGACAAAGGCGCCGGTGGGGGTGCGCTGCCGGGCGATGGCAACCATTTCCTCCCAATTCGGGAAGTGACGCAGGGCGTCGGTCAGGACGACCCCCGGCGAAACGGCATTGCAACGGATGCCGTAAGGCGCCAGCTCGACGGCAAAGTAGCGGATGAGAGTCTCGATGGCGGCCTTGCTGACGCCGATGATGCCGTAGTTGGGCAGGACCCGGCGGGAACCCATCGAGGTGATGCCGATGATGCGGCCCCAACCCCGCGCTTTCATGGCCGGCGCCACCGCCTTCACGCCGTAGAAGAGAGACCGGGCGTTGATGTCCACGGTCCAGTCCCACTCCCGGGCATCCTGCTCGAGCAACGGCCGAGGCACACCCGAAGCGGCGTTGGCGATGAACATGTCCACGGCTCCAAAGGCAGCCACGGCCTCGGCCATGAGGTGTTCGACCTGCTCCCGACGGCCGACGTGGGCCTTGACCACCAACGACCGTCGGCCCAAGGCGGCAATGGCGGCGGCCGTCTCCTCGGCCGTGTCGCGACGGCGGAAGTAGTTGACAACGACATCGGCGCCCAACTGCGCCAACTCCAAAGCGATGGCCCGGCCGATGCCGCGGCCCGAACCCGTAACGACGGCTGTCTTACCGAGAAGTGGGGTCATGGGGGTAACTGCTTCAATCGCCAACCAGAGCTCGCAAGAAGAAAACGAGATTGGCCGGTCGTTCGGCCAGGCGACGCATGAAGTAGGGATACCAGGAATGGCCGTAAGGGACGTAAAGGCGCAGCCGATGGCCGGCCGCCACCAGGCGCCGTTGCTCGTCGCGGCGGATGCCGTAGAGAAACTGGATTTCCCAGGCATTGTAGGCGATGCCCTGCTCGGCCGCCCAGACCGCCACGGGGTTGTACACAGCATCGTCATGGGAGCCGATGGCCAGACGGCCACGGGTCGGGCCGGCTTCCAATAGCATGCGACAAAGAGCAATCATCTCCCGACGGATGACCTGGCGGTCGTGCCAGGCGATGCTGGCCGGCTCGTCATAGGCGCCTTTGACCACGCGCAAATCGGCGATGCCCTCGTCAATCAGGGCCTGAACGTCGCTACGGGTGCGAAAGAGATAGGCCTGGACGACGGTGCCGACGTTGGTGAACTCGGTCCGCAGCTGCCGATAGAGCCGCAAAGTGGTCTCGACCAGGCTCGATTCCTCCATGTCAATGCGGACAAAGCGGCCGAGATCGCGGGCCTTGGCCACGATCTGCCGAACGTTGTCCCAACAGAAGGACTCGTCGATGTGCAGGCCCATGGCCGAGAGCTTGAGCGAAATCCCGCTGCGCAGGTCGTGAGCGGCGATGTCGTCCAACAGGGCCAGATACTCGCGCGCGTTGGCTAGGGCAGCCTCGCGTTCGGTCACGTGTTCGCCCAAGAAGTCCACCGTGGCCAGGATCCCGGCCTGATTGAGCTGGCGGATGACGGCCAGCACCTCGGCCCGGGTTTCGCCGGCCACGAAACGCCGAGCCATCCGTGCGGCCACCGGGAAGTCCATGACCATGCGGCGCATGGATTCGCTATGGGAAAGGGCAATCAGCGTTCGGCGTAACATGACGGGTGCTCCCACACAGGAAACCGCACGAACCGGACAAACGAAAGCCGAACCACGGCCGTGGCCCGACGGCTCCGAGTATACCAAAGGGCACGTACAATCGGCGAAGCGCCATCCTGCAAAAGAAAGCGGATCGCGCGGTGGGTGCCGGCGCGCATCGGCCGCGCGAACGGGGTGGGCACCGGCGGAACAAGACGTCGGGGAACGACAATTGGCCGTACGCGCGGGGTCCGGGGGCGGCCGGGGGGCGAAGCCGCCCGGCCGCCCCCAAAGGTGCGCGTAGCGCCAACGGCCGCCGGCAGCGCCAAACCACGCCGGGTCCCCCAACGTCATCGGCCGCCTCTCGCCCTGCCACCCACAAGGTCATGGCGACGACCGACGCTCTGCGGAGGGGAGCATCGGTTCAGACCGGCTCGGGACGGGACGCCCCGGACATCGTAGGAGCCCGACGGCTCTGCCGCTGTTCCCGCAGCTCCTGCGCCAACACGGCCCCGCTCCCCACCACGAACAGCATCGGCAACAGCGCCAGGTCCCACCGTCCGGTCGCTGCGATCACGAGCAGACACAGGCCGGCATAGACCAGGGCCAATGCTTCGGGCAGGAGGTCGCTGCGGGCCGTGTTTTCGAGAAGGGCCGCCAGGGAACCGGCCTCACCTTGCTTGGGTGTGCGTTCGAACACGCCCCCGCGCCGGCGCAAACCGGCCAGGACGGCGCCGGCCAGGGTGGGGGAAATCCCCAACGAAAGCAGGATGAGGATCGGCAAAGCCCATAGCCGACGCAACCCCGACCTGCCTGACAGCCGATATTGGGCCAGGGCAAAGAGGGCCAGCGGACTCAACAGCGTCACCAGCGCAAACCCATCCGGCAGGTTGAACGGCCACGGCTGCGCCGGCAAGCCGGCCAGCGGCAATGTCAGCACCAGCAAAGCCAGCAACGGCAACGACGCGGCATAACCGCCGAGGTGGAAAAAGGCATACAGACGGTGCCACCAGGGCCGACGACTGCGCCATAGGGCAGAGGCCAATTTGCGCAGGGTTTGGGTCGAACCTTGGGCCCAGCGCCGTTGCTGCTGTTTGTAACTGGCCAGCAAAGGCGGCAACTCGGCGGGCGCTTCGATATCGTCAAGATAGGCCCCGCGCCATCCCTTGAGCTGCGCCCGGTAGGAGAGGTCCAGGTCTTCGGTGACGGTATCGGCCGACCAACCGCCGGCATCGAGGATGGCGGCGCGTCGCCACAACCCGCCGCTGCCGTTGAAATTTTGCCACAGCCCCATGGCCGAACGCGCCTGTTGTTCGACGACGAAATGGCCGTCTAGGGCCAGGGCTTGGGCGGTCGTCAGCAGGTTCTGCTGGCGGTTGAGATGCGCCCAGCGGGTCTGCACGAAGGCCAGTTCGGGGTGGGCCAGCAAGGCCGGCAGGGTGCGGCGCAGCCAGTCGGGGCGTGGAACGAAATCGGCGTCGAACACGGCGATGAATTCGCTTTCCGTGGCGCTCAGACCCGCCGCCAGCGCGCCGGCTTTGTAGCCCTGTCGGTCACGGCGGTGGTGATAGGTGATATCCACGCCCTGCTCTCGGCGCAACCGTTGGACGAGGGCCGGCAGCAGCGTCGCCGTGCGGTCGGTGGAATCGTCCAGGACCTGGATGTGCAGGCGCTCGCGGGGATAATCCAAAGCGGCGACGGCCGTCACGATCCGCTGCGCCACATAGGGTTCGTTGAAAATGGGCAGCTGCACGGTGACGTGGGGCCATTCTTCAGGAGTTTGCGCGCCGACGGCCGGCCAATCGTGGCGGACGCGGCGCAGGCCATAGAACACAACCGTGAGGAGTAAAAAGCACGCGTAGGTCTTCAACCAAAGCCCGGCCAATTGATAGGCGAGGGCAAGGACGAAAACGAGGGTAGACATGCCGTAGTTGCTCCCGTGGTTCACTACCGACTTCTTTCCGGTTTTTATGCCAAAGCGCCGATGGTGTTACCGCTCCCTTTTCTCTGGCGCGCGTAGAACATCCCCCGATACCGAGGACAACGCCTCGTCTCGGTCGAACATTGCAACGACGGACGATGGACGAACGACGACGTTTTTTCGTCCGTCGTCCGTCGTCGTTTCGGCAAATGGCAAAGTGAGGACGTGAGCCATCACGGGTAGGGGCCTGAGGGTGACAACTCGAACGCAACGACGAGGGACAGCTCAGGCCGACCCGCGTCGGGCCAACGCGGTCAGGAGCTCGACGACGAGGGTGGCGTAGGCTTCGGCCGCTTCGTGGACATCGGCCAGGCGGATGGCTTCATCGGCCGTATGGGCGACCCGCGGATCGCCGGGCCCGAACCCGATGGTGGGGATGGCCGCTTCGCCCATCGTGAAGGCGCCGTCGGTCGAGAAGGGCCAGGTGATGACGGCCGGCCGCCGGCCAAAATGCCGTTCCAGCGCGCTCAGGCTGAGCTGGAGCAAGGGATGGTTTTCGGGCAGCAACCAGGCCGGGTAAAGGTCGAGTCCCTCGGTCTGATAGCCAGTGTAGCTCGTGCTCGTGTAGCGGTTGATGCCCACCGTGGCGCGGATGCCTTCACGGCGGATCACGGCCTCGATCTCGGCCAGGGCGCGGGTGGCCGTTTCGCCCAGAGTCAGGCGCCGGTCAATGACGAGGTCGCAGCGTTCGGGAATGGCGTTGCGGCTGCTGGCCACCGTCGTCAGACCGGTCACGGCCAGGGTGGCCTTGCCCAACACGGGGTCGCTCATCAGGTTGGCGCTCAGCATTTCCAGCCCGAAGATGAGCCGGGCCGCGGCCGAAAGGGCGTTCTCGCCCCGTTCCGGCGCCGAAGCATGGGCCCCCCGCCCCTGGACGGTCACCCGCAGCTCCATACGACCGCGATGGCCGCGGGCGATCTGCAGGTTGGTGGGTTCGCCGAGGATGACCCAATCGGGTCGCAGGCCCTCTTCGTTGACCAAGACGCGCATGGCCATGCCCTCGGTGGGTTCTTCCTGGACGACCGCAGCCACAACGACTTCGCCGGGCAGCTCCACCCGGTTTTGCGCTAACAGGGCCACGCCGTACACCATCGCCGCCAGGGCGCCTTTCATATCGGCGCTGCCCCGACCGTACAACCACCCTTCGACGATCTCGGCGCCGTAGGGGTCGTACTTCCAGGCCTCCGGATCGCCGACGCCAACCGTGTCCATGTGGGCATTGAGCAGGAGGATGGGGCCGCCGCTACGACCATAACGGCCGATGACATTGCCGATGCGGTCGGTATGCACACCGAGCAGGCCGCATTCGACCATTTCGGCTGCCACCAACCGCGCCACGGCTGCCTCTTCGCCGGAAGGGCTGGGGGTCTGGACGAGCCGACGCAAAAAGGAAGTACAGGCCTCGCGCTGGACATCGGCCAGCACAAAGCGGCTGCTGAGACCGTTGCGGAACGAGAGGAGGGAAAAGGCCATAATCGTCAAACGTGTGGGGGAGTATGGGATGACCCGGTCCAACGGCAGGTTCAATAGGCGCCGTGACCGAGCAGGACTTTCGGAATGGTGCGCAACAAGATGCTCAGGTCGAGGAGCGGCGACCAGTTCTCGACGTAGTAGATGTCGAGCAACACCATCTCCTCGAAGCTGAGATCGGAACGACCCGACACCTGCCAGAGGCCGGTGATGCCGGGCGTCACCTCGAGGCGTTTACGATGCCAGGGCTCGTAGGCTTCGACCTCTTCGGGCAAGGCCGGCCGCGGTCCCACCAGGCTCATCTCGCCGCGCAGCACGTTGAACAACTGCGGCAGCTCATCGAGGCTGAACCGGCGCAGGTAGCGACCCACGCGGGTGGTGCGGGGGTCGTTGCGAATTTTGAACAGGGGGCCATCGGCTTCGTTCAAGGCCGCAAGCTGGGCGCGCAGAGCTTCGGCCTCGACCACCATCGAACGGAACTTGTAGGTGTTGAAGGGAACGCCATTTTTGCCGATCCGTTTTTGCACGAAAAAGACCGGCCCCGGCGAATCGAGACGGATGAGCACGGCCAGGACGGCGAAGAGGGGCAAGAGCAAGACCAACGCCACCGCCGACACCACCAGGTCAACCGTGCGCTTGAAAGCCAGCCGCGTGCCGGCAATGGAGACGTATTTGACGCCGAGCAGAGGGATGCCGTCCAACACCTCGACATCCACCCGGTCCAGGCTCATCTGCAACACATCGGGCACCACGCGGGCGGGCACGCCGTGGCGTTCGCATTGGCTGAGCACGCCGATGATGCGGCGATGGTATTGCCAGGGCAGGGTGACGATGACTTCGTCCACCTGACCGCTTTGCAAGAGCAGGGGCAAGTTGTCAATGGGGCCCAAACCCGTAAACGGCCCCAGGTTGCGCTGTCCCCGCTCCGGGTCGTCATCGAGAAAGCCGATGACCCGATACCCCAGATGGCGATTGGCCAGCATAATCCGCATGATATGACGGCTGCTTTCGCCGGCGCCGATGAGCAAGACCCGCCGGGTGCCTATGCCGCGGCCGCGCAACCAGCTCAAAAGCCCGCGATTGAACAGCCGAAACGTGGCCGTGAGAAACAGGATCAAGCCGCCGGCAATACCGTACACCAGCCGCGAATGGAAGGCCGGCTGGAACATGTAGTTCCCCACCATCAGGACAATGGTGACGGTGGCTGTGCCGTTGAAAAGCCGATAGAACTCGGTGAGATACCCCACCCCGCGCGGGAGGTTGTACAGTCCCTCCAGCGAAAACGCCGTGACGACCAGGCCGGCCGCCAGGACGGCCACGCGCGCATAGAAATCGAAATCGGTATAGAAAGCGGGGTCAACCTGGCGATACCACTGCAGCTGATAGCGGACGAACCAGGCCAAATAGAAGGCCAACACCGCCAAAGCGGCGTCGCCCGCAATGAGCAGGAACTTGTGAAAACGCAGAAGCCGTTCCGCTAGCCTCATGATGCCAGTACGCGTGCGTAGGTCTGTCGCCGTGGCGGCTGCGGTATGTGTCCAACGGAAGCGCCGGGCCTGCTCGAGGCCAGCCTGCCGCATGGCTTCCCACCGTTCGGCATCGGTGGTGAGTGTGTCCATGGCCTGAGCCAAGCCCTCGACATCATCCGGGTCGAGCAACCAAGCAGCCGTCCCGGCCACTTCGGGCAGGCTGCTGGCACGACTGGTGATCACAGGGACACCGCAGGCCATCGCTTCGAGCACAGGCAGGCCAAAACCTTCGTAGCGTGAGGGATAAACGAACAACGTCGCGGCGTTGTAAAGCCAGGGCAACGTTTCCGCAGGAACGAAACCGAGAAACACGACATGGGCCGATAGGTCGAGTTGGGCCACACGGGCGAAGATGGCCTCGTAGTCCCAACCGCGGCCACCGGCCACAAGCAAAGGCAACGGCCGCGCGTTCATCCGCCGGTAGAGGGCATACGCCTCGATTAAGACGCCGTAATTTTTGCGCGGTTCCAGCGTACCCACGCTGAGGATAAACGCCTCCGGCCAACCGGCCCGGCGCCGAAACGTCGCCACAGCTTCGGGATCGCGCACAAAAAAAACGGAATCCACGCCGTTGTAGACCACGTCAATCCGCTGAGGGGAGATGCCAAGCAACCGGCTCAGCTCGCGGGCGGTAGCCTGCGAGACGGCAATCACCCGCTGCGCTCGCCGGCAACTCACGGCCGTAATCCGGGACAGATACAACCGATTGGCCGGAGCAAAGGCGCGGGGAAACCGCAAAAAGCTGAGATCGTGGACGGTAACCACGGCCGGCCCTGACCAGGCGAGCGGCAAGGCATAGGCCAGGCCGTGCAACAAAGCGACCCGGTCGAACCGAGCCCGCCAGGGGAGCACACACTGCTCCCACAGGATGCGAGCAGTGGGCCTCTGGGTTAGCGCCGGCGCCCGCACCAATGCCAGGCCCGACGGCGGCCGATAGGCCGGATCGCCCACATAGGCCAGATAGCGCTGCGACCGGGGCGCCGTGACCGCGGGTAACTCCTGCAGCAAGTGGGCGCTGTAGGTGTGAATACCGGCGCCACGATAGCTTGCCGCCGTGGAGAGGAGTGTCGCCACCAGGCCAACACACGAGGCGGATGGTTCCATGTCGCCGGGTTGCACGCCGCCATTATATGCAAAAGCAAAGAACAGGGTTAATCGGCCACGGCGCCAGAAGACCCCTTGCCAAATCGGCCGCGCCGGTTCGGAAGGCGGGCCCCGGCTGCCCTCCAATGGCGTCGCCCCATCGGCCGTGATGCCCCTCAACGCGGCACGATGGTCACCCTGCGATTTTCGCCCTCACCGATGCTCTCGGTGTAGACATCCGCGCGGTTATTGAGCGCCAGGTGGATGATGCGCCGTTCGCGCGGGGGCATGGCTTCCAGGACGATGGTGCGCTTCTCGCTGACGGCGCGGGCCGCCATCGCCTCGGCCAAACGGCGCAGGCTGTGTTCGCGGCGGCGTTTGTAGTGCTCGACATCCACCTCCACGATCGGCCAGCTGTGGGTGTGCTTGTTGACCACCAGCCGCACCAGGTGCTGAATGGCATCGAGGGTTTCCCCGCGACGCCCGATCAAGAGGCTGAGGTCATCTCCGGCAATGTTCAGATAGTAACGTTCGGCTCCCTCTGCATCGGGCGGTACGATGCTCCCCTCGACTTGCGTCTTCAGCTCCATCCGTTCCAGCAACCCCTGCAAGAAAGCACGGGCAACGGCCAGGGTCTCGAGCTGTTCCGGAGTCGGGTGGAATCCGGACGGCGCTGCTTGGTCAGCCGCCGGCTCCGTTGGCCGCGCCTCGACCGTCCGCACGTGCAGCCGCACCCGGGCCGGCCTGGCGCCGACTCCCAGCAAGCCGCTGTGGCCTTCGTCCAGGACTTCGACGTCCACGTCAGCCCGCTGCAGACCTTCGGCCTGCAAACCGGCTTCAATGGCTTCGGTCACCGTACGACCGGTGTACTCGCGCATAAAACCTCCTGCGTCGGTTAGCCCGCTCACCGTCGGCGTCGCCGCTTACGCCGGGGGGCCGTCGGCGCTGCCGCCGAAGCCCGCGCCGGGGCAGGACCGGCCTTCTCGGCCAGGGCCGCTTTGCCATCCGACGAAACGGCCGGTTCGGCCTCGACGGTCACGGCGGTCTCCACCTCTCCGGCCATGGTGGCCGCGGCCAACGCGGCAGCGTGTTCATCCCAGCGATGCGCTTGCCGATTGACGTAGTACTGCTGGGCAATGGCCAGGATGTTGCCCACAACCCAGTACAGGCTCATCCCCGACGGCACCTGCAACGAGAAGAAGACGAACATGACGGTCATCAGGATGGCCATCTGGTTCATCATGTTGGCAGCCGGGTTGTCCGGGTCGGGTGTCGGCTGACCGGTCTGGGTCATTTTGGTCAGGACGTATTGGCTGACGGCCAGCACCGCCGGCAGGACGAGATAGGGCCACACGGTGGGTTGCGCCAATTTGGCCAGGGAGAAATTCTCGGTCAGCCAGCCCAGGCCACCAACGTAACTGGGATGGGCCAGGTCAGGAATGAAATAGAACGGCGCACCCTGTTTGAAATCGCTCTGAACGATCAGCCCCAGCAAGGCGTAGTAGAAGGCAAAGAGGATAGGCATCTGCAGCAGCGTCGGCAAACAACCGGCCATCTGGGCCTGGGTGATGCCGTGCTTCTGATAGAGCCGCATCTGCTCTTCCTGGAGCTTCTGCCGGTCTTTGGCGTACTTTTTCTTGATGGCTTCCAGCTCAGGCTGCAATGCCTTCATCTTGGCCTGGGCCACGCGCATCAACCGCATCTGGCGGATGCCCAAGGGTAGCAGCAAAATGCGGATGAGCACAGCCACCAGGATGATGGCCCAGCCCCATGCATAAGCCACACCCAGCGGCGACAGCAGGTTGTGAAACAGGATCATGGCCTGCCGCAGTGGATAGGCCAGGGGTTCGAAGATGCCGGGGGTATAGACCTCCTGCCCCGTATTCGGGTCAATCTGGACACCGCCGCAGCTGCTGAGCAACAGGGCGGAAAGAAGCAAAAGCAGGATCAATCGCAACAAACGGTTCACAGCACGCTCCACCGTCATCACGGTGACGGATTGGCAAAGGAATGGGTGTCAATCGGGAACGGGGTCATAGCCGCCGGCGTGAAAGGGGTGGCAACGGGCAATGCGTTTGATGCCCAGCCAGGTCCCTCGCCAGATGCCGTGTTTGGCGATGGCCTCGTAGGTGTACTGCGAGCAGGTTGGCTGGTAAATGCAGCTGCTCCCCAATAAGGGGGAGAGATAACGCTGATAGCCGCGAATGAGGGCGAGGAGAACACGTTGGGCCATCGGACTCAACCCGAAGAGGCGACAACGGGCGTCGTGCCCGGCGTCGGTTGCAGCAGTCCGGCCTGTTGCAAGAGCCAACGGCATTCGGCCTGGACCTCTTGCAACCGGGCGCCGACGATGGTAGGCCGGGCAATGCACACGATATCCCAGCCCGGCGCGATCTCGGCCATCTGCAGGCGCATGGCTTCCCGCATCAGGCGACGAGCGCGGTTACGCCGCACCGCCTTGCCCACGCGACGGCTGGCGGCGAATCCGAAACGGCTGTAGGGAAGCCCGTTGGGCAGATACACGATGAGCAAAAGGCGACCGTGGCGGCTTTGACCCTGACGCCGAACCTCTTGGAAGCGCTCATGCGCCCGCAGACGATACCGACGACGCACCGGCGACGGCCATGAGAAACGGTCAGACGGTCAGGCGGACGCGACCGCTGAGACGACGGCGCTTGAGGACATTGCGACCGGCGCGCGTGCTCATGCGCTTGCGAAAACCGTGCACACGAAAGCGTTTGCGGACTTTGGGCTGCCAGGTTCGTTTCATACAGGACCTCGCGAGAACTCAAAAATGGATGAGGGTGCTTGTGCCAATTGTCCTTCGTTCCGCATGGAAGGCCGATTGACGGGACGGAAGACGAAGGACGAAAGACGGAGGGATTTCGTCTTCCGTCTTTCGTCCGGCGTCCCGCCTTTCGGCCGATTGACGGAACGGAAGACGAA
>JAOADB010000393.1 GCA_026417535.1 Caldilineales bacterium
GATCCGCTCGAGCAGCGCGCGGTCGGCGTCGGCATCGTGTTGGGCGGCGGGCGAAGGCGCAACGGGCTCCATCGCCCGCCATTATACCGCAGTTACCCGTTACCCGTCACCCCCTGCAACGCCGCCACCACCCGCTCCAGACGGGCGCGGGCCTCTTGGGCTATCGGCGCCAGCTCCGGCCGGCCTGCCATCGTCATCATGGCGATAGGGTCGGCAATGGCCACCGCGCACTCGCCGGTGTCCACCTGTTCGACCACGACGTTGCACGGCAGCAGCAGGCCCACCTCCGGCGCCGTCGTCAGGGCGCGGTAGGCCAGGGGCGGATGACACGCGCCCAGGATGGCATAGGGGCGGAATGCCACGCCGAGCTTCTCCTTCAGCGTGGCCTGCACGTCAATTTGGGTCAGCACGCCGAAACCCTCGGCCTTCAGCGCCGCCACCACGCGGGCCAGCGCCGTCTCGAAATCCACAGCCAGGCGAGTCGTTAATCCCAGGGATGTTCGTTCCGATTCGTTCATAGGGAGACGATGGACGATAGTGGACGATGGACGATAGACGATAGCGGACGATGGACGATGGTGGACGATAGCCATCGTCCATCGTCACCTTTCAAGCAACGGGGGCCGGTTCCTCTTCGATGATCCGGTAGGTGTGGTGGATGGGGACGGCCTTCGCCAGCATGGCGTGGGCCGAACAGTACTTCGTCTCGGACAGCTCGATCGCGCGCTCGACCGCCGCCGGGTCAATGCCCCGCCCGCGCACGATGTACTCGATGGCGATGTCCGTGAACACCCGCGGATGGTCGTTGGCCCGCTCCGCCTGCACCCTGACCTCGAAACCGGTCACCTGTTGGCGTTTCTTCAGCAAAATCGAGATGACATCCATCGCCGTGCAGCCGGCCAGCCCGATGGCGATCAGCTCTAGCGGCCGAAACCCATCGTCCTCGCCGCCGACCGCCCGAGCGGCGCCCAAAGGCAGCGTGAAACCGCTATCGGCCGTACCGGAAAAACTCAGCCCGTGATCCCAAATGACTCTGGCTTCCATGTTCGTCTCCAGAGCAAGGCATGACGGCCGCCGGCTATTCAACCAGACGGGCCAGGATGTCGTTGCTATCCATGAGCAGATAGTCCACGCCGTTCAGTTTGACTTCGGTGCCGCTGTACTTGGGGAAGAGCACCTTGTCGCCCTCTTTGACCTTGATGGACTCATCATCCCCGATGGCCACCACCAGGCCGGTTTGGGGCTTCTCTTTGGCCGTTTCGGGCAGGATGATGCCGGACGCCGTGCGGTTTTCCTGCTCCAGAGGGCGGATCAGCACGCGCGCGCCGAGGGGTATGACGTTGACGGTTGTGTTTTTCATGTCCATGGCTTTTCTCCTCGATTGGTAGCGATTTAGGGGTTTGTGTTAGGAATTATTTGAGTCCTAGCAATTGGTCAATCTTGGGACGGTCGAAACCGACGAC
>JAOADB010000394.1 GCA_026417535.1 Caldilineales bacterium
AGATGTGTATAAGAGACAGATTGCCGCCGTGGATGCGGCCGGCGCCGGATCCTGGCGGCGGGGCATGGGTGTGGTCCATCACTCCGGCCTGCACGGGAGCGGGCTTCTGCGCCATGCCGCCGCGGCCGGCGCCCTCACCGGCACCCTCCATCCCTTGCAGACTCTGGCCGACCCGCAAACGGCCGTGGACCTGCTGCCCGGCGCCTATTTCGGCCTCAGCGGCCATCCCGACCTGTTACCCCTGCTGCGCGACTTCGTCCTGGCGGTGGGTGGGCAGCCGCTCATCATCCCTGACGCGGCCAAACCGCTGTATCATGCCGCCGCCGTCTTCGCCAGCAACTACGTCGTCGCCTGTTTCGCCACGGCCGTTGATCTTTTGGCCGACCTGGGCATCGGCCGTGACGACGCCGCGCGCGCCCTTTTGCCCCTCATCCAGGGCGCGGTGGACAATCTGGAACGCCGTGGCCTGCCCGCTGCCCTGACCGGGCCTATCGCCCGTGGGGACTTGGGCACGCTGCAGGCCCATCAACAGCAACTGAGCGCTCGACGGCCCGATCTCCTGCGCCTCTATCGCTGCCTGGGCCGGGCCACCGTGCCCGTGGCCGCAGCCCAGGGCCATCTCCCGGCCGCCCGACTGGCCGAACTAGCCGCCTTTTTTGCCGATTCGTGACGCCGCGACCCGTTGCGCGCGTCTATCCGTCCTCCGTCCTTCGTCTTCCGTCCTTGCCATCGGCCTTGACCCAGGACGAATGACGAACGACGGACGACGAAAACCCCCATCCATCGTCCGAAGTCGCCACGCCGCTTCTTTCGGAGAGACGCCATGAAAACGACCGTTCGCCATATCCAACAAAAAAAGGTCCGCGGGGAACCCATCGTCATGCTCACGGCCTACGACTACACCTCGGCCCGCATCGCCGCGGCTGCCGGCGTGGACATCATCCTCGTCGGCGACAGCCTGGGCATGGTCATCCAGGGCTACGAGACCACCCTCCCGTTACCCTCGACGAGATGATTTACCACACTCGCGCCGTCGTGCGCGGCGCGCCGGAGAGCCTGGTCGTCATTGACATGCCCTTCATGACCTACCAGGTTTCACCAGAACAGGCCTTGACCAATGCCGGCCGGGCGTTGCAGGCCACCGGCGCGGCTGCGGTCAAGCTCGAAGGCGGGGCCTACATGGCCGAGACGGTGCGCCGGTTGGTGCAGGTGGGGATTCCGGTCATGGGCCACATCGGCCTGACCCCGCAGAGCGTGCACCAGCTGGGTGGCTGGCGGGTGCAGGGGCGTAGCTCGGCCGAGGCCGACCGTCTGATCGCCGACGCCGAAGCCCTGGCCGAAGCCGGCGCCTTCAGCATCGTTCTCGAGCTGGTCCCCATCGAGCTGGCCGCGGCCATCACCGCCCGCGTGCCGGTGCCCACCATCGGC
>JAOADB010000395.1 GCA_026417535.1 Caldilineales bacterium
AAAGGGGACGGCGCCGTGCTTCTTGCGGCCTTTCTGTTCGTTGGAGGCATCCTGACCCTGCCTCTGGTCCGAGCGCTCCTCCACGAGACCACCTTCCTGCCTGGCCGCTATGTCCTTGCCACCCTTCCCGTGGTGGCCTGGATGCTGGCCCAAGGGTGGGCGGCGTGGGGCGGTCGTCTTGCCGCCGTGCCCCTTGTCCCGGTGCTGGCTTGGCCCTTGGCGCTCACCATCGCCCTGGTCCCGTGGCTGTTGCAACCCGCCTACGCACCGCCGCCGGCCCTGACCGCAGCCGAAATGGACCTGGCCCCCGGCGAACCGGTCAACATCCGCTTCGGCGGCCTAGCGCGGCTGATCCGGATGGACCTCGGCCCACAACCGGTAGCCGTTGTCGGCCGCGGGCTGGCCGTGACCCTGACCTGGGAGGTCTTGGGACGGAGCCGGGAACCCTATACCCTGGCCATCCATCTGCTCGGCGCGGGCGACCTCAGTTACGGCAACTACACGGCCTATCCCGGCAACGGCAACGCCGCTACCAGCGTCTGGCGGCCGGGCACCCGCTTTCGCGAGACCTATTGGCTACCCGTCACAGCCGGAGGCACCACCCCAGCGGCGGGGCGTCTCAAGATTACCTTTTTCCGCGAGCACGAGGGCGGCATCGTCTCGTTGCCCGTTTACGACGCAGCCGACCGTCAGCTGGGCCACGCCGCCTACTTGGGCGAATTGCGCATCGAACAACCGTTGCCGCCGGCTTTGGCAACGCCATCCTCACCTGTGGTACGCTTTGGCGATGTCATCGCCCTGACCGATGCCGACTTTCCCAGCTCCGAACTTCGGCCCGGCTGGGCGTTGCCGGTCGTCCTCTCTTGGCAGATCCTGGCCGCCGTTGCCGAGCCGCTTCACGTCAGCGTCCAGCTCCTCGACATGGAGGGCCGGTGGCGGGCCGGCGCTGATGGGCCGGTGGCTTCTCAGCTGCCACCCCACCTGTGGCGAGTCGGCGATCGTCTGACGACCGTGCGCTGGGTCGAGCTGCCCTCCGACCTGCCGCCAGGGCGATATCGGCTCATCGTCGTCCTCTATTGGCCCGACGACCTCGTGCGACTGGATGCCATCACACCCGATGGTCTTACCTTACCCGATGGCGCCTGGCCGTTGGGCGAGGTGGTGGTCGAAGTGCGGTAACGGCTTGGGCCATTGCCTTTCCTTCTCGGGTGAGTCTTTGGTTTCCATCATCGGCCGCACATCGGGACTAGGCATCGGCCTGAGCCGTTGCGAGACGTAATGCCTTTTGTGATTCAAACTGTAACCGGTTCTATGGATCAACCCATCACCCCTGTTCGTTATTGGCGTCTTCTGCGTGAACGTTGGCCTCTCATCCTCATCCCCACCCTTGTGGCTCTCGGTCTGGCCGTGATCGTCGGCCTGCGCACACCTGTGG
>JAOADB010000396.1 GCA_026417535.1 Caldilineales bacterium
AAGCTCAGCAATGCGACTGACAAAATCCAGCGACGTGTCCATGACAATTAGGAGGTCCAGGTCGGTGAACAGATCGCGGCGTCCTGCGGCATAGGAACCGAAGAGGATGACCCGCCGTACCGCCGGCATCGCACGAAGCTGGGCCACCAACGCGGCCAGGTCCCGTTCCAGGGCGGCGATATGCCGTTCGCGCAACACGGAAAGGGTCGTCATGGCGGCATTATACAGCCGGGTGAGAGGATTGTCCATCGGACAGGTCACTACTCAGCCCACGGCCTCACGCTCCGGATGGGTCTTCCCTTCCCACCATTGGCCGCTCGCCAGGACAACGGACGACGGACATAGAGCAAGATGCCATCCGTCCCGCACCTGGGCGCCGGACGAAAGACGCAGGACAGGGAGGCCTTCGTCATCCGTCGTTCGTCCTTCGTCCCGTCCTTTGGCCGATAATGGGGTACGAGAGGCCCTCGCCGAGACGGTTGACCCCGGTGACCTTTGCCTTTTATACTTAGCTCACCTCTCCCCCGCTACGCTCCCTCCATCCACCATGAACCCTGCCTACACCTCGATCAACCCCCTGGACTGGAGCACCATCCAACCCCATATTGACGTTTTGCTGGCAGCCGAGCTCGGCCCTGCGCAGGTGCGCGACTGGCTGCAGCAGTGGAGCGATCTGGCGGCCGTGCTCGACGAAGCCGCTGCCGATATCTATCGCCGGGTCAGCGAGAACACCGCCGACGAAGCGGCCGCGGCCCGCTATCGCCATTGGGTGCAGGACATCCTGCCCGCCTGGGAACGGGCCGAGCAGGCCTTGCGCCGGAAATGGCTGGCCGTGCCCGGCTACGAGCCGAGGGCCGAGACGGCCACCCTCTACCGCCGTTTCCGGGTCGAGGCCGAGCTGTTCCGCGATGAGAACGTGCCCATCCTCAGCGAGCTGCGGTTGCTCGACAAGCAATACGACGAAATCGTCGGCGGATTGACCTTCGACTGGGACGGCGAGGCGAAGACGATCCCCCAGGCCGCTCTCCTGTTGCAATCGCCCGACCGCCGTGTGCGCGAGCAGGTCTGGCGCCGTGCCCTGGCGGCCTTTCTGGCCCGCCGCGATGACCTTAATCGGTTGTTCATGAAGATGCTGACGCGACGCCGTCAGCTGGCCCGCAATGCCGGATGCAAGGACTTTCGCGAGTACCAGTGGCGCGCCCTAGGCCGTTTCGATTACACCCCCGCCGATTGTTTTGCCTTCCACGAAGCCATCGCCTACGAGGTCGTCCCGCTGGCCACCGAGCTCTATCAACAGACGGCCAGCGCGCTCGGACTGGACAGCTTGCGCCCTTGGGAAACCGATCTCGAATTGCCGGCGTTCACCACAGTGGATCCGCATCCGGAACCGATCAGGGCCTTCGCCGATGTGGCCGAGCTGGAGGAAAC
>JAOADB010000397.1 GCA_026417535.1 Caldilineales bacterium
GATGATGTCGCCCGGCTCCAGCAACGGGATCAGTTTCTCGATGAAGTCGTCCACGGGCTGGCCGGCCTTGACCATCAGCATGACCCGCCGCGGCCGCTTGAGGGTCGCGACCAGCTCCGGCAGGGAATGGGTGCCGATGATGCTCTTGCCCTTGGCCGGCCCTGCGATGAACTCGTCCACCACCGAGGTGGTGCGGTTGAACACGGCCACGGTGAAGCCGTGGTCCGCCATGTTGAGTACCAGGTTTTGGCCCATTACGGCCAGGCCGATGAGGCCGATATCCGCTTGTGTCATGGTCGTATCTCCGTGTGATTGTGGATTGCGTAGCAAAAAGGCCAGCAGCGAAGTGACCTCCGCTGCCATCGCAGGACACGCGTGGTCTGCGCACGAACGGCCAAGATGCCGTCGCGCCTTAGGGTCAAGCCATGGCTCATGGCTGGCTCCTCACCTTGTAGAGTCGCTCGCCGGCCTTCGGCACGTAGAGAATGCCTTCGTCTTCGCGGTTTTGCCAGTCGGCCGGGTTGATCCTTGCCGGGTCCATGTAGCCCAGGTTGAGCCTGGCGCAGTCTTCGGGTGGGATTTTGCTCGCCAGGATCAGCTTGACATTGGGCTTCTCGATGCCGTTCTCCATCACGCCCGAGCCGCGCACGTGGGTGCTGTGGGCCAACACGCCGAGCGGCACGTGCTTGAAACGCTCCCAGTCGTTCAGGAAATAGGGCAGGATGTGATAGCCCACCTCGTAGATGTACCTGCCATGGACATGGCTGACCACCTCCAGGTGCGGCGCGTAGATGATCACCTCTCCGCCCACGGCCACGACCGGCTCGATCTTGTACATGCACTTGCCTGCCGTCCACAGCTCGTCGTACATGGGCGGGCAGCGGGAGAGCACGCGCGTGAACGGTTTGTCGAACCAGAAGATGTGTCGCCGCGCCGAGACGTCCGCGGCCGCGCTCCAGGTTTCATACAGATCGCCGATGAGCACACCGGCCAGGTCGTGGTCCTCGACGATCAAGGCCACCAGGGTGGACGGCGTTTTCAGGCGGGAGGCCGCAGCGGGGATCATGGCCCGCACCGGCGTATCCTTGATGCCGATGGTGCCCACGACGGTGGCCAGCGCGTCCAGCCAGTGGGTGGCGTTGATGACGTCGGGACCGCAGATGCCCGGGAAGAAGTATTTGGCGCCGCCCGAGAAGCCCACCACCTCGTGCGGAAAGGTTGGTCCGACGATCACGATGTGATCGTGTTCCAGGACGGCCTTGTTCACGCGAATGTCCACCCGATCGGGCAGTGAGGGATGCCAGTAGGGGCCGGCCAGTTGTCGGATCTCGTCCTGCTCCAGCACACCCAGCGATGTCAGCGCGGCGGGGTCATCCCAGGCGTGGTTGAGCAGCCCCACGTGGCGGAACGTCGTCGCCC
>JAOADB010000398.1 GCA_026417535.1 Caldilineales bacterium
TCGGCACGCATGTGATTGCCACCCAGTTCTACCGCCAGTCCTTCATCGCCCGCAATGCCGGTTACGGTTCGGCCATCGCCATCATCCTGCTCATCGCCGTCATCCCGGTCATGATCTACAATCTGCGCCGGATTCGCGAACAAAGGGGGTTCTCGTAATGGGCACGCGTCGCCAACGTTTCTTTTCGTTTGTCCTGGTCAACGGCACCCTTCTCATCCTGGTCCTGCTGTGGGTCGTTCCCACCATGGGCCTGTTCATCTCCTCGTTCCGCGACCGCCTGGACATTCAGGCTACAGGCTGGTGGACGGTCTTACCCCATCGGGAATGGAAGGTCGTGCGCACCATCAATCCACGCGAGGCGGGACTCGATCCCACCGGGGTCATGGAAATCGAGGGCGTCAGGGCCACGTTTGAGGAGCTGCGCAACGGCGTGATGACCCCCGACGGCCGCGAGCGCCTGCAGTGGATCGGCAATCGTCGCTTGGGCAACATCGAAGTCCAGGAACGGGTGTGGACGGTCAACTGGAATTTCACCCTGGACAATTACAAGCAGGTGCTGCAAGGCAAGGATTTCGAGTACAAGCGCCCTGACGGCACGGTCGAAGTCATCCCCGGCGACGATTTCTCCGGCGCGTTCTTCAACAGCCTGGCCGTGGCGGTGCCTTCCACCGTCATCCCCATCCTCATCGCCGCTTTCGCCGCCTATGGCTTTGCCTGGATGAACTTCAGCGGTCGGCGCTTCTTCTTCATCATGGTCGTGGCCTTGCTCGTCGTGCCGTTGCAAATCGCTCTGGTGCCCCTCCTGCGCGACTACGCCAAACTCAATCTGAACGGCACCTATCTGGCCATCTGGCTGGCCCACACGGGCTTCGGCCTGCCCCTGGCCACGTACCTGCTCTTCAACTATATCGCCACCCTCCCGCGTGAGACGCTGGAATCGGCCTTCATTGACGGTGCTTCGCATTTCGTCGTTTTCGTGCGGCTGATCTTGCCCCTCTCGGTGCCGGCGTTGGCCTCTTTTGCCATCTTCCAATTCCTTTGGGTTTGGAACGACTACCTGGTGGCCCTCATTTTCCTGGGCGGCAATCCCCAGTTCGAGGTCGTCACCCAACGGTTGGCCAACATCATCGGCTCGCGTGGCAACGACTGGCATCTGCTCACGTCCGGCGCTTTCGTGACCATGATCCTGCCGCTGACCGTCTTCTTCTCGCTCCAGCGTTACTTCATCCGCGGTTTGCTCGCCGGTTCGGTCAAAGGCTGATGGTCCTCGCCGGGATTGACCTCGGCACTTCCGGTCTCAAAACGGTCCTGGTGAACGGCGAGGGCCGCGTCCTGGCCCTGTCTCTTATACACATCT
>JAOADB010000399.1 GCA_026417535.1 Caldilineales bacterium
CTGAAGGAGGGAGCGCGTTCCCTCACTCCCCTCGTGGCCGTGCAGATGGCTGCCAGTTCCGGCGCCCACCTCACCAAGTACTCCAACATCACCGACTTGGCCACCGCCCAGAAGAAACTCATCGTGGACGAGGCCATCCCCGCCGCACAGGTCGAGGCGCTCATCCGTCAGGCCGGCGGCGAGCTGCTGGTGGATGTGCACCTGTTCGACCTGTACCGCGGCAAGCCGATCCCGCCGGGCAAGAAATCGCTGGCTTTCGCCCTCACCTATCAATCGCCCACCAAGACCCTCACCGATGCCGACACGGCCCGTTTGCGCCAGCGGATCGTCTCCCGCCTGGAACGGGAGATCGGTGCCGTGCTCCGGGCCGGGTAGGAGCGCCGCCCATGGCCGTCTATCCCCGCATCCTGCACAACGGTCGCTTCATCGGCCCGGACGAGGCCGTCATTCCCGTCTTCACTTCGGCCCTGACCGGCGCGCTGGGCGTGTACGAGACCATCCTGGCCCGCCGCGGGCATATCATCGCCCTGAGTGAACATCTCGAGCGGATGGAGGAGTCGGCGCGCGGGGCGCAGATCGTCCTCCCGACCGACCGGGAGGAGCTGGCCGGGTGGTGTCGGCAGGTGGTGGCGGCGAATGCGCCCGACGGTCTCATCCGGGTGGTGGCCGTGGACCTGGGCGGTCCGACGGCGGATGTGTTCGTCTACGAGATGTCGTATACGGCGCCGAGTCCGGCCGAGTACGAAGAGGGGGTGGCCGTGGCCGTGTATCACGGCGAACGGGCCATGCCCCAGGTGAAATCGCTCAATACGCTGGTGCCGGGCCTGGCGCGCAAGGCGGCCCAAGCCGTTGGCGCGCACGATGCCCTGCTGGTGGACCGTTTCGGCTGCGTGACCGAGGGGTCGAATTGCAACGTGTTCGTGGTGATGGAGGGCACGCTGTTGGCGCCGCCGGTCGGCGCCATCCTCGAAGGCACGGTCATGGCGCGCGTCATCCGCCTGGCCGAGGAGCTGGGGATTCCCTTTCGGCGGCGACCGCTGTTGCTGGCCGATTTGCCCTTGTGGGAAGAAGCCTTTCTCACCTCGACCCGTCGCGGGGTGCTGCCCATCCGGCAGGTAGGCGAGCACGTTCTGGGTCGTCCTGGCCCGATCACGCGGCGGTTGCTGGCAGCCTATCGCGCCTGGGAAGAACGGACGATGGATGATGGACGATGGACGATAGACGATGGATGAGCTCCCCAAGCTCCTCTCCGGATGGCATCCGAAGCTACGCCTCCCCAAGCTCCTCAAGCTCCCTCAAGCTCCCCCAACCTCCCCCAAGCTCCTCAAACTCCCTAAGTTTCAACGATGAGCTCACCTGCCGACAATGCGCCTATCC
>JAOADB010000400.1 GCA_026417535.1 Caldilineales bacterium
CGGCACGGCATCGCCATCCTGGAGGGGCTTCGTCTGACCGGGGTGGCCGACGGGCTTTACGAGCTGGTGGCCCTGCCGCTCAAGATCGCCGGCGGCGACGGCAGCCCCGTGCGCGCGGCCCTGCGCACCCTGCGATGAGTGCCTCACGGCTCCGTGAACAGGCCCTGGCCCTGGACGCGAGCGACCCGCTGGCTCGTTTTCGCGAACGGTTTGTCATCGCCGACCCCGGCCTGGTCTATCTGGACGGCAATTCGCTGGGCCGCCTGCCGCGCGTCACGGCCGAACTGGCGGCGACGGTGGTGGAGCGCCAATGGGGCGAGCGCCTGGTCCGCAGCTGGAACGAGGGCTGGCTGGAGGCGCCAGCGCGGGTGGGCGCCAAAATCGCCCGCTTGATCGGCGCCGCGGCCGATGAGGTCATCGTGGCCGATTCCACATCGGTCAACCTGTTCAAGCTGGTCGTGGCGGCGTTGCTGCATCGGGCCGGTCGCCATCGCATTCTCAGTGACAACCTGCAATTCCCCTCCGACCTGTACATCCTGCAGGGGATTGTCTCGTTGTTGGGCGGGCGGCACCGCCTCGAGATCGTGCCCTCGCCCGACGGGATTCACGGCCCGGTTGAGGCCCTGACGGCGCGGCTCGATGACGATGTCGCCCTGGTGGTGCTCTCGCATACGGCGTACAAGAGCGGCTACACCTACGACCTGGCAGCGCTGACGCAGGCGGCCCACGCTGTGGGCGCGCTCATCCTCTGGGACCTGAGCCATTCCGTGGGCGCCTTGCCCATAGACCTGGCAGCGGTCGGCGCGGACCTGGCCGTGGGCTGCACCTACAAGTATCTCAACGGCGGCCCCGGCGCGCCGGCTTTCCTCTACGTGCGCCGCGACCTGCAAGAGGTGCTGCACAACCCCATCTCCGGATGGATGGGCAGCGCCGCGGCCTTCGATTTTGCGCTCGACTATCGCCCGGCCGCGGGGCTGCGGCGTTTTCTCACCGGCACCCCGGCCATCGTCAGCCTGTCGCTCATCGAACCCGGTGTGGATTTGCTGCTCGAAGCGGGCATGGAGACCGTGCGCGCCAAATCGGTCCGGCAGACGGCGTATTTCATCGCTCTCTGGGAGGAACTCCTGGCGCCGCTCGGTTTCCGTTTGGGATCCCCGCAGGCGGCCGAACGTCGCGGTTCGCACGTGGCCCTGGGCCACGACGAGGGGCTGGCCATCAATCTGGCCCTCATCCACGACTTCGGCATTGTACCCGATTTTCGCCCGCCCGACACCATCCGTTTCGGCTTTGCGCCGCTGTACACCTCGTTTCGGGAGCTGTACGACACGGCGATGGCCTTGGTCACCATCGTCACCGAACGGCGATACGAACCC
>JAOADB010000401.1 GCA_026417535.1 Caldilineales bacterium
CAGGAGCAACACGAAGCCGAACAGCGCGTACATGATCAAAATGTCGCCCGCCCAGATGAAAAAGGCGTGGACGACGCCGATGCCGAGCAACACCAGCAGCCGCCGCAGGTAAAGGGGGATAAACCGTCCACCGCGGCCCTCGACCCTTTCCATCAACAACACCAGGCCCAACCCGAAGAGCAACGAAAACAGCGAATAGAACTTGCCCTCGCCCAGAGCATGGATCAGCCATTCGGCTGCCCGCTCGTGCCAAGGCGTGGCCGGATCGGCGGGAAAGAACAGGCTTTGGAAGGGGCGGTTGAAAAGGGGCATGTTGACGAACAGAATCCCAAACAGGGCAAAACCCCGCAGGATATCGAGAATGCGAATACGCTCCGCCGGTTGCACTGGGCCAAGGGAGGACGACGTCATGGGCTCCTCACGGGTTGGAACGAAGCCGATCGAATGGACGATGGACGATAGACGATGGACGATGAAAGGGATGGTCCATCGTCCAGCTGCGCGCTGACCACTTGCGGTAACTGCTCAGGCCGCTGATGGCTCAGGTTCCGACGGGGTTCCATCGCAAGCAGACGAAAGACGTCGCGCAAGGTGGCATCTTGCGCAACGTCTTTCGTCCGTCGTCCTGGCAAGCGGCCGATGGCGGCAAGGCAAGACCCATCCGAAAAGGAAGGCTGTGGGCCGAGTCGTTACGACTTGCGAATCCCACCTTGGGTCAGTAGGGCCGGGTCGAGGATGCGGTCCAGCTCCTCGCGACTCAGGTTCGTCATTTCGGCGGCCACGTCCTTGAGGCTACGACCTTCAGCGTAGGCCCTCTTGGCCACTTTGGCTCCCATCTCGTACCCGATCACGGGGTTCAGCGCCGTCACCAGGATGGGGTTCTTGTCCACTAGACCGGCAATGCGCGCTTCGTTGACCACAAAGCCGGCGATGGCCTTATCAGCCAACACCCGCGCCGCATTGCCTAGAATTTTCTCCGACAGCAGCAGATTGTGGGCGATCACCGGCAACATCACATTCAGCTGGAACACACCCGATTGGCCGCCGATGGTCACGGCGACATCGCTGCCGATGACCTGGGCGCAGACCATCATCACCGCCTCGGGGATGACGGGGTTGACCTTGCCGGGCATGATGCTGCTGCCCGCTTGGCGGGGGGGCAAGCGCAGTTCTCCCAGGCCTGTTTCGGGGCCGCTGCTCAGCAGGCGCAAGTCACCGCTGATCTTGCCGAGGGTCGTGGCCAGCGCTTTGAGGAGGCCCGAAACTTCCACGAACACATCGGCGTTTTGGGTCGCTTCCACCAAGTTTTCGGCGCGGGCCAGCCCC
>JAOADB010000402.1 GCA_026417535.1 Caldilineales bacterium
AGATGTGTATAAGAGACAGGGCTGGGACTTCGACGGTTCCTACGCCGACTGGTACGGCGGCCACGAACTGGGTCATCAATACGGCCGCTACCACGCCGAGTTCTGCGGCGCCCCTGACGGCAGGCCCTATCCCTATCCCGACGGCCGTATCGGCGGGCCGCGAGAGGCTCCGCAGCGCTACTTCGGCTGGGATATCGAGCGCCGCCAGGTCTATCCCTGGACCTGGACCGACGTCATGACCTACTGCGCTCAGCAGTGGATCTCCGACTTCACCTACCGGGGCATCCGCGACCGGCTCATCGCCGACGGTGTAGCGCCGGCTGGCGCCGAGGTCTTCGCCGCAGCCTTCCCGCAGGCGACGGAACACGTGGCCGTCTTCGGTCGCATCAATCTGGCCCGCAACACGGCCACGTTGGAGACCCTCTACCGCCTGACCGATATCCCGCCTGGCGAGCCGCCCACGCCCGGCAACGATTGGGCGCTGGCCCTGCTGGCCGCCGACGGCAACACTCTGGCCTCCTACCCCTTCACGCCCAAGGAGGATACCGACGCGGGGGAACAAGCGGAGCCGACGGCCTCCATCATCGAGACGGTGCCATGGGTGCCGGGTACGGCGCGGGTGGTCGTCCGCTATCGCGGCCAGACCGTGGCCGAGCGGGTCGTCAGCCCCAACCCGCCGATGGTGAAGCTGTTGGAGCCCAATGGCGGCGAGGTGTTAGGCGATTTGGCCCTGGTGCGCTGGACCGCCTCGGACCCCGACGGCGATCCCTTGACCTATGCCCTCCTCTACAGCACCGACAACGGCGCCACCTGGCAGGCGGTAGCCACCGAGCTCACGGGCACGCAACACACGGCCGACCTGACTGCGTTGCCGGGCAGCGACCAGGCCCGCTTCCGCGTGGTCGTCTCCGATGGGGTGAACACGGCCACCGATCGGTCCGACGCCCCCTTCAAGGTGGCGCGCAAGGCCCCGCAGGCCATCATCATCGCCCCCGACGAGGGCGCCCACTTCCTGCCGGAGCAACAGGTGGTGCTGGCCGGCGAGGGCTACGATGCCGAGGACGGCAACCTGCCCGATTCGGGTCTGCACTGGCACTCAGACCGGGACGGCGATGTGGGGAGCGGCCGCCACCTCTCGGTAGTCGGATTGCAGGATGGCTGGCACCGCATCACCCTGACCGTGACCGACGGCGACGGCAACACGACCACGGCCACGCGCGCCGTCTTCATCGGCGTGCCCCACTATCTGCCGCTGTGGCGG